>NZ_JBLKNX010000003.1:0-324428 GCF_051414055.1 Halosimplex halobium
GACCGCATTCGACGGTGAGTGCTGAAAGCCCTCGACGCGCTCGCTAGCAGTCGACTCGACCGCATTCGACGGTGAGTGCTGAAAGCCCTCGACGCGCTCGCTAGCAGTCGACTCGACCGCATTCGACGGTGAGTGCTGAAAGCCCTCGACGCGCTCGCTAGCAGTCGACTCGACCGCACTCGACAGCGAGTGTTGAAAGCCCTCGGCGCGCTCGCGGTCGCTGAGCGGGATATCCGCGCTCTCCGCACCGCCCGCGCGGATAGGGCCCGCTCAGGCGACTGAAGTGGACGCGAGCGCGCCTCGCCCTTTCAGTCCGCCAGGACAGCACCGCAACCGCACCGCAGACGGCCACGAGCCTCCCCAGCCGATTCGCGACACGCGAGTCGCGAATCCCTCGCGCGGCTACGGTCGCGCGCATGAAAGCGCGCTCCAGCGCGCGCCGACCGCACCGCGACCGTCCGTCACGGGCACCGAAAGCCCCACAGTTGGTCGTTCGTGCCATCCCCAGATCCGATAACGGGGGACGAACCTATACAATCCCCCACCCGCAAGGGTCGGTCGAATGATCACGGCCCGCGACCTGCGCAAGGAGTACGGCGGCTTCGTCGCGGTGGAGGGGAGCACGTTCACGGTCGAGGAAGGAGAGGTCTTCGGCATCATCGGCCCGAACGGGGCCGGGAAGACGACGACGCTGAAGATGCTGGCGGGGCTCGTCGAACCGACCGACGGCGAGGTCTCCGTCGCCGGCTACGACGCCGACGAGACCGAGATGCGCAAGCGGCTGGGCTTTCTCCCCGAGGAGTCGCCGCTGTACGAGGAGATGACGCCCGTCTCGTACCTGCACTTCTTCGCGGACCTCTACGACGTGCCCGACGGCGTCGCCGACCGGCGGATCCACGACACGCTCGAACGGCTGGAACTCGACCACCGCGACCGCCCGCTGGGCGACATGTCCAAGGGGATGAAGCGGAAGGTCGCCATCGCGCGGTCGCTCATCAACGACCCCGACGTGCTGATCTACGACGAACCCGGCAGCGGCCTCGACCCGCTGACGACCAACTACATCATCGACTTCACGCGCGAGCTGGGCGAGCAGGGCAAGACCATCGTCTTCAGCGCTCACAATCTCTACCACGTCGAGAGCATCTGCGACCGCGTCGCCATCATGAACGAGGGCCGCATCGTCGCCAAGGGCGACCTGGACGAACTCCAGGCCGAGTACGGCCGGACGGAGTACCACGTCTACACGACCGTCGAAGTACCGGATAGCGCCCGCGAGAACGGCCACTACCGGCGCGTCGTCGAGAGCATGGATGCCGTCGACGAGACCCGCGAGGCGGCCCGCGAGGCCGGGGGCGAGGTCGTCGACATCCGGACCGAGGAGTCCAGTCTCGAAGAGGTGTTCCTCAACGTCGCCGAGTCCGACCCCGAGGCCGAGCGGACCTCGGGGCCGCGGCCGTGAGCGGCGCGCCGCCGGTCGACGGCGACGACGCCCCGTCCGAGGGCGGTTCGTCCCACAGTCGCCGACTCGCCCGCTGGCTGCGTACGCGCGTCGAGAACGTCGCCCGGATCGCCCGCTGGGAGGTGACGAAGAACGCGGGCGGTGTCGACCGGCGGACCGCCGCCATCGCGCTGCTGGCGGTCCTGGGACTGGGCGCGATGGCGCCGGTCGCGGTGAGCCAGGGCGTCGCGCTCGACCAGGGGATCTACCGGGTCGGCGTCGTCCAGGAGGACCCCCTCTACGACCCCGTCTACCTCGACCCGACGTTCCGGGTACAGGACCCGAGTTCGGCGGCCGTCGAGGCGGGGTATCAGGAGATCATGATCGTCGGCCCCCAGGTCCGCGAGTACGCCGACTCGACGAAGGGGCGGGCCGCAGTCTCGGAGTTGCGGTCGACCGTCAAGCGGTACAACGACGGGATCATGGACACCGAGGACAACCAGTCGGCGGCGTTCCCAGTCGTCGTGAACCTGACCTACGTGGACCGCGATTCCGCTCGCGTCACTGCCTCACAGACGCAGACGATCCCGATTCAGACCGACGAGAACGACGAGGCCGGGGACGGCGACGGCTCGGCCGGTGAGGGGGGCGACGGCGGGGACGGAACCGGCGGTGAATCCGCGGACGGCGCCGCCGACGAGACCGACGGATCGGCGGGCGGTGACTCCGGCGACGGCGGGAGCGGCGGCGACGGCTCCGACGGCGTCACGCGGCCGGGCGAGGGTTCGAACGTCGCCGGGTCGAGCATCGGCGCGCGGCTGACCGGCGGGAGTTCCACCGGTGCGCCGTCGGACATCACGCCCCCCTTCCCCTTCCGGTCGCTCGTGCTCGCGTTCGTGTTCGTCCTCCCGCTGAACTTCGTGATCCAGGCCTACGGGTCGACGATCCTCAGCGAGCGGATCAACCGCCGGGGCGAACTCCTGCTGGTCGCGCCCGTCTCCCGCGGGGACATCATCGTCGGGAAGACGCTGCCGTACTTCGCGGCCGCTATCGGCGTCGCGGCGGCGATCACCGTCGCGCTCCAGGCCGGCCTCGGGCTCGCCGGCTCGGTCGTCTCCGTACTCGCCATCGTCCCGCTCGCGCTCCTCTTTCTCGCGGCGACCTTCCTCGGCGCGATGTTCGCGCGGTCGTTCAAGGAGCTGACCTTCGTCACGGTGACGATCACCGTCACGCTCACCTCCTACGCGTTCGTGCCGGCGATCTTCACGGACGTGACGCCCATCGCGCTCATCTCGCCGCTGACGCTCGTCGTCCGGGACCTGCAGGGCCAGGCCATCGGCCTCGGGCAGTTCGTCTTCTCGACGCTACCGCCGACGCTGACGGCGCTGGTCTGTTTCGGACTGGGCGCCGGCCTCTACCGCGAGGAGGACATGTTCACCCAGCGGCCGATCCCCTACAAGGTACTCGACGCGCTGGCCGGGCCGATCAAACGGCGCCGCAGCGTCGCGCTCGTGACCGCGGTCCTGCTGCCGTTCGTCCTCGTCGCCGAACTGGTCGTCGTCGCGTTCGCGTACCCGCTCTGGCAGGCGGAGCTCCCGGTCGGGATCATCGTCGTCGCGCTGCTCGCCGGCATCGCGGTCGTCGAGGAACTCGCCAAGAGCCTCCACGTCTACGCCGGCTACGCCCACGCGCTGTTCGACGACCGGCTGCGGACGGCGCTGGTCGTCGGCGCCTTCAGCGGCCTCGGGTTCTTCCTCGCGGAGAAGCTGACGCTGATCGTCCGACTCGCCGACCTGCAGACGCTCCCCGTCGGCCAGGCCGCGATGGGCGAGCAGGCGCTCGTGGCGACCGGCGTCTCGCTCCCGTTGCTCGTCGGGGCGCTGTTGCTGGCGCCGCTGGCGCTGCACGTCGTCACGGCGTCGATATCGGCACTCGGCGCTCGCCGGGGGCCGCGCTCGTACGCGGTCGCCCTCGCCGTCGCGGTCGTCGTTCACGTCGCCTACAACCTGACGGTGGTGAGTACCCTTGTCCGGTGAGGACGCGCCCGCCCCGCAGCCGGGGTCGGCGGCTGCCGAGTCCGGCGACGGGCCGAGTATCGGCGCGCCGAGCGACGGGGAACCGAGCGGCGGCGACGACTCCGCAGTGCGGTCGCTGCTCGCCGACCCGCGACTCACCATCGCGAAGCGCGACCTCGCCTCGCTCAGCCGCGAGAAGACGATCGTCCTCGCGCTGTTGATCCAGCTGTTCGTCGCCGCGTTCTCGTCGTTCCTCGTCGTCGGGCTCACGTCGCTGTACAGCCCCGGGTCCGTCTCGGCCGGGGAGGTCGTCCTCGGCGTCGCCGGCGAGCACGACGACGCGCTGGTCCGCGCGGCCAACGACCAGGAGGGCGTCCGCGCGATCGTCTATCCGAACCCCGACGCCGCCCGCGACGCCTACCACGACGGGAGCGTCCACGCGACGCTGCTGGCGACGGACTCGGGCGACCGGATCGACGTGGCGGTGATCGCCCCACAGGAGAGCATCGAGACGACGCTGATCGTCGACCAGGTGCGCACGCTGCTCGAATCGGTCGAGCGCACCGAGCGGATCGCCCGCGCCGACCACCTCGACAACTCGCCGGTCCCGCTGCCGGAGGACGTGGACGCCAGCCCCTACTTCGGGTTCACCTACACGGTGCTGGTCCCGCTGCTCCTGTTCCTTCCGCCCTTTATCAGCGGCTCCGTCGCCGTCGACGCGCTGACCGAGGAGATCGAACGGGGCACGCTCGAACTCCTGCGGGTCGCGCCGCTGTCGCTGGTCGACATCGTCGACGGGAAGGCCCTGGCGATGGTCCTCATCGCGCCCGCACAGGCCGCGCTGTGGATCGGCCTGCTCGGGTTCAACGGCATCGCCGTCTCGAACGTTCCCCAGATCCTGCTCGTCGTGACCGCGCTGACGACGCTCGTTGTGACGCTCGGGCTCTCGCTGGGCGTGCTCACCGCCAAGCGCCGGCAGGCGCAGCTACTGTACTCGGTGCTGGTGATCTTCGGGTTCGGCCTGCTGACGTTCGCCCCCGAACACCCGGCGACGACCGTCGCGAAACTCGCGGTCGACAGCTCGACGGCGACGACGACGCTGCACGTCGCCGCCTACGCCGTCGCCGCGGTCGTCCTGTTCGTCGGCGCCCGCCGGCTCGTCGCCCGGACCGACCCCGAGGGGCTCTGAGCCGTCGGAGCGGCCGACCCCCGGTCACAGCCGGAGAGCCGGCGACAGCACCCGGGGAACCCACCTTTTTGCGCCGCGACGCCCTCCCTGGCGTATGGAGTACACCACACTGGGATCGACCGGCGTCGAGGTCAGCCGCATCTGTCTCGGGTGCATGAGCTTCGGCTCGTCGGACTGGCGCGAGTGGGTCCTCGACGAGGAGGAAGGGATCGAACTCGTCGAACGGGCCCGCGACCTGGGCATCAACTTCTTCGACACCGCCAACATGTACTCCCGGGGCGAGTCAGAGCGCGTCCTCGGGAAGGCGCTGGAGGGACACCGCGAGGAGAGCGTCGTCGCGACGAAGGGGTTCTTCCAGATGGACGACGACGACCCCAACTCGGGCGGCCTCTCGCGGAAGGCCATCGAGCAGGAACTCGACAACTCCCTCGACCGGCTGGGGATGGACACCGTCGACCTCTACCAGATCCACCGCTGGGACTACGACACGCCGATCGAGGAGACGCTGCGGGCGCTCGACGACGCCGTTCGCCGGGAGAAGGTCCGGTACGTCGGCGCCTCGTCGATGTGGACCCGCCAGTTCGCCGACGCGCTGCACACGAGCGAGCGGCTGGGCCTCGAACGGTTCGGGACGATGCAGAACCACTACAACCTCCTCTACAGGGAGGAGGAGCGGGAGATGCTGCCCTACTGCCAGCAGGAGAACGTGGGCGTCATCCCCTGGAGTCCCCTGGCGCGGGGCTACCTCACCCGCCCGCACGAGGAGTACGACGCGACGACGCGAGGCGAGACGGACGACTACGCCCGCGAACACCCCTACTTCGAGGGCGGCGGGAGGGAGATCAACGAGCGCGTCGAGGAACTGGCCGACGAGTACGGCGCGACGATGGCCCAGATCGGGCTGGCGTGGTTGCTCGACAAGGAGCCCGTCGACGCGCCCATCGTCGGCACGACGAGTATCGAACACCTCGAACAGGCCGTCGAGGCGCTCGACATCTCGCTGTCGGAGTCCGACACCGAGTATCTGGAGGAGCCGTACGAGCCGGTCCGGGTGTCGGGGCACGAGTGAGGACTGCGGACCGACGGCCCGGAGCGGTCCGCGTACGGGGCCGATACCACTAAACCGCGCCCGGCCCACGACTGAGGCGATGACAGATCCCCGCGACGACGGCGACGAGGCGGACCCGCCCCCCGACGGCGCCGCGCCGCCCGCCGAGAGCGTCTCCGCGGACGCCGAGTCCGTCGAGGGCGACGCCGACACGGAAGCGCCCGGCGACACGGCGACAACGTCGAATCGGTCGCCGGCCGACCACGAGCCCAGGGAGAGCGACGACGGCCCGGCATCCGGGGAGACGGACCGGCCGGTCGCCGAGTCCGTCGAGACGCCGGGGGAATCCCGGACGCTGCACCCGAAGGTCCGGATCGAGTGGATCGTCGGCCCGCTCGTCGGCGCCCTCCTGACTGCGGCGGTCGCCGGGTTCATCACCTGGGCGGTCGCGGCCGAGTACCTCCCCTACGACCGGACGAGAAGCGCCGTCGCGGTCGGAGCGGGGCTGTTCCTCCTGTTCGCGGTGTACGGCGCCGTCCGCGCCGTCTTCCTCTACCGGTCGTGGCGCTACGTCGTCCGCGAGGAGTCGCTGTACCTCACCCGGGGTGTCCTCACCAAGGTTCAGACCGTGGTGCCCTACGTGCGCGTCCAGCACATCGACACCCGCCGCTCGGCGTTCGAGCGGGTGCTCGGTCTCTCGACGCTGGTCGTCTACACCGCCGGCTCCCGCGGCGCCGACGTGACGATCCCCGGACTCACGCCCGACACAGCCGAGGACCTGCAGTCCCGGCTCGAACGGCTCGCGATCGCCTCCGAGGACGAAGACGCAGTATGAGCGACGACCGCCCGACCGACGACTCGCCAGCCGACATCCCGCCGGGCGACGGCCCGGCGGCCGACGACGCCCGGCCGGCGGACGCGGACCGCGAGACGGTCGGCGAGGCCGCCGCCGAGGAGGCCGAGAGCGCCGGTCCCTCGGCGGTGACGCCCCGCATCGAGGGGCCACAGAAGCTGAACGCGCTGACGATCCCCTACCAGATCGCCCAGCAGGGGATCAGCATCGTCGTCGCCATCTTCATCTTCGGTGGGGGTGGCGTGTCGGCGCTGTTCGGGTCGGGCCGGAGCCTGCTGGCGATCGGCGCGGTCGTCGCCGTCGTCCTCGGGATCGCGGCGTTCGTCGGCTACTTCGTCGCCCGCTACCGCCGCTTCGAGTACGAACTCACCGCTGACACGTTCGACATCCGCTCGGGCGTGCTCTCGCGGCGCAAGCGGGAGATCCCGCTGCGGCGCATCCAGAACGTCGACATCAGCCAGAACGTCGTCCAGCGCGTGCTCGGGATCGCCGAGGTCGGCCTGGAGACCGCCGGCGGCGGCGGGACGGAAGCGCAACTGCAGTACGTCGGCGTCGACGACGCCGAACGGCTCCAGTCTGAGATCAGCCGCCTGAGCCGGGCGGCGAAGGCCGAAGACGGCGAGACGACCGCGACCGACGAGGAGCGCTTCGAGACGGTGTTCTCGATCACCGACCGCGAACTCGGGATCCTCGCGCTGATCTCCGTCGACCTCCGGCTCGCCTCCCTCCTCTTCTTCGGGGCCTCCATCTTCGCGCCGTCGGCGGTCTCGATGGCCCAGCCGGACAACTGGTGGGAGTACGGGTTCGGCCTCGACAGCCTCGTCGGCGCGTTCCTGGGGCCGCTGGCGGCGCTGGCGGCCGTCGTCGTGCTCGCGCTCGCCTCGGGCGTGCTCAACGCCGCCCGCTACTACGGGTTCCGGCTGGACCGGGGCGAGGAGGAACTGCGCTACGAGCGCGGGCTCCTCCAGAAGTACCGCGGGACGATCCCCCTCTCGAAGGTCCAGACGCTGACGCTGGAGGAGAACGTCCTCGCGCGGGCGCTTGGCTACGCCGCGCTCACCATCGAGACGGCCGGGTACACGCCGACGAGCGGCGAGTCGAACGGCTCCCAGTCGGCGGTCCCCGTCGCCGAGCGCGACCGCGTCGTCTCGCTGGCGCGGTCGCTCGAACCGTTCGACGACTCCGGGCTCGAACGCCCGCCCAAGCGCGCTCGACTTCGATACGGCTTCCGCTACGCCATCGGGCTCGCCGTCGTCGTCGCCCTGCTGTACGCCGGCACGGCGTTCACCGACTTCCGGCTGTACTGGTACGTCCCGCTGGTCACCCTCCCGCTCGTGCCCGTCGCGGCCCACTACAAGTGGAAGAACCGCGGCTACGCGCTCGGCGACGAGCACGTGATCACCCGCAACGGCTTCTGGGTCCGCCGGCAGAAGGTGGTCCCCTACCACCGCGTCCAGACGGTCTTCAGCTCCCAGACCGTCTTCCAGCGGCGGCGCGACCTCGCGACGGTCACCGTCGACACCGCCGGCTCCCAGAGCCTCATCGGCCAGGACGCGAAGGCCGTCGACATCGACGCCGGGACCGCCGAGCGGATCCGCGAGGAGGTGTCCGACGAGCTCTACGGGGCGCTCGCACGGCGTCGGCGCCAGGGGCGCGAGCGCTCGGGCCCCACCGGCGTCGGCGTCTCCGACACCGCCGGGCCGGGCTTTCCCGGCGACGAGAGCGGCTCCCCAGGCGACTGACCCGCCGTCGCGGTGGCGAGACCGGGCCGGTCCGGGCCGGCCGTCCGTCGGCCGACGGGGATTGCCGCTTCTCGTGCATTGACGGACCGCCGACCCGAACGATCGACGGATGATCCCCGCAGGACTCCGGAAGGTAGCCTACGCGTCGATCGCCCTCAAAGGACTGTTCGCGACGGTCGCGCCCCGCCTGAGCGCCCGCGTCGCGGCGACGATGTCGCTCCCTGGCTTCGAGAACACCGGCGAGCTGGAGCCGACCGACTGGTACGTCCGCGCGGTCCGGGCGACCGGCGTCGGCATGCTCGCGGCCGGCGCCACCGCGCTCCTCCTCGAAAGCAGGGCGGAGGTCGCCGCAGATGAGGAGTCGGTCGGAAGTGACTTCGACGGGATCGACCGGATCGACACCGACGCCGGGGACTCGCCCGACGGCGAGACTCCAGACGTGGACGGCGTCGACGTGATCGGCGACGACGGAGACGACGAGGACGAAGCGACCGACATCGACGCCGCGGACGGCGACTCGACCGACGAGTAGCGGCACCCCCGCTTCTGACAGTCGTTCCGAAAGTCCAAATCACTATACGGGCCGGCGGTCGATATCGGACAGCTATCGGGCGCTGCGGGCCCGACGGAGACACACATGCCTGCTATCGAGACCGAGGACCTGACGAAGCGGTACGGGGACGTGACGGCGCTGTCGTCGCTCTCACTCGCCGTGCCGGAGGGCGAACTGTTCGGCCTGCTCGGCCCCAACGGCTCGGGCAAGACGACGACCATCGAGATACTCACCGGCCAGCTCGACCCCACCGGCGGGACCGCGAGCGTGCTGGGCCACGACCCCGTCGACGACCCGCTGGCCGTCCGCGAGGCGGTCGGCATCCTCCCCGAGCGCGAGGACCCCCCGAGCTTCCTCACGCCCCGTGAGTACCTCCAGTTCGTCGGCGACGTGCGCGACCTGCCGGCCGTCGACGACCGCATCGCCGAGTGGGCCGACCGGCTGGGCTTTGCCGACACGCTCGACACCATCTCGACGGACCTGTCGGAGGGCGAGCGCCAGCGCGTGATGCTCGCCCAGACGTTCATCCACGAGCCCGACCTCGTGTTCATCGACGAGCCGCTGGTCAACCTCGACCCGATCATGCAGGCCGAGGTCAAAGACCACATGCGCGACTACTGCGAGCGGGGCAACACCCTCTTTCTCTCGACGCACTTCCTCGAAGTCGCCGAGGAGCTGTGTAGCTCCGTGGGCATCGTCCGCGACGGCGAACTCGTCGCCGAGCGCGACCCTCGCGACCTCGACGGCGGGGAGCAACTGCTCGACTACTTCCGCAGGGAGGTCGAGCCCGAGGTGGGTGGGACAGCGACCGGGAGCGGTGCCGCCGCCGGACCGGCGGCGACTTCGGCCGGGGGACCCTCCGGCGAGTCCGAGCCATGAGCGGCGCGGACGCGACGACAGCGGACCCGGGGACGACGGACTCACCGGAACCGAACCGCCGCGGCGGCCTCTCGACGCGGCTGCTCGTCCGGATGATCCGCGAGGAGTGGCGGCTGCAGGCGGAGCTGTTCGGCGACCGCTTCGCCGCGTTCCCGTTCGTGATCGCCGTCTTCGGCGGCCTGGGGGTCTGGTTGCTGACGGTGGCAGGCACCTCCATCGACGCGGTCGCGGCGGGGCTGCACGGCCTGGTCTTCTTCTTCGGGCTCCAGACTGGGACCATCGGCCTCGTCGGGCGGGACGCGCTGCGGGACGTGCTGGGCGACATGACGCTGCTCGTGTTCTCGGCGCGAACGCTCCCGGTCACCTGGCGGCGGTTGCTGGCGGTCTTCGTCGTCAAGGACCTGCTGTACTACTCGGCGCTGTTCCTCGCGCCGCTCTCGGTCGGCTACGCCGCCGTCGCGCTCTCGGCGGGCGAGCCGGCCGCCCGCGTCGCGCTGCTGTGGCTGACCACGACCGGCGCGTTCGCCCTCGGCGTGGGCACGAGTCTGACGCTCACCGGCGTCGGGACCCGGAGCAGGGCCGCCGTGCTCGCGCTCGTCCTCGCGGTCGCCGCCGGCCTCCTGACGGGTCGACTCGACGCGGTCGCGCTCTCACCGTACGGGTTCTACCTCGACCCGTCCCTCCGGTCGGCGGTCACCGGGTTCGGGCCCGCGCTCGCGCTGGCGGTCGCCGGGCCGCTCGCGTTCGAGCCGGTCGAGAGCGGCGGCGCGCGGTCGGCGCCCCAGCGGTACGAGCGGGTCCGGTCGGCGATCCGCGACGGCGACGGGGTCGCCACGCGGACGCTGCTGGAGGTCGCCCGCTCGTCGGGGTCGGTGTGGAAGGTCCTCTTCTCGATGGGCGTGCTGTTCGGCGTCACCGTCCTGCTCGTCCGGGAGGTCGCGAGGGCGACGACCCTTTCACCGTCCTACGGCATCGCCGTCGGAACCCTGCTCGGACTGGGCGCGTTCACGACCTACAGCTGGGTCACGCAGTTCGACTCCGCCGAGGAGTACCTGCGCCTGCCGCTCTCGCTGTCGGCCGCGTTCGCCGGCAAGCGGACCGCGTTCCTCGTCCTCTCGGTTCCGGCGGGGCTGGTCTATCTCCTCGGCTCGCTGGTCTGGCTCTCCCCGGTCCAGGTCGCGGTCGGCGCGGTCGTCTTCCCGCTCGTCGCGGTGTACGTCTTCGGGGTGACGGCCTACGTGACCGGATTCTCGCCGAACGAACTGCTCTTCGACACGCCGCTGTTCGTCGCCTTCGGCGCGGCGCTGGCGGCGGTCGCCGTCCCGCTGGTCGTCGCCGCGCTCGCCTACACCGAGGCGCCGACCGTCGCCGTCGGCGTCTCTGTGGGTGTCTCGGCCGTCGCCGCCGCCGTCGGCGTCGCCCTCTCGGAGCGCGCGGGGCCGCGCTGGGGGCGGAAACTGCGGTGACGCGGCGGTACAGACCGCTGACCGCCGGTCGTCGCACGGTGCCAGTCTCCGACCGGCCCCCTTTTGCCGCGACGGCCCTAACCGCCGGCCGAGCCACCGAATGTCCACCACGTCCGACTCCGACACCTTCGACGACGTGCGCGGCGTCGTCCTCGACCTCGACGGGACGGTCTACCGCGGCGAGGGGGCCATCCCCGGCGCGGCCGAGGCTGTCGCGACCCTGCGCGAGCGCGGGATCTCGGTCTGCTTCTGCTCGAACAACCCGACGAAGACGCCCGCCGAGTACGTCGACCGCCTCGCAGGGATGGGGATCGAGGCCGACGAGTCGGAGATACTTCCCGCCTCGACTGTCACGCGGGACTACCTCCGGGACCACCACCCGGAAGAACCGACGTACCTCCTCGGAGCGGACTCGCTCGCCGAATATCTCCGGGCGTCCGATCAGCACCTCGTCGACGACCCGCGTGATGCCTCTGTGTTCGTCGCCTCGTGGGACGAGCGGTTCGACTACGGCGACATGCGCGCGGCGCTCGCCGGGATCGACGACGACACCGCCTTCCTCGGGACCGACCCCGACCGGACGATCCCCGCCGAAGACGGGTTCGTCCCGGGGTCGGGTGCGGTCATCGGCGCCGTCGCCCGCACGGTGGGGCGGGAACCGGATCGAGTGCTCGGCAAACCCTCCCCAGAGACCGCCGAGGACGCCCTCTCCCGCCTGGGTGTGCCCGCCGAGCGCTGCCTGGTCGTCGGCGACCGCCTCGACACGGATCTCCGGATGGGGGCCGACCACGGGATGGCGACCGCCCTGGTGCTCACCGGCGTCTCGACGCAGGCCGACGCCGCCGACAGGGCGGTCGACCCCGACGCCGTCCTCGACTCGCTGGCCGACCTGCCGGCGCTACTCGACTGACCGCGAGAATCCCCTTCGATGCCGAATAGGCGGCGCTCGGGTCCGGATTCCGACAGGTCGAGATACGCTTATGCTGTCGGGAGACTAACCACTACGCGGACTCCGAGGGGTCTACCACCATGGCGAAGCTACTGCTCATCACCGGCGACTTCGGGGAGGACTACGAGGTAATGGTACCGTTCCAGGCGCTGCAGGCGGTCGGCCACGAGGTCGACGCCGTCTGCCCGGACAGGGAAGCGGGCGAGACGGTCAAGACCGCGGTCCACGACTTCCGCGGCGACCAGACCTACCTGGAGGAGCGCGGTCACGACTTCGAGCTGACGGCGACCCTGTCGGCGGTCGACCCCGCCGACTACGACGGGCTCGTCCTCCCGGGCGGCCGAGCGCCGGAGTACATCCGCAACTACGACGCCGTCATCGACGCCGTCGAGCACTTCTTCGACGAGGACAAACCGGTCGCGGCCATCTGCCACGCGATGCAGATTCTCGTCGCCGCCGACGCCGTCGAGGGGCGGACCTGCACGGCGTACCCGGCGCTGGAGGCCGACGTGCGCGCGAGCGGCGGGGAGTGGGCCGAAGGTGTCGTCACCGACGGCAACCTCGTCACCGCGCAGGCCTGGCCCGACCACCCCGAGTGGATCGCCGCGTTCCTCGACGTGCTCGGCACCGATATCCAGCACGGCGAGCCCGTCACCGCGGACTGACCGCGGTTTCGTCGGTTGTCCTTTTTTCGACCGCTACGCTCCCGTCAGCCGGAACACCGCTCCGCTCTCGCCGGACACCTGCCCGCTGGCAGTCGTGCAGACGAACAGTTCGCCGTCCGGGTTGCGCCCGAACGAGAGGACCATCGGGCCGAACTGTTCGTCCGACTCGACGGAGACGGTCGTCGTCGGCCACAGTCCCTCGTCGGTCTCGCGGGCGGCGAACAGCCGTCCGCCGGCCCGCCAGTCGGCGAATAGGTAGTGCCCCCGGAGGTCGGGCATCGCGTCGCCGTCGTAGCGGTACCCGCCGATGACGGCGATGCCGCTCACGTCCGCGCCCCCATGGGGGTACTCGATCACCGGATCGCGTAGCGGTCGGCCGCGCGGGCTCTCCGACGGGCAGTCGTCGGCCTGGAAGCAGTGGGTCGCCTCCCTGACGTTCCAGCCGTAGTTGCCGCCCCGTTCGACGACCGATACCTCCTCCCAGGCGCCCTGTCCCACGTCGCCGACGAACAGGCGACCGTCCGGACCGAAGGAGAACCGCCAGGGGTTCCGGAACCCCCAGGCGTAGTGCTCGTCGAGCCCCTCGCTCCCCACGAGCGGGTTGTCCTCCGGGACCGCGTAATTGCGGACGGGGCCGTCCGGGTCGGCTCCTCCGTCTCCACCGCCGCCGCCCGTCGGCGTTCCCGCCGTCGACCCCTCGCCGTCCACGTCGATCCGCAGCATGCTCCCCAGCAGGTTCTCGGTCACGTCCTGGCCGTTGCCGCCGCCGACGGCGTCGTACCAGTCGTCGACGTGGCCGACGCCCTGGTCGTTGGCCCGCCCGCCGTCGCCCGTCGCGACGTAGAGGGAGCCGTCCGGCCCGAACGCGATTGCGCCGGCGTTGTGGTTCCACTGCGGTTCGGCGATCTCCATGACGACCCGCTCGGAGTCGGGGTCGGCGGTCGCCGCGCCCGGCTCCGCGCGGAACTCCGAGAGGACGAACGTGTGGGAGTAGTCGTCGGGGACCCACTCGCGGGGCGGCGCGCTGTAGCGGACGAAAAACCGCCCGTTGTCCGAGAAGTCGGGGTGGAAAGCGACGCCGAGCAGCCCCTGTTCGGTGTAGCCGCTCACGTCGACCATCCGGTCGGACACGTCCAGGAACGGCTCCTCGCGGAGACTTCCGTCCTCCTGCAGGTAGACCTGACCGGTCTGGTCGACGACGAATCGCCGACCCGGCTCGGGGATAGCGAGCGCCAGCGGCGAAGTGAATCCGGAAGCGACGCGCTCGGCCCCGACCGTCAGGTCCCCGAAGGCCGCCGTCCCTGTCGAGCCGTCGCTGTCCGTCTCTGATCCGTCGGTGTCCATCGAGCCGTCCGTGTCGCCGGCGGTGTCGTCGTCCGGTTCCTCGGTCGCTGTGTCGTCAGGACTCGACGGGTCGCCCCCTGTTCCCACACGGTCCGAGTCAGTCCCGCACCCCGCGAGACCCCCGGTCAGCGCCAGCCCGCTCACCGCGAGCGCTCGCCGGCGCGTCAGTCTGTCGTCGGTCATGGGCCGACTTTGCGCTCCAGTGATAGGTATCTTGGGTTCGGGTGGAGGAGGTGCTGGCGACGGCCGGCGGACCGACGAGGCGATAAACGAGCAACTCGTTTGAAGATGTGAATCTCGAACCTTTTTTACGGACATGCGGACATGATACGCGTATGGTTGACAGGCAAGACCTCCGCGAGCAGTTCACCGAGGCGTTCGAGGGCGCGGACTACCCTATCTCCAGCCCGATGGACCTGGTGCCGGCGCTGCCGAACGGGCCGGGGACGAAGTTCGAGTCAGGCGACTTCTCGATGACCGCGATGGAGCTCAACACCAAGCTCGGCAGCGGCAACTTCCCGTACGACAGCGTCGACGCGTTCGTCGACGACATCATGGAACAGCTCGACGAGCAGGACCTTCTCTAGCCGCCGGCCACCAGCGCCGTCGCGACCGTCGCCAGTACCCCCGCGCCGAGCAGGAAGTAGTTCGCCACCGCGTTGTCCGCTCGGGTCAGCGACACCGTGTAGTGAGTGTCCGAGACCGGCCGGAACGGCGTGATCCCCATCGGCGTCAGGGCGTCGGCCAGCAGGTGCGAGCCGACCGCGAGCCCGCCGACGAGGAAGCCGAACGCGCCCAGCACAGCCGTCCGTCCGACCGAAGTCGCCTGGCTCACCGCGACGGCCGCGGCACCGATGGCGAGGCCGACGAGGACGAGGAAGCCGACCGTGTGCGTGGGGCCGCGGTGTTCGACGAACGGGATCCGCTGGTCCACGTCCGGGAGCCCCGAGAGCCCGACGACGACCGCACCGCCGACCAGCGCCGCCGCTTCGAACCCGGCGGCCAGCAGGGCGCCGCCGACCGGCGCGTAGACCAGAAGCGCGGCCCCGTAGTGACCGGTCCTGTACATCGCCGTTCGTAGGTGTGGTCGTCACCGTATTTACGCCTCGGGGTCGGCCGGCGGGTTCGCCGCCCGAGCACTGAAGGCCGTGCCGGGCGCTCGATCCGGTATGAGCGAGCCAGCGATGACGCGGTTCCCGGTCCCGGACGTGGACAAACTGCCCGACGACCTCCAGGAGCGCATCGCCGAAGAGGCGGACGACGCCGGCTTCGTCCCGAACGTCTTCCGCGCGCTGGCCTACCGGCCGTCGCACTTCCGCGCGTTCTTCCAGTACTACGACGCCCTGGTCGAGCACACCGAACTCGCCCGCGCGGAGGTCGAGATGATAGTCGTCGCCGTCAGCGGCGCCAACGACTGCCTCTACTGCAACGTCGCCCACGGCGCGCTCGCCCGCATCTACGCCGACGACCCACAGATCGCCGAGCAGTTGATGAGCAACCACCGCACAGCGAACGTCTCCGAGACCCATCGGGCGATGCTCGACTTTGCCGTGAAGCTGACCGAGAACGCGGCCGATATCGACGAGGACGACTTCGAGCGGCTGCGCGAGCACGGCTTCTCGCAGCGGGCGATCTGGGACATCGGGAGCGTCGCGGCCTTCTTCAACCTCTCGAACCGGATGGCCCACCTCGCGGACATGCGGCCCAACGACGAGTTCTACGAGCTTGGGCGGTGAAGGCGTTCGGTCGCGACTGTCGTCGTCGAACCGATCGATAGCGCGGCCGATCGGTGCAACACCCTTAAGGATTAGATGGGTCTAATCCGGGGTGATGCTCAGCGCCAAGATGGAGGATTACCTGAAGGCGATCTACGAGCTCCAGCGGGAGGGCGAGGAGCCGGTGGCGACCTCGCGCATCGCCGAGTTGCTGGACGTGACGGCGCCGACGGCGACCAGCATGATGGAGAAGCTGGAGGAGCGGGAGCTCGTGGAGCGCGAGAAGTACAAGGGCGTCCGGCTGACGCCCGAGGGGGAGACCGTGGCGCTGGAAGTGGTCCGTCACCACCGGCTGCTGGAGACCTACCTCACCGAGGAGCTGGGCTACGACTGGGCGGAGGTCCACGACGAGGCCGACCGGCTGGAACACCACATCAGCGAGGAGTTCGAGCGCCGGGTCGCCGAACGGCTCGACGACCCGACCGTCGACCCCCACGGCGACCCGATCCCGACCGACGCGCTGGACCCGGTCGACGAGACGGCCGGCGACACCCTCGACGAGTGCGCGGAGGGCGAGACTGTCGTCGTCCGGCGCGTGAGCGACCGCGACCCGGAGGAGCTGGCCTACCTCGACGACGCCGGCATTACGCCGGACACCGAACTCGTCGTCGCGGAGGTCGCGCCCATCGGGATGCTCACCGTTCGGCTCGTCGACGCCGACGAAACCGTCTCGCTTCCCGAGGGCGTCGCAGGGACGATATTCGTGGACGCGCTCGAAGAACCCGCCGAGAGCGCCAGCGGGGCGGCCTGAGCCGCTTCCCGGCCGCCCGTCACGCTCATCGCGGACCGAACGGTCCGCGCCGCGCGCGTCGAACGGCCGAAACCAGTTTCCCCCGGGGACCGCTCGTCTCCCGTATGCGCGACCTCGACGACACCGACCGGACGATCCTCGGACTGCTGCTCGACGACGCCCGCCGCTCGTGGCGGGATATCGCCGACGCCGTCGACCTGTCGCCGCCGGCCGTCGCCGACCGCGTCGAGCGCCTCGAAGACATCGGCGTCATCCGCGGGTTCACCGTCGACGTGGACCGATCGAAGCTCCGCGAGGGCGCGCCCGTGCTCGTGACCGTGAACGTGGCGCCGCGAGCGGCCTCGGCGGTCGCCGAGGCGCTGGCCGACGCCGACGCCGTCGAACACGTCTTTACGACCGCCGAGGAGCGCGTCGTCTTCACCGCGACCGTCCCGGAGGGCGACGTGCTCTCCGTGCTCGAATCGGCGGTCGCCATGGAGGACGTGCGCGACTACGAGGTGTCGCTGCTCGCCGACCGCTCGTGGAACCCCTCCGTCGCCGAGGCCGAACTCGCGCTGACCTGCGACGAGTGCGGCAACACCGTTACCGCCGAGGGCGAGACCCGCGAGTTCGACGGCGAGACCTACCACTTCTGCTGCGAGTCCTGCGAGGCCTCCTTCGTCGAGATGTACGAGGAGTTGCGGGAGGGCGCCGAGGGCTAACGCCGGAACGCCCGGCCGACGAACTCAGTCACTCGCCAGCCGGACGACGTGTTCGGCGCCGGTCGCGACCGTCTCCACGCGGTCGAACGGCGCGAAGTATTCGTCGAGGTCGAGCGCCCGATGGTGGACCACCCAGCAGCGACCCCCGGGAGCGAGCACGTCGGCGGCCCCGCGAAGGAGGTCCGCGAGCACGCCGCTCCCCGCGTGGGTCGGCGGATTGCAGAGGACCGTGTCGAACGACTCGCTGGCGACGCCGGCCGTGCAATCCGCGGTGAGGACGCGCCCCTCGACGCCGTTGGCGGCCAGTGTCCGCTCGGCGGCGGCCGCCGCGAGCGCGTCGTCGTCGGTGGCCCACACGTCGCAGTCGGCCGACAGGCCGGCGTAGGCCGCGAGCGGACCGTACCCGCAACAGAGGTCTAGCACCGCGTCGCCGTCCTCGATTGTTGCCGTCTCGGCGAGCAGGCGCGTTCCGTCGTCGAGGGCGCCGGCGGCGAACAACCCGGGTGCTGTCACCAGTTCGAGGTCGATCCCAGCTACCGTTGCGTCGATCCGGTCGAAGGGTGGGTCGGAGTCGGAGCGGCCACCGTCGGCGGCCGCCGGTCCCGTGGCGCGCAGGAGCGACCAGCCGTCGCGCTCGGCGACCGTCTCGACGGTCGTCGCGGCGTCGGCCAGTGCATCCTCGTATCGGACGAGTCCCGTCTCGGGCTTCGCGGCGAGGAAGAGTTCCCCGCCGTCGGCCAGCGAGTCGAGCGCCGAGCGGAGACGGCGGGTCCCGATTGCTATCGGGGTGTACGCTCTGGGAACGAAGACGGCGGTGTCGGCGGGTTCGTCGGCCGGTCCGTCGATCGAGGCGAGGCCGGTCGCGCGTTCGACGGCCGCGTCGGCGCCGTTTCCGGCCGCGTTGCGCTCGCAGAGCGCGGCCGCACGGGCGCTCGCCGTCGTCGTCCGGACGCTCGTCGCTCGCTCGGCGAGGACGACGCCGACGACGCCGTAGCGGGCGCCGACCGTTCGCAGGTGACCGATATCCCGGTCCCACAGGTGTTCGAGCGCGAGCAGTTCGCCGGGACAGAACGTGTCCGCCGCCGCGACACCGTCGGCGGTGTGGAACTCGAACCGGTCCGGGCCGGCGTCCGTTCTCGACCCGAGGACGAGCGGCTCCCGGTCGGCGGTCATCTGCGACCTCCCCGGGCGGCGCCGCGGTCGCAAGTGTGCGAGCGGAGTGGTCTCGGACGGTGTGCGGTCGAACGGCAGGCGGTCGATCGGTAGGCAGTCGAACGGCAGGCGGTCGAACGGCGGGCGGTCGGGCGGTCGTCGAGGCTGTGCGGTCGCGGGCGTGCGTGGCGTGGCATTCGGATGGTCGGCAGGGCTGGCGGTCGTCGACCGACTCATACGGATTATTGCAAGCGTTTACCGGGTCGACCGCACGACTGCGTGCGGTCGATCCCGGAATGACTTGCAATAATCCGTATCAGAGCCGCGCCTCGGGAGTATCGCAACGGGGACGCCGTCGAGGAGAGAGCCGCCGCTGTCCGCGAAGCGCGGCGCCGGGTGCCGAAAGCGCGGCCGAGCGGAGGGGGGACGCGTCCGACAGCGACTCGGACGCGCGTCCGCACGGCCCACAGCCGGCGAGCCGGTCGAACCCGCCCCGCCCGCGCGGTCGCCGCTGCCGTCGGCGGCCTACGCGAGTCGGCGGGCGCGGCCCGACCTCGGGCCCTTGTCCATCCTACCTGTCGGTATTCGGCCGCCCTACAAATTCGTTTCCGTGCCGTGGGGGCCGTTCACGCGTGGGACCGCGGCCCGCACCGGGACAACACGTATGCGGGCTCCGACTGACCGGCGCGTATGGACCTCCTCGAAGCGACCCGCGAGGACGTGTCGACCCTCGCCGAGTACTGGTACGACCTCGCCTCGGCGATGGAGCAGTACGACGAACTCAACGAGGTCGCCTACGACGGGCCCGAACCCGCCGAGGCGGGATTCGAGGGGCTACTGGCCGACGAGGACACGACTGTCTATCTACTCACCGTCGACGGGGACGACGCCGGCTACCTCGTCCTCCGCTCGGGCGAGCACCCGTCGCGGACCCACTCGGAGTACGTCGAGGTCGTCGACCTGTACGTCGCGCCCGAACACAGAGACAGCGGCCACGGCAGCGACGCCCTCGACGCGGTCGAGCGGATCGCCCGCGAGCGGGGCGCCGACTACGTCGAAGTCTCCTGCGAGTGGGGCAACGACGGCGCCCGCCGGTTCTACCGGGACAACGGTTTCGAACCCAAACAGGTGACCTACGCTCGACGGGTCGACTGACGTTCGAACCGCCAACCGGACGCCGAATTCGATTAGGATCGAAAAATCACCGGCAGACTGACCTTCGAAACACAGGGGCAAACCGCATGAACGGGTAGCCCATATATACAACCAACATGAGCGAGCGCACGACCAGGCTGGAACTCCACGGGATGAGCTGCGCGAACTGCTCGCAGACTATCGAGGAGCGGGTGAGCTCGCTGGCGGGCGTCTCGGCGGTCGACGCCAACTACGCGACCGACGAGGGGAGCGTCACGTACGACCCCGGGGAGACGAGTCTGCGTGAGATATACGACGCTATCGAGGATGCAGGCTACGAGGCGGCGAGCGAGACGGTCTCCGTGGGGATCACGGACATGTCCTGCGCGAACTGCGCGGAGACCAGCGAGTCGGCGCTGCTGGACATGCCCGGCGTCGTCGACGCCGACGTGAACTACGCGACCGACGAGGGGACGGTCACCTACAACCCCGCCGAGGCGTCGCTCGCGGACATCTACGACGCCATCGAATCGGCCGGTTACACGCCCGTCCGGGAGGACGACGGGGCGGAGGGCGAAGGCGAGGCCGGAGACACGGCCGAGTCGTCCCGGGACCGCCAGCAGGCCGCGCGCGACGAGGAGATCCGCCGCCAGCGGAACCTGACGGTCTTCGGCGCGGCCCTGTCGCTGCCGCTGCTCGTGATGCTGGTCGACCACGTGTTCGGGCTCGGCGTCCTGCCGGAGGAGGTCGCGGGCGTCTCGGTCGGCTGGGGCGCGTTCGCGCTCGCGACCCCCGTCCAGTACGCGCTCGGGAGGGAGTTCTACGAGAACTCCTACACGGCGGTCGTGAAGAACCGGACCGCGAACATGGACGTGCTGATCGCCCTGGGGTCGTCGACCGCCTACCTCTACTCGGTGGCACGACTGCTGGGGTTCCCGGGCGAGGGGCTGTACTTCGACACCGCGGCCCTAATCTTGGTGTTCATCACGCTGGGCAACTACCTCGAGGCGCGCTCGAAGGGCCAGGCGTCCGAGGCGATCCGCTCGCTGCTGGAGATGGAGGCCGACACGGCGACGCTCGTCCGCGACGACGGCACCGAGGAGGAGGTCCCGCTCTCGGAGGTCGAGGTCGGCGACCGCCTCAAAGTGCGTCCAGGCGAGAAGATCCCGACCGACGCCGAGGTCGTGGACGGCGACAGCGCGGTCGACGAGTCGATGGTCACCGGCGAGTCGGTGCCCGTCTCGAAAGAGCCCGGCGACGAGGTGATCGGGTCGACCGTCAACCAAAATGGCGTGCTCGTCGTCGAGGCCACGAAGGTCGGCGAGGAGACGGCCATCCAGCAGATCGTCTCCCGGGTCAAGGACGCCCAGAGCCGCCAGCCGGAGATCCAGAACGTCGCCGACCGCATCAGCTCCTACTTCGTCCCCGCGGTCATCCTGAACGCCCTGTTCTGGGGCGGCGTCTGGTACGCTTTCCCCGAGGCGCTGGCCGGGTTCGTCAGCGGCTTGCCAGTGTGGGGCCTCGCCGCGGGCGGTCCCGCCGCGGTGGGCGTCTTCGAGTTCGCGGTCGTCGTCTTCGCGTCGGCGGTGCTGATCGCCTGTCCCTGCGCGCTCGGGCTGGCGACGCCCGCGGCGACGATGGTCGGGACCGCCATCGGCGCGCGCAACGGCGTCCTCTTCGAGGGCGGCGATATCCTCGAACGGGTCCGGGACGTGGACACCGTCGTCTTCGACAAGACCGGGACCCTGACGGAAGGAGAGATGGAGCTGACTGACGTGGTCGCGCTGCCCGCTACCGACGGCGGGGCCGTGGAGGGAGACGCGGTCGGCGACGGCGACGCGGCCACCGACGGCGGCGCCCTCGCCGAGCCCGAAGTGACGGAGGAGTTCGTCCTCGAGGTCGCCGCGAGCGCGGAGTCCGGCAGCGAACACCCGCTCGCCGAGGCCATCGTCGAGGGCGCCCGCGAGCGCGGCATCGACGTGGGCGAGCCAGACGACTTCGAGAACGTCCCCGGCCACGGCGTGAAGGCGACGACGAGCCACGGGCGTGTCCTCGTGGGCAACCGGAAGCTCATGCGCGAGGCGGGCGTCGACGTGTCCCCGGCCGAGGACGCCATGGACCGCCTCGAACGCGAGGGCAAGACGGCGATGCTGGTCGCGCTCGCGGACGGTGCGGGCGCCGGCGGAGACACCGACGCGGCCGCCGGCGACTACCGGCTACTCGGCGTCGTCGCCGACGCGGACACCGTCAAGGAGTCGGCCGGGGCGGCGGTCTCGGAGCTCCGCGAGCGCGGCACGGACGTGTGGCTGATCACCGGCGACAACGAGCGGACCGCCGAGGCCGTCGCCGAACGCGTGGGCATCGATCCGGACAACGTGATGGCCGGCGTCCTCCCGGAGGACAAGGCCGACGCCGTCGACGACATTCAGTCCGAGGGCCGCCGCGCGATGATGGTCGGGGACGGCGTCAACGACGCGCCGGCGCTCGCGACGGCGTTCGTCGGCTGCGCCATCGGCAGCGGCACCGACGTGGCCATCGAGGCCGCCGATGTGACGCTGATGCGCTCGGACCCACTGGACGTTGTCAAGGCCGTCCGCGTCTCGGAGGGGACCCTCTCGAAGATCAAGCAGAACCTCTTCTGGGCGCTGGGCTACAACACGGCGATGATCCCGCTGGCGTCGCTGGGGCTGCTCCAGCCGGTCCTGGCTGCGGCGGCGATGGCCGTCTCCAGCGTCTCCGTGCTGACCAACAGCCTGCTCTTTCGCCGGTACGAACCCGACGAGGACTACCGGCTGTTCGGCTTCCTCCGCTGAGGCCGACACGCCGGCCCTTCCCGCGACGCCCGAACCGGTTCGGCCGGTTCGGCCGAATTCGGGCGAGTAACTGCGCCGAGCCGGTCTATCACGGTCTGTATTGCAAACCCTCTTTTCCGTGGGTTCCCAAGTGTCAGGTTGCGACATGACCGACGGAATCCGACGTCGACGGCTGCTCGGTGGTATCGGAGCGATGGCGACCGCGGGCGTCCTCGCGGGGTGCTCGACGGAAACATCCGGCGGGGACGGCGGTGATGGCGGCGATGGCGGCGACGGTGGCGGAGGTGGAGGCACACCCTCCTGGCCTTCGTACCTCGACGACGCCCAGGGCGACACCAGCCAGGACGCCCGCGGCCAGAGCGAGGTCACGGTCGAGGTCGGACCGGACGGGAGCCTCGCGTTCGATCCGGTGTACCTGCGCGTCGACTCCGGGACGACGATCAACTTCGAGTTCGTGTCCCCCAGCCACAACGTCAAGCCCGAGAGCCAGCCCGAGGGCGGCTCCCTGGACGGGACCGAGGGCGGCGAGATGGAGACGGTTCCCGAGGGCGAGACGTACTCGGTCACGCTGGAGACGACCGGCATCTACGCCTACTACTGCGGACCCCACGAGACGACCGGGATGAAGGGCGGTATCTCCGTCGAGTAGGGACGGAAGCTGCGGTTCTTCTACTGGCTCACTCGCCGCGCAGTTCCGCCATGTGGTCGATGCGCTGCTGGACGAGGTCGGGTTTGCCGATGTCGTGGCGGATGCGGACGCCGTCGCCCGCCGCTTCGAGCGCGTCCCCGGCGATCTCCTCGGCGGCCTCGATCGTGTCCGCCAGGCCGACGACCGCGAACGACCGCGAGGTGGTCGTGTAGATGCCGTCGTCGCGCTCGTCGACCGAGGCGTAGAACAGCAGCGCCTCGCCGTCGGTCCCTTCGGCCGCGGCGGCGGCGCTCTCCTCGTCGACGGAGACCTTCGCGCCGCTGTCGGGGTCGGTCGGGTAGCCTTCCGGGACGGCGTACTTGCAGACGGTCGCCCGCGGGGCGAAAGACAGCTGGGGGAGCGACTCGCCGTCGCGGGCCGCCGTCAGCACCTCGAGGAAGTCCGTGTTGAGGACCGGGAGCGTGTTCATCGCCTCGGGGTCGCCGAAGCGGGCGTTGAACTCGACGACCTTGATGCCGTCGGCGGTGAGCATGAACTGCCCGTAGAGGACGCCCTTGTAGCCGTCCAGCGCGTCGACGGTCGCCTCCAGCACCTCGACGGCCTCCATGTAGTCGTCCTCGTCCATGAACGGGAGCTCCAGCGTCGCGTCCGAATACGAGCCCATCCCGCCGGTGTTGGGGCCCTCGTCGCCCTCGTAGGCGCGCTTGTGGTCCTGGACCGCCGGGGTGACACGCACGTCGCCGTTGGCGACCAGCGCCTGGACGGTGAACTCCTCGCCGACGAGCCGCTCCTCCAGGACGATCCGCTCGTAGTCGGACTCGCGGATGTACTCCTTGGCCTCCGCCTTGGAGATCTGGTCGCCGGTGACGCGGACGCCCTTGCCGCCGGTGAGGCCGGCGGGCTTGACCGCGAGGTCGCCGTCGAACTCGTCGACGAACTCGCAGGCGGCGTCCATGTCCTCGAACGTCTCGAAGACCGGACAGCCGGGAATGTCGTGCTCGCGCATGAAGCGGCGCTGGAAGGCCTTGTCCGTCTCGATGCGGGCCTCGGCCTCCTGGGGACCGAAGGCGTAGACGCCGGCGTCGTCCAGCGCGTCGGCGACGCCCGCGGCGAGGGGGCCCTCCGGGCCGACGACCGCGAGCGTGGCGTCGACCTCCCGGGCGTAGGCGGTCACGGCCGACGGGTTCGTTGTCTCCAGCGACTCGAAGCCGTCGGCGAGCCGCGCGATGCCGGGGTTGCGGTTGCCCGCGCAGGCGTAGAGGTCCGCGCCCGAATCGGCGAGCGCGCGGGCGATCGCGTGTTCGCGGCCGCCGCCACCCACCAGCAGGACTGTCTTCGTCATACCCGGATATCCGGCGCGGTGGGTGCCTAAAGGTTGCCTTTCGGACGACGCGATCCGCGCGGGCGAACCGGCTCGCGGACCGAGCGACTGCCGCCGCCGTCAGCGCGGCCGACCGCCCACGGGGCTCGCAAATAAGTGTGTCGCGGCCGATACCCGACCAGCGATGGAGGTCGTCAACCCCGCGACCGGCGAGCGCATCGACACCTACGAGGAAGCCGACGGGGCGGCCGTCGAACGGACGCTGACGGACGCCGACGCGGCCTTCGCGGAGTGGCGCGAGCGGCCGCTGGCCGACCGCGAGGAGCTGATCGAGTCGGCCGCCGACGTGCTCCGCGAGAACAAACGGGAGTACGCCGAGCTGATGACCCGGGAGATGGGCAAGCCGGTCTCCCAGGCCGAATCGGAGGTCGAGAAGTGCGCGTGGGTCTGCGAGCATTACGCCGAACACGCCCACACCTACCTCGAGGACGAACACCACCCGAGCCCGCCGGGCACGGAGGTCAAGACCGTCTACGAACCGATGGGGATCGTCCTGGCGGTGATGCCCTGGAACTTCCCGTTCTGGCAGGTCTTCCGCTTCATCGCGCCCTACATCACCGCCGGCAACGTCGGCGTGCTGAAACACGCCTCGAACGTCCCCGGCTGCGCCGAGGCCATCGAGGACGTCCTCCGGAAGGCGGGCTACCCCGAGGCCGTCTTCCAGTCGCTGCTCGCGCCGTCGGACCGCGTGGACGACATCATCGCCGACGACCGCGTCCGCGCGGCGACGCTCACCGGGAGCGGCCCCGCGGGCCGGGCCGTCGCGTCGTCGGCCGGCGAGCAACTGAAGAAGACGGTGCTCGAACTCGGCGGGAGCGACCCGTTCGTCGTCCTCGACGACGCGGACCTCGACGACGCCGCCGAGACAGGCGCGTGGGCGCGCAACCTCAACAGCGGGCAGTCCTGTATCGCGGCCAAGCGCTTCGTCGTCCACACGGACGTGTACGAGCCGTTCGTAGAGCGGTTCGTCGACGAGGTCGAGTCGCTGACCGTCGGCGACCCGATGGACGAGGACACCGAGGTCGGTCCGCAGGCCCGCGAGGACCTCATGGCGGAACTCCACGAGCAGGTCGAGGCGAGCGTCGACGCGGGCGCCGAGGTCGTCACCGGCGGCGAGCCGATGGACCGCGACGGCGCGTTCTACCCCCCGACGGTGCTCACGAACGTCCCCGAGGGCTGTCCGGCCGACTGCGAGGAGCTGTTCGGGCCGGTCGCGACGGTCTACGAGGTCGACTCCGAGGCCGCGGCCGTCGAGAAGGCCAACGACACGGAGTTCGGCCTCGGCGCGAGCATCTGGACCGAGGACCGCGAGCGCGGCGAGCGCGTCGCCCGGCGGATCGACGCCGGCTGCACGTACGTCAACCAGCTCACGAAGTCCGACCCCAGGGTTCCCTTCGGCGGCGTCAAACAGTCGGGCTACGGCCGGGAACTCTCCGAGGCGGGGATCAAGGAGTTCGTCAACCGCAAGACCCTCTGGGTGGAGTAGTCCCCGCGGCGTCTCTGTCCCGACGGGAGTTTCGGTGCCGCCGCGTTGCGCCGTCCCGGCCGTCCCGTCCGGGTCGTCCCGCCCGTCCCGTTCCCGGTCCCTTTTCGGCGTCCCCGGCGTACGGGCGTCCATGACCGACGCCGACCCCACCGCCCGCAACCGCCTCGACGAGGAGGAGAGCCCGTACCTCCGCCAGCACGCCGACAACCCCGTCAACTGGCAGCCCTGGGACGAGGCGGCCCTGGCGGCCGCCGAGGAACAGGACAAACCCATCTTCCTCTCCATCGGCTACGCCGCCTGCCACTGGTGTCACGTCATGGAGGAGGAGAGCTTCGAGGACGAGCAAATCGCCGAACTGCTCAACGAGCAGTTCGTCCCGATCAAGGTCGACCGCGAGGAGCGGCCGGACATCGACTCGGTGTACATGAGCATCTGCCAGCAGGTCAGCGGCCGCGGCGGCTGGCCGCTCAACGCCTGGCTCACGCCCGACGGCGACCCCTTCTACGTCGGCACGTACTTCCCGCCGGAGCCGAAGCGCGGCGCGCCGGGCTTCCGGCAACTGCTCGAAGACATCTCCGAGTCCTGGAACGACCCCGAGGACCGCGAGGAGATGGAGAGCCGGGCCCGCCAGTGGACCGAGGCCATCGAGGACGACCTTGAGTCGACGCCCGACCAGCCCGGCGAGGCGCCCGACGAGGGCGTGCTCGACACGGTCGCGAGCGCCGCGCTCCGGGGCGCCGACCGGGAGTTCGGCGGCTGGGGCCAGGGCCAGAAGTTCCCCCAGCCCGGCCGCCTGCGCGCCCTGATGCGCGCCCACCGCGCGGACGACCGGGACGCCTACCGCGAGGTCGTCGGGGAGACGCTGGACGCGATGGCCGACGGCGGCCTCTACGACCACGTCGGCGGCGGCTTCCACCGCTACACCACCGACCGCGAGTGGGTCGTCCCCCACTTCGAGAAGATGCTGTACGACAACGCCGAACTCGCCCGCGTCTTCCTGACCGGCTACCAGTTCACCGGCCGCGAGCGCTACCGCGAGACCGCCAGCGAGACGCTCGAGTTCGTCGAGCGCGAACTCACCCACCCCGACGGCGGCTTCTACAGCACGCTCGACGCCGAGAGCGTGGCCCCGACGGACGGGAGCGGCCACGACACGAGCGAAGACGGGAGCGGTGAGCGCGAAGAAGGCGCCTTCTACGTCTGGACGCCCGACGGGATCGAGGACGCGATCGCCGAGTACGGCCCCGACCAGGGGATCCCCGGCGAGCAGGCCGACCTCGCGGCCGATATCTTCCGCGAGCGCTACGGCGTGACCCCGACCGGGAACTTCGAGGACGGGCGGACGGTCCTCACCCGGAGCGAGTCCGTCGAGTCGCTCGCGGACGACTACGGGCTCTCGACAGACGACGCCGAGGAACTGCTCGACTCGGCGAAGGCGGCCGTCTTCGCCGCTCGGGAAGAGCGCCCGCGCCCGCCCCGCGACGAGAAGGTGCTGGCGGGCTGGAACGGCCTGATGGTCTCGGCGTTCGCCGAGGCGGCGCTGGTCGACGACGGCGAGGCGCGCAGCGCCTCGAACGGGTCGAGCGGACGGCGTCCGCGAGACGAGGCGTGGGCCGAGACAGCCGCCGACGCGCTCGATTTCGCCCGCGAACACCTGTGGGACGCCGACTCGGGGCGGCTCTCCCGGCGGTTCAAGGACGGCGACGTGGCGATCCGGGGGTACCTGGAGGACTACGCGTTCCTCGCGCGCGGCGCGTTCGACACCTACCAGGTGACCGGCGAGGTCGACCACCTCGCGTTCGCGCTGGAGCTGGCCCGGAGTATCGAGGCGGAGTTCTGGGACGACTCGGAGGGGACGCTGTATTTCACCCCGCAGAGCGGCGAGTCGCTGGTCGCCCGCCCGCAGGAACTGGCCGACCAGTCGACCCCCTCCAGCGCGGGCGTGGCCGCCGAGTTGCTACTCGCGCTGGACGCCTTCGTCGACCACGACCGCTTCGAGTCGGTCGCCGGCGGCGTGCTCGCCACGCACGGCAACAGGGTGGAGTCGAACCCCCAGCAGCACCCCTCGCTCGCGCTCGCCGCCGACACCTACCGTCGGGGCGCCCACGAACTCACGCTCGCCGCGGAGTCGATGCCGGCGTCGTGGCGCGAGACACTCGCCGACACCTACGTCCCGCGGCGGGTGCTCGCGCCGCGACCGCCGACCGATGACGCGCTCGACGGGTGGCTCGACGCGCTCGGCCTCGCGGAGGCACCGCCGATCTGGGCGAGCCGCGAGGCGCGCGACGGCGAACCGACGGTGTACGCCTGCCGGTCGCGGGCCTGTTCGCCGCCGGCCCACGACCTCGACGAGGCGCTCGCGTGGTTCGAGGACTGACGAGGCGGGTCGAGGACTGACCGGGAAAAACGAGGGCTGGCGGGGAGAAGGATGCGCGAGCGGAGAACCGGCGGGACCGGTGGACCGACCGCGCTCAGGCGGTGGTCAGGTGGTCGAGTTCCCGGGCGAGGTAGACGGCGATGGGGACCGGTTCCTCCTCGACGAAGCGGGCGACCTCTTCGCCGTTCCGCTCCACGACGACCGTCGGGATGTACTCGATGTCGTACTCCTCGACCTTCGGGCCGACCTTCGTGCCGTCGTCCTCCTTCTCGACGGCGTACTCCTCGATCCGGCCGTCGGGGACGCCCGCGGCGTCGAGCGCCGCGCCGAAGTCCGGTAGCTGCGAGCGGCAGTCGATACACCAGTCGCCCCCCCAGACCTTGTAGGTGAGTTCGTCGCCCAGCGCCGCGAGCACGTCCACCGTCTCGGCGTAGGCCTCCTCGGTCCACACCGGGTTCGGGTCCATGGTCTCCAGTGACATACCACTCCCTTGCGCACGGGGTGGCTTAACGACAGCGCTCCGTTCACGCGCGGTGCGCTCGTCTCAGCGCCGCCACCCGCCGGTCAGTCCGCCGACTCGGTCGCCCGCTCGCGGAGTTCGTCGTCGAGGATCCGCCGGTGACAGCGTTTGTCGTCGCCCTCGAAGCAGACGAGCGCGACTGACTCCCCGTCGGCGACCCGTGCGGCCAGTCCCGAGAGCGCCTCGTCGGCCGCCCCGCCCGCGAGGTGCTCGCGGTACTGCGCCTCGAAGTCGACCTCGCCCCAGGCGGCGTTGTGGGCCTCCTCGTCGCACAGCCCCTGGCGCCGGAAGTCCTCCTGGCGCTCCTTCGTCTCCGAGAGCAGCGACTCGGGCGGCCCGAGTTCGGGCCGGTTCTCGTCGACCAGGGCCGAGAACCACCCCGTCGGCCGGCGGACGACGCCGACGAGTGTCGCCCCCTCCGGCAGGTCGGCGATGTCGTGCTGGAGCGCGGCCGCGTAGGTCTCCGCGACGGTTCCGGACACACCCGTCGGTACGGGGGAGTCCGCGGAAAAAGTTGCGCCGGTCGGGGTCGACAGGGGGACGGTACTGTGTGGGCGGTCACGGAGCCGCGGGGCGGAGCGGTTAGCTATCGTCGCCGGTGAACTGTCCGCTCTCGTCGCGCTCCTGCTCCTGTGCGGAGTGTTTACCGCCGCGGCGCCGGGCCTCCTGTGTCAGCCCCCGGGTGTTGCCCTGGCCGCCGCTCTGGCCGCTGGCCCGGTCGTCGTTGCTCCCACCGCTCTGCTGGTGCTGGCGGCTCTGTTGCTGGTGGCTCTGCTGGCCCTGCTGTCGACTCTGCTGATGCTGCTGTCGCTGCTGGTGCTGTTGCTGGCCCTGGTGGCCGGCGAACTGGCCCTGCTGGTCTCGCTGCTGGGAGTGTGCGGAGTGCTGGCCGCCGATCGAGCGGCCCTGCTGGCCGCCGAATTGCTGGCCGCCGATCGAGCGGCCCTGCTGGCCGCCGAATTGCTGGCCGCCCTGCTGATGGCGGCCCTGCTGCTGGTGCTGCTGGCGACCCTGTTGCTGGTGACCTTGCTGCTGACGACCCTGGTGCTGATGACCTTGCTGGCCCCCGAACTGCTGACCGCCCTGCTGGCGACCCTGTTGCTGGCCGCCCTGCTGCTGGTACTGCTGACGGCTCTGCTGCTGGTGGCCGCCCTGCTGCTGGTACTGCTGACGGCCCTGCTGCTGGTGGCCGCCCTGCGACGGCGACGTGAACTGCCCGGACTGGTCACGGGGCAGCTGCTGGGCGATCTGGCGGTGTTCCTGCCGGAACTGCTGGGAGTGGCGCTGGTCCTGGGCGCCCTGGTCGCCGCCGCGGCCCTGCTGGCCGGGGAAGCCGGCCTGCTGCCCGGCCGGCTGCTGGCTGGCAGGGATCTGACCCTGCTGCTGTCCTCGCTGGCCCTGCTGCTGGTGGCTCTGCTGTGGCTGCTGACCTTGCTGACGCTGCTGGGGCTGCTGGTATTGCTGTCCTCGCTGGCCCTGCTGCTGGTGGCTCTGCTGCTGGGTCGGCTGATGCTGCTGGGGCTGCTGGGGCTGCTGCCCCTGCTGGTGCTGTTGCTGGCCCTGGTGGCCGGCGAACTGCCCCTGCTGGTCGCGCTGGTGGGAGTGGGCCGAATGCTGGCCGCCGATCGAGCGGCCCTGTTGCCCGCCGAACTGCTGCTGGTTGTGCTGGCTCTGCTGTCGTCGGTTGTTGGGATTGTTGTGAGACATGCTGGATCCGGATACCGCGGTGCTGTCACCGGTCGACGGTTTCCCCCGTCGAGCGGCTCACCCGAGCGTTGGAGTGGCCGGCGAAAGGCCGTTCGGCCTGCATAGGAAACCCGGAAAATCGCGGCATACGGGCCCTGAAACGCCATCGCTACCGGCCGTCACCGACGACCGCACTCCCTGCCGCTGTCACGGGCCATTTAAGCGCTCGTGTCGTACGCGGGGCCAGTGAAAGAGAGCATCCTGGACACCATCGGGTCGCCGCTGGTCGCGGTCGACGCTCCCGATGGCGCGACGGTCGCGGCGAAGATCGAATCGTTCAACCCGGGCGGGTCGGCCAAGGACCGGCCCGCGAAGGGGATGGTCGAGGCCGCCGAGCGCGACGGGACGCTCACCGAGGGCGACGCCATCGTGGAGCCGACCAGCGGCAACACCGGCATCGGGCTGGCCATGGTGGGCGCGGCGAAGGGCTACGACGTGACGCTCGTCATGCCCGCTTCGAAGTCCCCCGAGCGCCGGGAGATCATGCGCGCCTACGGCGCCGAGATCGAACTCGTCGACGGCGACATCTCCGACGCCAAGGACCGGGCCGACGAACTCGAACGCGAGGCGGGCCACGTCCAGCTCCGACAGTTCGACAACCCCGCCAACCCCGAGGCCCACTACCGGACCACCGGCCCCGAGATCCTCGACCAGCTCGACGGCCGCGAGCCCGACGCCTTCGTCGCCGGCGTCGGTACCGGCGGGACGATCTCCGGGATCGGCCGCCGCCTGCGCGAGGAGTTCCCCGACCTGGAGATCGTCGCGGTCGAGCCGGCGAGCAACGCCGTCCTCTCGACCGGCGAACCCGGCGAGGACGACTTCCAGGGGATGGGACCCGGCTTCGTCAGCGACAACCTCGACCGCGAGTTGCTCGACGACGTGGAGACGGTCGAACTCGACGCCGCCGAGGCTGAGTGTCGCCGTCTCGCCCGCGAGGAGGGCATCTTCGTCGGCCAGTCCTCCGGCGGGACGAACCTCGTCGCCAGGCGCGTGGCCGAGCGGCTGGTCGACGAAGGCGTCGTGGATCCCCTCGTGGTCACCGTCTACTGGGACAGCGGCGAGCGATACATGTCGACCGGGATGTTCGATTAGTCAGTTCTTCTCCGTTTCCTCGGAGTCAGGTCGCGCGTCCTCGAACGCCCGTAGATCGCCGTTGACCCGCCTGGTTGCCTGTCGGTGCATGAACCGCCCGAGCAGGGCGGCCAGACCGGCGACGAGCAGGGCGACCGCCGTGACGGTCGCGACCGACACCGAGAGCTCGCCCGCGGCGAGGCCGTTCCCGCCGAACCGGAGGCCGACCGGGATCAGCGCGGCCCCGGCGGCGATCAGGTAGCAGCTCCGCGCGAACGCCTCGGCCGGGACGCGGGCGCGGGCGAGGTACGCGCCCGGCAGGAGCCAGCACCCGAGGAAGACGAGCGCCGCGTTCCATATCGACAGCGGGCGGACCGTGTTCGCGAGGAAGAGCCCCAGCGGCGCGAGCGGGAGCGCGACCGCCAGACCCGCGACGACCATGACCCGTCCCGACGCGCGGCGCTCGCCGCCCTCGACGGACAGGAGTTCCGCGGGGTCCCCGTCGAACCGGTCGTCCAGGTCCGAGAGGGCGACCGCCTCGCCGTCCTCGCCGATCGGGGTTGCACACCGGGGGCAGAAGCGCGCGTCGGCCGGCAGCGGGTCGCCACACTCCGGACAGGGGAACTCCCCGGCTCCGTCCGCGGTGGAGGTGTCCTCGGCGTCCGCGGCGGGGTCCTCCGGGTCGTCCCCCGTAGCGGCGTCCTCGACGCCGTCGCCCGCGCCGTCGGGGTCCCCTGGGTCGGTCATGGCGTCGGCTACGCGCTCGCCCGTCAAGAATCCCGTTCACCGTCGCCCGAGCCACGACCGAGTCGCACCTACCGGGGAGCGGACGAGAAACGACTTTACCGGCGGGGAGCCACCCACCGGGCATGCGACTGGAGGACTACTGGGGTATCGGGCCGAAGACCCGGGACCTGCTGGCCGACGAACTGGGCGTCGAGCGGGCGGTCGAGGCCATCGAGACGGCCGACACCCGCGCGCTGGTCGCGGCCGGGCTCTCGCAGGGGCGGGCGACGCGCATCCTCCGGCGGGCGCAGGGCGGCGAGGCGATGGACGTGCTCGCCACGCGGGACACCCGCGAGGTGTACAAGGAGATCCTCGACCTCGCCGGCGAGTACGCGCTGACCGAGGACGCCGCCAGCCGGATCCGCATCCTCACGCCGCTGGGCTCCCGCGAGGAGATGGCAGAGCGCATCGACCGCGTCCTCGAAGCCCGCGCGGCCTGGACCGCACTCGACGACGAGACTCGCCAGGCCGTCGAGGACGCCTTCGCCGCGGGCGACGAGGGCGGGGAACTCGCTGCGGTCCGGACCGCGCTCGCGCTCTCGGCGGCCGGCGTCTCCGAGGGCGTCTTCGAACCGATCGCCGAGCTGGACGACGAGACGCTGGACGACGCCGCGGCCGCGCTCGCCGGGCTGCAGGGCGGCGACGACCGCATCGGCGAGGGGGCCGACGACCGGCTGGACTCGCTGCGGGCGACGCTCGCGAGCGTCGAGGACATGGCGGCCACCCCCCAGGGCGTCGCCGAGGAGGTCCAGTCCGGGGCGCGGGGCGCCGACGACTTCCGCGAGACGCTCGTACGCCACGTGACGAGCGAGACGGACGTGGACGTGGCCAGGGTCCGCGAGGCGATGCCCGGCGAGGCCACCGACGCCGGCGACTTCGTGGCCGAGACGCTGCGGGCGCTCGCGGGCGACCTGCGGACCGCCGTCGAGCAACGGGAGGCCGAGGTGGCCGACCGGCTGGAGGAGACGCTCGAATCGGCCCGCGAGGAGATCGACGCCGCCGTCACCGCCGTCGACGACGTGGCGCTGTACGTCTCGCTCGCGCGATTCGCCGACGAGTTCGACCTCCAGCGGCCCACGTTCGTCGACCGCGAGACGGTCGCCGTCGAGAACGCTCGGAACCTCTCGCTGGTCGCGGGCGGGGCCTCGGTCCAGCCGGTCACCTACGCCGTCGGCGACCACGACCTCGACGTGGCGGCGGCGTCGGCCCCGCCGCGTGACCACCGCGTCGCGGTCCTGACAGGGGCCAACAGCGGCGGGAAGACGACCCTGCTGGAGACGCTCTGTCAGGTCCAGTTGCTCGCCCAGATGGGGCTGCCGGTCCCCGCCGACAGCGCCGAGGTCGGCGTGGTCGATACCGTCGTCTTCCACCGCCGCCACGCCAGCTTCAACGCGGGCGTCCTGGAGTCGACGCTGCGCTCGGTCGTGCCGCCGCTGACCGACGAGGGCCGGACGCTGATGCTCGTCGACGAGTTCGAGGCGATCACCGAACCGGGCAGCGCCGCGGACCTGCTCCACGGGCTCGTCCGCCTGAGCGTCGACCGCGGCGCGCTGGGCGTGTTCGTCACCCACCTCGCCGACGACCTGGAACCGCTGCCGCCGGAGGCCCGCGTCGACGGCATCTTCGCGGAGGGGCTGACCCCGGACCTGGACCTGGAGGTCGACTACCAGCCCCGCTTCGAGACGGTCGGTCGCTCGACCCCGGAGTTCATCGTCTCCCGGCTGGTCGCCAACGCCGGCGACCGGGGCGAGCGGGCGGGCTTCGAGACGCTCGCCGAAGCCGTAGGGGAAGAGGCCGTCCAGCGGACCCTCTCGGACGCCCGCTGGTCGCCCTGAGCCGTTCTCAGACCGCCGTCGTCGGCAGTAGTTCGCCGTCCGACGGGTCGTCCTCGGACTGCGTCCCGTCCTCCGATTCGTCGGCTTCGCTCTCGCCGATCGCCTCGCCGTCCGCCGAGCGGTGTCGCGACTCGTCGTCCCGCGACGCGTACTCCGGCGCGATGATGCACAACATGGCTCTCACCAGACTCCCCGGCGGGGATCGAACCCGCCGCTCCGGCCGTCTGCCGGCGTCACTCCGCTGTGACTGCGGGGAGCGAAGGACCGGGGCGACCCCGCCGCGAGGTCGCCGTCGGTAGTTGCCGCCGTTCACGCCTCGGCCGCCTCGGCAACCTGGACGCTCGCTTCCATGATACCGAAGCCGTCTTCGAGGGTCTCCCGAACGGCGCCGGGGTCGACCTCGTGGTCGGGGAGGACGACCCAGACCGTGGCGGTGACGCGGATGTCAGTCGCGCGCGGCGTCACGTCGGTCACGCCGGTGACCTCGGCCGTCTCGACGCCCGCCGCGTCGGCGACGACCGTCCGGACGCCGCTCTCCAGGTCCGCCATCGTGTCCCGGGGGACCCACAGGTCGATCTCCGCCGTCGCTTCCACCTGGGTTGTGGCATGGACTGCCATACGACGCCCGGCGCGAGTCGAACGCGCCGCCCGCTGCCTCCGAGGGGCGTCCGAAGCGCAGTGATGCCTCTGGCCGGCACAGCTGGCGCTGGTTCACCCTCGCGCCCGACCGGCGAGCCGGCGAGGCCGGCCCGCGAGGTCACCGTCGGATCGGCGACCGGCCGGACGGGCGCGAGTCTGAGGGGGGCTGAGCGTATCGTGACTGCAGCGTCGTGGAGACGGGACCGTCGAGACTTCGGAGTCTGGCGTCAGGCGGGACGGACCCGTGGCCACGACGCGGTTGTCACAGGAAGAGCCCGGAGAGGCTCGAACCGACAGCCGTCACCGGACTGGGAGCCCGGGCGGCCTGCGGACCTTCACGCGGCGATGGGTTCGAGCATGCGGTCGACCCCGTCGAACCGAACCCGCGCAGGAGTCCGATTGCCGTCGCCCACCGGCGCATCGGCGGACACGGCGGACCCGGCGTCGGGGCAGGCCGAGCCGTCGGCCCCTGCGGACGCCGGATACGCGCTGAGTTCGGTCATGGTCGGGATCACCGCTCGTCTGGGAGCGTACCCGATACGTCTACACGGATTTATATTAAATTTTTTGCAGGTATGGCAGTCATTGACACGCGAGACCTCTCGGGAGGGTCACATTTATCCCCGTCATCGCCGAAGTAACCGGTATGCAGAAACGGATCAAACGCGTCCTGAGCCGTGCTCGCTACGCAGCCATCGGCGCCGCCGTCGGTGCCGGGATCGGCGGCCTCGTCGGCCGCAACGCCGCCAGCACCGGCGGCGCCCTCGGCGCTATCGTCGGCGCGACGATCGGCGAGAAGCGGGTCTCGGTCGACTCGTTCATCGACGACGTGAAGGAGAAGCGCGCCGAACGCGAGGAACTCGCCGCGGAGGAGTAGCGCCGGACTGGCGGCCGGACGGCCCGCCCGCCGCCGTGCTGTTCTAAACTGCCTGTTCGACGTGTGCGCGGACGACGTGGCCGCCACAGCCGCACTGCTCGACGTACTCGTAGTCGATAGCGTCGCCGAAGTACTCCTCCAGCACGTCGTAGAGATACGTCTCCGGGTGGCCGTGTTCGCCGTGGGTCACGAGGTTGACGTGGTTTCCGGGAGCCGTGTGTTCGACGGCGTCGAGCGCCTGCGAGACGACGAGGTCGCGGTCCTCCGCGTGGTGGGGTTTCTCCAGGTTCGCGGACCAGGAGTTGTCGTGGACGCGGTCGGTCACCGGCTCCACGTCGTCGTGGCTGACGGACATACCGTTTCGTAGGAGTCGCTCACGCGAACCCCTGTCGGCGAACATGTTCCCGTGTCCCGGGCCGGTCCTCAGGCGAGACTCGTGTCGTCGTCTTCCCCGGCCGATTCGTCGTCCCCATCGGTCGGTTCCTCCGGTTCCGCCTCGCCGTCCGCGTCCGCGTCTTCGGAGTCGTCTTCGCCGTCGTCGGGCGCGTCGACGGTGCGCTCCCGTACCTGCACGCCCTTGCCGGCGAGGTAGCGCATCTGTCGGCGGGCGAACTCCTCCTCGCGGGCGCCCTGCGTCGCCAGGACGTACATCAGCGCCCGCCCCGCGGGGCGCATCGTCCGGCCGGCGCGCTGGGTGCCCTGCCGCCGGGACCCGCCCAGTCCCGACGCGACGATGGCCAGCGAGGCGTCGGGGAGGTCGATCCCCTCGTCGCCGACCCGCGAGACGACCAGCGTGTCCAGCGCCCCCTCGCGGAACTGCTCGAACTTCCGGGCGCGCTCGTGGTGGGGGGTGTCGCCGCTGATGAACGGGGCGTCCAGCGCCGCGGCCAGCTCGCGGCCCTGGTCGAGGTAGTCGACGAACACCAGCGCCTTCTGCTCGGGGTGCTCCCGGAGGATCCGCCGCGTCTCCTCGACCTTCGCGGGGTTCGAGGCGGCGATCTGGCGCCGTTCGTGGCCCTCGCTGCCCACGTACTCGTTGCGGTGGTCGTCGTCGGTCCACGGGACGTAGCGGATCTCGACGGTGGGTTCGGCGACGAACCCCTCGTCGAACAGCGCGTCCCAGTCGGTGCCGATGGGCGGCCCGATCAGCGTGAAGATCTCCTCCTGCAGGTCGTCCTCGCGGACGGGCGACGCCGAGAGGCCGAGCCGGTGGCGGGTCTGGAGGTTCGCGCTCCGGCGGTACACGTCGCTGGGGACGTGCTGGACCTCGTCGTAGACGATGAGTCCCCACTCCCGGGAGTCGAACAGGTGCCGGTGGCGGTCCATCCCCGCGGTCTGGTAGGTGGCGACCGTGACGGGCCGTACGTCCTTCTTCCCGCCGTGGTACTCGCCGACCTGGGTCTCGTCCAGCGTCGTATGCGCGAGCAGCTCGTCGCGCCACTGCCGGACGAGTTCGCGGCTGGGGACCAGGATCAGGGTCTCCCCGCCAACGCGCTCGACGATCCCCATCGCCGCGACGGTCTTGCCGCTCCCGGGCGGTCCGACGAGCACGCCCGACTTGGTCTCCATGAACCGACTCACCCAGTCGTGCTGGTACTCGCGCAGGTCGAGGTTGAGGGAGAGATCGAGCGGGTCGCCCGACTCCAGGTCCCGCTCGTCCTGGACGGGGTAGCCCGCCTCGTAGAGGATCCGCTTGACCTCGGCGGTGGCCTCCTCGGCGACCCAGCTCTCCGTGTCGGAGATCGGCGCCCGGAGGTGCTCGTCGCCGAGCTTCTGCCGGGCGACGTTGCCCATCAGGTTCTCCGTCGCCGCCTCGAGGACGACGTAGCCGTCCTCGTGGGTCTTCAGGGTGAACTGGTGGGCACGCTTCCACTGGTCGCCGATCCACTCCTCCAGGTCGGGATACCGCTGGGGCAGCACGTCCCGGACCGTCCCGAGCAGTCCCTTCAGGTCCTCGTAGGGGGCCTGCCACACGTCGGAGTCGTCGATCTCGTAGACGTACCCCTGGTCCCCGTTGGTGTCGACCAGCCGCGCGAACTGCGAGAGCTGGGCGCGCGTGAACTGCGCGGGTCGGTCGACGACGATCTGGCGGCGGTCCGGGAAGACGACGAACCGCTCGCGGTCGGCGTAGTCGGTCCATTCCGCCGGGTACCACACCGTCGGGTCCTGGGACACGTCCCGGCTCACCACCGACCCCTCCCGTTCGAGGTCGGCGAGCCACGACTCGACGGTCTCGCGGGATTCCTCGACGTTGCGGGCGACCTCCTCGGTCGTCAACACCGGGTTGCCCGCCGCCTCGACCGCCTCGTGGAACCGGTCCAGCGACGGCTTCCCCTGGTCGTCTGTCACGCTCACCGCTTGGCGACGCCGCGACAAGGGGGTTTCGTCTGCCGGCGCCCGCACCGGCCGTCACCGGCTCCAAACTGTCGAATCTAAATACTACTCATCGATCCGTCTTAGGCCAGGATCGAGACGGACTGACTTCGTACCGGTCCAGGTCGAACGTTTCCGGGTTAGAGCCGACAGTGCGCCCGAAAATCGGTTCGGAAAGCACCAGGGGGCTGTGTCACGACGGTTCGGTCCGCGATATCGTAGAGTGTCGGAGACGCCGTCGAAACGCCCCGTATCGGGGGTCGACGCCGACCGGGGTCCGATCGTGATTACGGCGCCGAGAAATGCGCTGGAACCGTCATGTACGAGAAGTAGACAGGGAACGGATAGATAGCCGAGTTACGAGTAAGTGACGTTGAGTTCGAGGACGTTGGCGGTTTCGAGGACGCGCTTGGGGAGTTCCTCGCGGAAGCGGTGGTCCTCGAAGCGGTGGGAGGGGCCGGAGACGGAGATGGCGCCGAGGACGCGGTCGTCGTTGCTGAGGACGGGCGCGGCGACGCAGCGCAGGCCCGAGAGGCGTTCCTCGTCGTCGAACGCGACGCCGCGCTCGCGGATCTCGGCGAGGTTCTCGAACAGTTCGTCGCGGTCGGTGACGGTGCGCTCGGTCGTCTCGGGAAGGCCGTGGCGGTCGATGATCTCGTCGACGCGCTCCTCCGAGAGGTGTGCGAGGATGGCCTTGCCCAGCGCGGTGCTGTGGAGACAGACCCGGTTGCCGACGTGTTCTTTCACGCGGACGGCGTTCTCGCCGCGGGTCCGGTAGAGGTACGTGCCCTTGCCGTGTTCCTCGACGAGCAGGTTACAGAGCTCGCCGGTCTCGTCGGCCAGCCGGTCGAGCTCCGGCCGGGCGATCTCGAAGATCTGCGACTGGTTGCGGGCGTACGCGCCGTGTTCGAGAAAGCGGAGGCCGATGCGGTACTCGTCGTCGTCCTTGACGACGTAGGCCTCCTGTTCGAGCGTGCTGAGGTAGTTGTGGACCGTACTCTTGGGCAGGTCCAGGTGCGTCGACAGCTCCGTCACGCCCGCGCCCCCGAGCTCCTGCAGCCCACCGATGATCCGGAAGGTGCGTTCGACCGATTTCACCGTGTTCCGCGCGGTCTGCGCCATACCCGGAGCCAATACACTGGGCGGTAATAACCGTTCTGCAATCGCAAACGGTCGTTCAGAAGTTCACTCGGAACCGAGCCAATCTTCGAAGCCGTCAGACCGTCGTGACCGGGTTCGTCAGCGTCCCGATGTCCTCGATATCGATCTCGACGAGGTCGCCCTCGCGGAGGGTGAAATCGCCCTCCGGAACGAGGGCCGTTCCGGTCATCAGAACGGTCAGGTCGGGGACGACGTTGTGGCGGGTGAGATAGGAGGTCAGTTCCTCGCAGGTGCGGACCATCTCGCCGGTGTTGGTCGTGCCGTCGTAGACGACCTCGCCGTCGCGGTGGATCTGCATCGTCATCTCCAGGTCGTGGGGGTCGTCGACCTCGCTCGCCGAGGCCACGCAGGGACCGAGCGCGGCACAGCGCTCGTAGACCTTCGCCTGGGGGAGGTACAGCGGGTTCTCGCCCTCGATCGAGCGGCTGGACATGTCGTTGCCGATGGTGAACCCGACGATCTCGCCCTGGTAGAGGACGACCGCGAGTTCCGGCTCGGGTGTGTCCCAGGTCGAGTCACCGCGGATGCCGACGTGGTCGTCCGGGCCGACCGTCCGGCTGGGCGTCGCCTTGAAGAAGACCTCCGGGCGCTCGCTCTCGTAGACGTCGATGTACACGTCGGGTTTGTCGCTCTCCTCCTGGCGGGCCTCCTCGCTGATCTGGTAGGTGACGCCGGAGGCCCACACCTCGGGCGGTTCGACGGGCAGGACGAGGTCGTCGTCGTCGATCTCGATCTCCTCGGCGTCGTCGAGGTAGGCCTCGGCGGCCTCGTCGAGGCCGTGGCGCGTCTCGTCGGCCGCGAGCAGTTCGACGACCGTCGACGGACCGCCGGGCGCGCTCGTCAGGTCGTATGCGTCGTCTCCGTCGGACACTACCAGCCGCTCGTCGTCCCCGCGCGTCACTCGAAAGTATCTCATGCTACTGACTGTGATGGCCAGCCAGTATTTAGTTTTGCCGGGCGACGGCCGGCCGCGCGAATCGCGACACCACGACCCCGGTCGCCGCCCCGTCGACTCCGACCGTCGAGGCGTCCCGGCGAGCGTCGACACTCCGCGAACGGGCCGAATCACCCCGGCAAGACCGCCCGGGGCCGCGGCGAGGGGCACCGCCATCGCAAGAGTTTTTGAGCGTTCGAGAGAGGTGAACACACATGGACGTAGGTGTGCTGACCGTGGCACTCGGCGGCGAATCGATCGACGACGCGTTCGCGTACCTGGCCGACCAGGGCGTCGACGCGGTGGAACTGGGCTGTGGCGGGTTCGTCGGCGACGACCACCTCCCGCGCGAGGCGTATCTCGACGACGAGGACGCCCAGGCCGAACTGCAGGACCTGCTCGACGAGCACGACCTGTACGTCTCGGCGCTGGCGACCCACAACAACCCGCTGCACCCCGACGACGAGCGGGCAGAGCGGGCCGACACGGAACTCCGGGAGGCCATCGAGCTGGCCGACCAGCTCGGTGTCGACGCCGTGACGACCTTTTCGGGACTGCCCGCCGGCAGCCCCGCGGGCGAGGTGCCCAACTGGATTACTGCGCCGTGGCCCAACGAGCACCACGAGGCCCACGAGTACCAGTGGGAGGTCGCCGAGGAGTACTGGTCGGACATCGCCGAGCACGCGAAAGCCCACGACGTGTACGTCGGCATCGAGATGCACCCCAACATGCTGGTCTACGAACCGACCGGCATGCTCGAACTCCGCGAGCGCACCAACGAGTACATCGGCGCGAACTTCGACCCGTCGCACCTGTTCTGGCAGGGCATCGACATCACCGAGGCCATCCGCTTCCTCGGCGAGGAGGACGCCATCCACCACTTCCACGCCAAGGACACGAAGGTCTACGAGTCTAACTCCCGCGTCAAGGGCGTCCTCGACACCGAACCCTACACGGAGGAGCCGGACCGTTCGTGGCTCTTCCGCTCTATCGGCTACGGTCACGGCGAGGAGTTCTGGAAGGACGTGGTGTCGACGCTGCGGATGGTCGACTACGACGGCGCCCTCTCCATCGAGCACGAGGACTCGCTGACCTCGCCCAACGAGGGGCTGGAGAAGGCCATCGACGTGCTCCAGCGCTCCGTCTTCGAGACGACCCCCGGCGACGCCTACTGGGCCTGAAACCATGAGTGACGAACCACTCTCCGTCGGCGTGCTCGGCTACCGCTTCATGGGCAAGGCCCACGCCAACGCGCTTGCGCGCCTCCCGATGTTCTTTCCGGAGGCCCCCGAGGTCGAGCGCGACGTGATCGTCGGCCGCGACGAGGAGGCGCTGGCCGAGGCGGCCGACCAGCTGGGATTCGAGCGGTACGCGACCGACTGGGAAGACGTGGTCGAGGAGGTGGACGTGTTCTACAACCTCGGGCCGAACAACGTCCACGCCGACCCCTCCATCGCCGCGCTCGAAGCGGACACGCACGTCTTCTGTGAGAAACCGCTGGCGCACACCCTCGAAGACGCCGAGCGGATGCGTGACGCCGCCCGCGACTCGGACGCCACCGCGGGCATCGCCTTCAACTACCGGTTCATCCCCGCCATCCAGTACGCGAAGAACCTCATCGATGCGGGCGAACTCGGCGAGATCCACCACGTCCGCGGGCAGTATCTGCAGGACTGGCTGGTCGATCCCGAAGCACCGTGGTCCTGGCGCAACTCCGAGGAGGTCGCCGGCTCGGGCGCGCTGGGTGACCTGGGCGCCCACACCATCGACCTGGCGCGATTCCTCGTCGGCGACCGCGCGGGCGACATCGCGCGGCTGTCGGGCCACCTCCAGACGTTCGTCGACGAGCGGCCCGTCCCCGGCGGCGACGAGGGCTCGCTGGAGGGCGAGGGCGGCGGGTCGACCGAGACTCGCGAAGTGACCGTCGACGACGCCTACACGGCCCAGGCCGAGTTCGAGAGCGGCGCGATGGCCACCTTCGAGGCCTCGCGGTTCGCCAACGGCCGAAAGAACGACCACACGATCGCCATCGAGGGCTCGAAGGGCAGCCTCTCGTTCTCGCTCGAACGGCTGAACGAGCTGGAACTGCTCACCGAGGGGGATCGGGGCTTCCAGACGATCAACGTGACGGATCCCGACGACCCGTACATCGACCACTGGTGGCCCCCGGGCCACGTCATCGGCTGGGAGCACACGTTCGTCCACGAGAACTACGAGTTCCTCTCGGCCGCGGCGGCCGACGAGGCCCACTTGCCCTCCTTCGAGGACGGCTACCGCGTCCAGGAACTGCTCGCCGCCGTCGAGGAGTCCGACGACGCCGGCGAGTGGGTCGACGTGTAGACGAACGCGACTCCCGATCGAGACCCCAGGCGTTTTCCAGAGTCCGAAAGCCGTTCTCTCCTGCACAGCCCCAGTACGTCGATGGATCGACCGTGTTCGGCAGTGACGGAGTGAGAGGCGCGGCGATCCGTCCGACAGCGTGGTCTATCTCGACAGAACTCACCCGGGACTCTCCGGAACTGTTTCGATCGAATGACACGAGATTACAGAATTACGAGTGTAATAATTCTCACTCGATATCGAGTAAACGTTTGGAGTGGGCGGCGTTCGGCCCCGACCGGCCGAAGCGAGTGCGGCGACAGGGAACGGGCGGACGAGAGGGCCCGAACCGGCGGTGCGACGGGGACAGCGTTCGAACCGACAGTGTGACGGGGGAGGCGGTGCGAGCCGGCTGTTCAGCCGTCGTCGGCCAGCCGTTCGCGGAGGACGCGGTAGGCTTCCTTGGGCCGGCGGTACTCGTCGAGGATGCCCTTGTTGTTGTGCGTCCGCGGCCTGGTCATCGCCTGGTCGGGGTCGGTGAGCGTATCGCAGAACTGCCAGACGGTGAACCCGGCGACGTCGTCGTGCTCGCGGAACAGGTCGACGCAGTCGGCGAGCAGGTCGGCCTGGTAGGACTCGGACCACTTGCGACCCTCGTGAGTGCGCTCGCCGGGGACGGCGCCCGCGCCGAACTCGGTGACGACGATGGGCTTCTCGCCGTACTTCTCGGCGACCTCGTCGAGGAACTCCTCCCAGTCGCCGTCGCGGTACCAGCCCCAGTAGGCGTTGACCGAGAGGAAGTCACAGACCTCGAAGACCTCGTCGGTCTCGCCCTCCCAGTCGGTGTTGGAGGCGGCCGTGACGAGGCGGGAGCCGTCGACCCCGTCGACGGCCCACTTCAGCTGGCGGGTCACCTCGGCGACGGTCGGCTCCTCGTTGGCGCACTCGTTCGAGAGGCTCCAGGCGAAGATCGAGGGGTGGTGGCGGTCCCGCTCGACCATCTCCATCAGCACGCGCTGGGCGCGCTCCTGGCAGGCGACGATCGAGGCCTCGTCGACCTGCCACAGCGGGATCTCCTCGATCACCAGGACGCCCGCCTCGTCACAGAGGTCGAGAAAGCGCGGGTGGTTCGGGTAGTGCGAGCACCTGACGGCGTTACAGCCGGCCCGCCGGACGATGTCGAGGTCACGCTCCTGGACGCGGAGCGGCTGGGCCGACCCCCACTCGGGATGGGCCTCGTGGCGGTTGACGCCCGCGATCTCGACTGGTTCGCCGTTGACGAGGATCTCGCGGCCGTTCGTCGAGACGGCCCGAAAGCCGATCCGGTCGCGCAGGTCGTCGGCGAACACCTCGTCCTCGCGCTCGTCGGCCTGTTCGCCGCTCAGCCGGGCTTCGACCTCGTAGAGCGTCGGGTCCTCGGGGTCCCAGCGGTCGACATCGGGCACGTCGAACGCGAGCGTCGTCGTCCGGGCGTCCATGCCGTAGACCTCGACGGACTCGGTGACCGAGGCGTCGCCGACCGAGACGGTCAGCTCGGGTTCGGCCGGGCGGGCGCCGGTGTTGTGTAGCGTCACCTCGGCCTCGACCGCGGCCTCGTCGCCGTAGAGGTCGTACTCGACCGCGAGGTCGCGGAGGTACACGCTCGGCACGGTCTCGACGACCACTTCGCGGTGGATCCCGCCGTGGGGGAACCAGTCGGCGTCCTCGTGGGGCAGGGTCCGATCCGTGCGGGTGTTGTCCGCGCGGACGACGAGTTCGTGTTCGCCCGCGTCGAGGTCCCGGGCGAGCGCGGTGAACGGCGTGTACGCGCCCTCGTGGCTGGCAACCTCCTCGCCGTCCAGCCAGACCATCGCCTCGCGGGCGACGCCGAGGAACCTGAACAGCAGCGACCCCGGTTCCCGGAGGTCGACGGTCCGTCGATACCACGCCGGGCCGACGTAGTCGGCGTACTCGGCGTGGGCGTTCCACGAACTCGGGACGGAGATACGGTCGGCCCGCTCGCTCGGGAACGACTCGTAGTACTCGTCCTCGCGGCCCTCGTCGTCGGGGTCCGTGACGAACTCCCACGGCCCGTCGAGGGCGCGCTGGCGCCGTTCCGTCGTCGTCTCGAACGTCCGGTGCATACCCGTCTCTCGGCCACCGGCGGCGAATAAACGTTGCTACCCGTCCGGCCGAAACTTTAAGTCTGTTTGTCACTACTTCCCGCCATCGATGGCTGGCGACGCGCGCGGCCCTGGCGGGGCCGACGGTAGGGCCGGTGGTGGTAGACGGGCGGATCCCGGGCGAGTTGACAGGCGAGGGTTCATCTCGCTCGCTAGCGCGGCCGCCGCGACGGCATTGGCGGGCTGTTCGAACGAGTCCGACGACGCCGACACGACCACGGCCGGTCGGCGACCCGATGCGGACGGGCCGGTCGTGTCGGTGATGACCGGCGCACAGCCCAGCACGCTCGACATGGGGCCGAACATGAACACGCCCGCCGGCCGGCCGCACTTCGAGGGGCTCCTCCAGAGTCTCGTCCTCCCCACGCACGCGCCGTCCGGTCGTTCGCTCACGAGCGGCCACACCTGGACGGTCGACGGGTCGGAGCTGTCGGTGCCCTGCGCCGTCGAGTCCTTCGAGGTCACCGACGACGGGTCGGTCCGCTACCGCTTCGACGACCGGCTGACCTACTGGTCGGGCGAACCGCTCGACGGCCGGGCGTACTACCTGAAAGACCGGATCGAGTGGCTGGAGACGAACGGCGCGTTCCGGGAGGAGCCGTTCGGGGGCGAACTGGAGAGCGACACCCTCTATCGCCGTTCGCCGCTCGGCGGTCCGACGAATCCGGCGGCCGCGCGAGCGAACGCTCACCCGGGGATGCCGCCGCTGCCGCCCGCTTACAGCGAGCCCTGGGTCGAACGGTTCGAGGACGCGACGACGGAGGACGCGGTCAGGCAGCGGTACCTCGACTACCGCCAGGGTAAACTGAGTGCCGAGACGTTCGCCGAGGAGGGGTACGGAACCGGTCGCTACGAGGTCGGGTCGGCCGACGACGTGACCAGCGAACTGATCGAACTCCCCCACGCCCTGCGCACGAACACCGAAGTCGTCTACGCCGAACCGAGGTCGGAGTACCCCGGCCCGACCGACCGGCCGACGCTCCGGATCGTCTGCGGGGCGGCGGGGACGAGCGCGCCGCGGATGGCGGGCCTCAGTGGCGGTGGGGGCGGGGGCCGTCCGTCGGGCTCGATGTACGACCCGCGCGACTTCGTCAACGGCGACGAGATCGACTTCGGCAGGGGCGTGATCGCCGAGTCGAAGGCCGACCTCTTCCGGAAGCAGGTCCCCGACGACATCGAGCAGCTGACCACCTGGCCCAACCCCGCCGGGGGCGGCCGCCAGCTCACGTTCAACTGGGCGAACGACCACCTCCGGCGGCTGTGGGTGCGCCGCGCCATCGTCGCCGCCGCGCCGTTCGAACGGATGCGGTTCAACCAGTACGGCCGCGGGTCGACGGCGCCCTCGTCCGACGCCGGGACGTTCGGGTCGGTCGCCGAGCGCGCGCTCGGCGAGTCGTTCGTCGAGTCGCTGTACACCTACCCGCTCGCCCCGGACACGGACCTGGCGGCGCGGTGGATGCGCCGGGCCGGCTACGAGCGCGTCGACGGCCTGTGGACGGGGCCGGACGGGGAGGGGCTGTCGCTGACGCTCTCGGTCTTCTCGTCGGAGGTCGGCGACGTGCAGACGCTCGTCGCCGGCCTGGAGTCGTTCGGGGTCGCCATCGAAGTCGAACAGCTGCTCGCCGGCGGTATCTCCTACGAGGGCAACGTCGAGGCGGGCGGGTTCGACCTCCTCGTCTCGAACGTGCCGGCCGGCCGATCGGTGCTGCCGTACTACGGCGACTGGGTCTCCGTCGGGGAGAGCTGGATGGCGATGCCGCCGATCGCCGCGGCGGGCAACCCGCTGGGGAGCTGTCGCGAGGAGCCGCCGCTGGCGTCGGTCCCGGCGTCGGTGACGCTCCCGGGCGAGCCCGGCGCGCTCGCGGTCGACGGCGTCGACTACGCCGAGGCCGGGGGGAGCTACGACCACGAGGCCGGCGAGACGGTCGCCCTCTGCGAGGCGGTCGACCGGCTGCGCGACGCCGATACCGACGACGAGGGGTTCCGCGAGGCGGCCCGGCGCTGCGCTCGCTGGTACAACTACGCGGTCCCGAACTTCGTGTTCGCCGGGGACCGGGTCGGGGTCTGGGCGGAGCTGAGCGAGTTCGCGGTCGCGGCGGAGGAGGACCGCTCGCTGGGGATGAGCCGCGCGGAGCCGACGGCCCCCGTCCACTACCACGTCCAGGCGGGGACGCTCCGCCGGACCGCGGGTTCGGACGGCTGAGTCGGGTTACGGCCGCCGAAGGTACCGGAGCGAGTCGAACGCCAGTTCTTTGCACCCGGCCGCCGGAGGGCGCGTATGGGAATCGAACCGGTCGACGGGGCGGTGTTCATCTACACCTTCGGGGTGATGTTCAGCGCGCTCTGGCTCTCGACGCCCGGGGCGCCGCCGCTGAACGTCTGGGTGTTCGTCCTGTTCGGCTTCACGTCGCTCGGCTGGACCGCCTACTTCAAGTGGAAGATCGCACCGCAGTTCCGCCCCGACGAGGACGAAGAGGAGGAGGACGTGGAGACGCCGCGGCCGCCGACCGCCGAGGAGTAGGCGACCTTCCCGTCTGTTGCCTCGATCCGATCAGTGGACCGTCCGCTCGTCGGAGGTGTCGATGTCCTCGCGGGGTTCGGTGTTGCCGCCGCTGGAGGTGGCGCGGTCGTCGCTGGGCGCCGCCCACTCGGCGGCGTTGGCGAGCACGTCCTGGATCTCCTCGTTGTGGTAGACCGGGTAGGTCTCGTGGCCGGGACGGAAGTAGAAGATCCGGCCGTTCCCGCGTCGGTACGCACACCCCGAGCGGAACACCTCGCCGCCCTCGAACCAGGAGTTGAAGACGAGCGTCTCGGGCTGGGGCACGTCGAAGCGCTCGCCGTACATCTCCGCCTCGTCGAGTTCGATGCAGTCGTCGACGCCGTCGGCGATTGGGTGGCTCGGCTCGATGACCCACAGCCGCTCGCGCTCGGCGGCCTCGCGCCACTTCAGCGAACAGCTCGTCCCCATCAGCCGCTTGAACACCTTCGAGAAGTGCGCCGAGTGGAGGACGATCAGGCCCATCCCGTCGCGGACGGCCTCGACGACCCGCTCGGCGATCTCGTCGTCGACCTCGTCGTGGGCGGCGTGGCCCCACCAGGTCAGCACGTCCGTCGCGTCGAGCACGTCCTCGGTGAGGCCGTGTTCCGGGTCCTGCAGTGTGGCCGTCTCCGTGTCGAAACCCCGTTCCTCCAGGGCGTCGGCGATGGCGCCGTGGATCCCGTCGGGATAGATGTCGGCGACCGTCTCCGACTCCTGCTCGTGGACGAACTCGTTCCAGACCGTGACGCGCGTGTCGGGCATACTCGATCGGTCGCCGCCCGCACGCTTGCCCGTTCGGGTTCCGGAGAGACTGTTCGGGGACGGTCGATTTTTCGGGTAGGGTCGGCCGTAACCGCGCGGGCAACCGGCGGTACCGGAGAGTTACCCGACCAACCGCGCGCTTTTGGTCGGCGGTCGGCAACGGCCGCCAACGAATGAGCGAGTTCGAACCCGGATCCGAGCGACCCACACAGCGGGTACACGTCGACCAGGTCGGCTACCTCCCGTCCGCGCCGAAGCAGGCCGTCGTCGCCGCCGACGCCGACCGGTTCGCCGTCCGGGAGATCGGGGACGGGACTCTCGCATTCGCGAGTGGGCTCTCGGACCCCGTCGACGACCCCGACGCGGGCGAGACGGTCCGTCGCGCCGACTTCTCGCCGCTTTCCGAGCCGGGGGAGTACCGCGTCGCGGTCGGCCGGGGCGAGACAGCCGACGGCGACCTGCGGGAGACCGTCGACCGGTCGGTCCCGTTCCGCGTCGGTGCGGACGTGTACGACGGAACCCTCGCAGATACCGTCCGGCTCTACACGCTGAAGCGCTCGAACACCGCCGTCGAGGACCCCATCACCGGGCTGGACGTGCCGGCTGGCCACACCCAGGACGCCGAGGCGCGTCTGTACTTCGGCGACGCGTTCCGCGAGGAAGGCGACCGGCTGGACGTCTCCGGCGGCTGGTACGACGCCGGCGACTACGGGAAGTACGTCCCGCCGGGCGCGGTGACGGTGGGGCAGATGTTGCTGGCCTACGAGCGCTATCCCGACGCGTTCGCGGCTGGCCAGTGCGACCTGCCGGTCGAACGGTCGGCGGGTGGGGGGTCGGCAGCCGAGGGGTCGGCAGGCGAGCGACCGACGGCAGAGGGGTCGGCAGACGACGCTGAGCCCGAACTCCCCGACCTGCTCGTCGAGGCGAAGTTCGAGCTTGAGTGGCTCGAACGGATGCAGCGGGAGGACGGGGCGGTGTATCACAAGGTCGCCGCCCGCGAGTGGCCCGACATCGACGAGGCGCCGGCCGACGACGACCGCGAGCGGTACGTCTACGGGCTGTCGACGTTCGGGACCGCACAGTACGCGGCCGCGATGGCGATGGCCGCGCGGGTGTACGCCAACTGGGCCCCGACGTTCGCCGAGCGCGCCCTGGAGAACGCCCGGGCGGCCCACGACTACCTCGCGTCGAACCCCGAACCCGAGTTCCGCTTCGACGCGGGGCAGGACGACGGGTCCGGCCCCTACCGCAAGGACACCGACCGCGAGGAGCGGTTCTGGGCGACCGCCGAGCTACTGAAGACCACGGGCGACACCCGCTACGCCGACCACCTGGAGGTCCGGTTCGTCGACCTGTTCGACGCCGCTCCCCGGGCCCCGGTCTGGGACGACACGCTCTCGCTTGGCCAGTGGGCCTACCTGACCGCCGACGCCGCCGACGACGCCCGCGCCGACCGGCTCGAATCCGCCTTTCTCGAGTACGCCGACGACCTCGTCGCGGACATCGAGGCCGACGGCTACCGCTGCGGGCTCGACACGGCGGACTACCACTGGGCGTCGACCAAGCTGGCGCTCTCGAAGGGCGGGATGCTGTTGCTCGCCGACGCGATCGAACCCGACGACCGCTACGTCGCGGGCGCGCTCGACCAGTTGCACTACGCGCTCGGGCGGACGCCGACCGGTTACAGCTACGTGACCGGCCAGGGCACCCACCCGCCGCGCAACCCCCACGACCGACTGGTGGAGGGGACCGGAACCTATCTGCCGGGGATGGTCGTCAGCGGCGCCAACCGTAACGGCGACGACGAGTGTCTCGCCGAGTACATCGCGGAGACCGACGCCCCGCCCGCGAAGTGCTACGTCGACGCCACGGCGTCGTACTCGGCCAACGAGTGGGCCATCGACTACACTGCGCCTCTCTTTCTCCTCCTCAGTCACGCCCGGACGATGGCGGACTGACCGGAGCACTCTCCGGCCCGCCCGAGCCGGGTTGCCCCCGGCTTACCGGACCTGCGGCGCGACCTCGTCGCCGAACAGTTCCATCCCGCGCGTGCTCGGGAAGTCCGGGAAGATGAGCTGCAGTTTCCCGAAGCCGAGCTCGCGGATCGGCTCGATCTGCTCGGCGACCTCCGCCGGGGTGCCGATCAGGAAGTCGCCCTTCTCCCGGGCTTCTTCCGGGGTACTGAGCTGGTCGTCCACGTCCTCCTCCTCGCCCCACGGCAGCGGGAAGATCTCCTCGCACAGCCGGTCGAGTTCGTCGGGGTCCTCGCGGACGATGCAGTGGGCGAGCCACGACCGTTCGACATCCCCGGGGTCGCGGCCTTCTGCTTCGAGGTACTCGTCGAATTTTCGGGCTTTGAACTCGATCGGCTTGCCCCGCGCTCGCCCCGAGATCTCGACGTTCCACTCGTCGGCGTGGCGGGCGGCGAGCCTGAGCATCCGCGGGCCGGCGCCGCCGACGACGATCGGCGGATGGGGATCCTGGATTGGTTTCGGCTCGTTGAACGCGTCCTCGATCTCGTAGTGGTCGCCCGAGAAGTCGGGTTCGGCCTCGGTGAACATCGCCTTCACCACCTGGATCCCCTCGTCGAGCATGTCGATGCGCTGGTTGACCGGCGGGAACTCGTAGCCGTAGGCCTCGTGTTCCTCGCGGTGCCAGCCGCAGCCGAGGCCGAGCCGAGCGCGACCACCGGAGAGGTGGTCGACGGTCGTCACCATCTTCGCCAGCAGCGCGGGGTTGCGGTAGGTGATCGACCCGACGAGCGGACCGATGTCGAGGCCCGTGCCGCGCGTGCGCTCGGCGATGGCCGACAGGAGCGTCCAGACCTCGAACTCCTCGTGGCGCGGCCCGAGCATGAAGTGGTCCGGCGCCCACAGCCCTTCCAGTCCCGCGTCGACGGCCGCGTCGATGCCCGCCATCACCGTCTCCCGGTCGACGTGCTCCAGGAGCGGGGTGTCCCTGTGGACCCCCGCGCCCGCGTAGCAGCCGACCATCCAGTCGAATTGCATACAGGAGGGGTGTGTGCGAACGACTTGAGTATGGGGGTCGATGTCGTGGGAGCGGCGGGGAGGATGGTGAGCGTTCTCGATAGCGGGCGCTGAAAGCCCTCGGGTCACTCGTAAACAGTCGTCTCGACCGGAGGGGACAGCAAGCGGTGAAAACCCTCGGCCCGCTCGCTAGGGGTAATCGCGACCGCACTTGACGGTGAGTGCTGAAAGCCCTCGGCCCGCTCGCGGTCGCTGAGCGACATATCCGCGCTCTCCGCACTGCCCGCGCGGATAGGGGTCGCTCAGACGACTGAACTGCACGCGAGCGCGCCTCGCCCTTTCAGTCCGCCAGGAACCGCACAGCACCACCACGGCAACCGCCCCGCACAGTACCGCAGACGGCCACGAGCCTCCCCAGCCGATTCGCGACACGCGAGTCGCGAATCCCTCGCGCGGCTACGTCGCGCGCATGAAAGCGCGCCAACGTCAGAGCAAGCTCTGACGGCCCTCGGAATCGCAAGCGATTCCGAGACGACAGCACGCGCCGACCGCACCGCTGACAGTACCACACAACCGAATCCTTCCCTCAAGTACGCCGGAGCCGAACCGGCCGCTTATCGGTCGAGTTCGACGCTGGCCGCGCTGCCGTCGTATTGCAGCGTCGCGTCGGGATCGGCGGGTTCGACGCCGGTCCCATCGCCCTCGTCGACGACGGCCACCTCGAAGTCGCGTTCTTCCACGAGTTCCGGGAACGAGCCCTCCCGGTCTTCGACGGTCAGTTCGTCGGCGGTGTCGTCCCAGCGGATCGGGGTGAAGGCGTACTCGCCGTCCTCGTAGTCGTAGCCGTCGCCGGCGTCCTCGTAGGCGTCGAACTCGCCATCTCGACCCGGATAGACGCGCAGTTCCCACGGCGCGTCCGGTTTCTCGCCGGTGTGCTGGATCTGGGGCCCCATCGGGACGACGCTGCCGGCCTTGACGAACAGCGGCAGTTTCTCCAGGGGCGCGTCGGCGAGAATCGTCTGTCCGCCGTCGTAGCGCTCGCCCGTCCAGAAGTCGTACCAGTCGGTCCCCTCTGGGAGGTACACCGCCCGCGCCTCGGCTTTCCCGTCCAGTTCCTCGGAGTCGGGCCCGTAGTACATCGGCTCGGTGACCGGACAGACCAGCAGGGAGGGGCCGAACATGAACTGGTCGGCCACGTCGTGGGCGTCCTCGTCCTCCGGGAACTCGACGGCGAGGTGGCGGTACATCGTGTAGTCGCGGTGGGTCTCCCAGCCCGCCAGCGAGTACAGGTATGGCAGGAGGCGATACCGCAGGCGGTCGAACTTCACGAGCGTGTCGTAGGTGCGGTCGCCGGGTTCGCCGAAGCGCCACATCTCCCGGGGGGTGTCGGTGCCGTGCGACCGGAACATCGGCAGGAAGGCGCCGTACTGGAACCAGCGGACGTAGAGTTCGCGGTAGCCCAGGTCGTCGACGCCGTCGTCGAAGTCGCCGTCGGTGATCCACGAGGGCCCGTCGCCGACGAAGAAGGCGCCCACGTCGAGCGTCCACTTGGGGTTGCCCGCGGCGGTGAACTGCAGTCCGTCGGCGATCTGCTTGCGGTAGCGCTCCCACGTCGCCTCGATGTCGCCCGACCACGTGATCGCGCCGTAGCGCTGCTGGCCCGGGTACCCCGACCGGGTGAGGTTGATGACCCGTTTGTCCTCCGTGGCCGCGCGCTGGCCCTCGTACATCCCCTTCGCCTGGTGGAGCGAGTAGGTGTTGATGTAGCCCGGATCGAGCACGCGCTTGAACGCGTCCGTCGTGTGCTTCGCGAGCGCGAACGGGTCGGGCGCCGTCGGGAGCGTCCAGGTCGGGTCGTACGGCTCGGTGGAGTCGCACCACCACGCGTCGACGCCGTGGTCGAAGAGCCCCTTCTTCGCCTGGTTCCAGTAGATGTCCCGCGCCTCCCCGGAGAAAGCATCGTAATACCGTTGCTCGTTGCCCGGTGCGGGCACGTCCGCGTCGTCGAGGATGTGCCCGGCGTCGCTCATCTCGTCGTAGTTCTCCCCGGCCAGCATGTTCGGCCAGATGGAGACCATCAGTCGGACGTTGCGCTCGTGGAGCGCGTCCATCGTCGCCGACGGGTCGGGGTAGCGTCCGGGGTGGAACGACTTCTGACCCCACTGGCCCCAGTCACCCTGGGGACCGCCCCACTCCTCGAAATTGGGGTGATGGTCCTCCGTGTCGGGCCAGTACTGCCAGTCCTGGACGATACAGTCGATGGGTACCTCGCGGTCGCGGTACGCCTCGACCACCTCCACGAGTTCCTCGCCCGTCTCGTAGCGCTCCTTGGACTGGACGTAGCCGTAGGACCACTTCGGGAGCATCGTCGCCTCGCCCGTGAGTTCGCGGAAGCCCGCGATCACTTCGTCGGGGTCGCCGGCGACGACGAACACGTCGAGCGCGTCGTCGCACTCGGTCCAGACGTACGAGCCGTGCTGGTCGTCGTGGAACGTCGTCAGCGACCCCGTGTTCCACAGCATCCCGTAGCCGCCGGTCGACAGGATGGCGGGCATCGCGACCTTGGTGTTGCCCTGGTAGAGGGTCTGGGCCTCCCCGCTGTAGTCGGCGACGCCGCCCTCGTGCTGGCCGAGCCCGAGGATAGCCTCGTCGTCGTTGAATTCGAGACCGAGACGTGTCGAGTACGCCTCCCGGTCGAGGCTCTCGCGCGGTGTGGCGACCTCGTGGTCGCCGACGGTCAGGTCGTCCGGGGAGACCGGGACGAGCGACCTCCCGCCGTCCGCCGGCTCGCGGACCAGCAAGTCCCCCTCGGCGTCGCGCCACGTGAGTGCGCCCGTCTCGCGGTCGAGTTCGACCCGCAGGGCGTCGGTGACCAGTTCGTAGGTGGACTCGCGCTCGAGGAGGTCCCACTCGCCGTCGGGGTCCTGTGCGACGACCATCGGGCTCTCGGGGTCGGGGATCGACTCGCCGGCGGTGTAGACGAGCCGGACGATGTCGTCGGCGAGGACCTGCAGTTTGAGGCGCTGGTCGCCCGCGTCGAACAGCGGGCCGTCGGCGTCCCGTCGGAGGGCCGTCACGTGCATGCGCCCATCCTCAGTCGGACCGGTCTTGAGGGTTCCCCTCACGGCGGGCCGCGCCGGGATCCCCCGGACGTTTTAGTGCGGATCCGCGGCGCAGCTGCGCGGACTCCGGAATCATCTGCGAGAACGTCCCCGGTATCTTTATCGGGGAGTGCTCACCTGTTCGGGGTATGGCAGACGACGACAGACTGCGCGACGTGGCCGAGGATCGGGACTTCCAGATCGGCGCCGCGGTGGCGGCCCAGCCGCTGCGGACCGACGCCGCCTACAAGAAGATCCTTCGCAACGAGTTCAACTACGTCACCGCCGAGAACGCCCTGAAGATGGGGCCGCTCCGGCCCGATCCCGGCGTCTACGACTTTTCGGACGCGGACGCAGTCGTCGACTACGCCCGCGAACACGACCAGTCGGTCCGCGCCCACACCCTCGTCTGGCACAACCAGACGCCCGAGTGGTTCCAGGAGTGGGACTACACGACCGAGCAACTGGAGGAGTTCACGCGCGAACACGTCCACACCACCGCGGGCCGGTACCGCGACACGGTCGACACCTGGGACGTGGTCAACGAGGCCGTCGCCGACGACGGGACGATGCGCGAGAACCTCTGGTACGAGGCGTTCGGCGAGGAGTACCTCGACGACGCCTTCCGCTGGGCCAACGAGGTCGCCCCCGACACCGACCTGTACTACAACGACTACGGCGCCGACGGCGTCAACGTCAAATCCGACGCCATCTACGACCTCGTCTCCAGGATGCTGGACCGGGGCGTCCCCATCGACGGCGTCGGCCTCCAGATGCACGCGCTCCACGAGAAGCCCGGGATCGAGTCGGTCGCCGAGAACATCCGCCGGTTCAAGGACCTCGGACTGGACGTTGAGATCACCGAGTTCGACGTGGCCTACCTGCCCGACGACGACCCCGGCGACCAGGAAGCCCGCTGGGAGAAACAGGCCGACTTCTACCGCGACATCACCGAGGTCTGTCTCGACGAGGGCGTCGACACGATGATCGTCTGGGGCGTCCGCGACTCCGACTCGTGGATCCCCAACTGGTTCGAGAACCTCACCGGCGATCCCCTACTCTTTGACTCCGGCAACGACCCCAAACCGGCCTACCACGCCATCAAGGAGACGCTCGCGAACTACGAGGCGTAACGAGGGCGCGGTAGCGGGTCTTTCGACGTTGTCTTCGACGATTCTCGGTCCGAAACTACCGTTCAGTTCGTTCTGCAAACCCACTTTTTGCGACGGAGAGCTCCTCGCTCGGCCTTCGGCCTCGCTGCGGGGATCCTCCGTCGCAAAAACTTGGGGAAAAAAGACCGGACGACGCGCTCGCTTCGCTCGCTTGCGTCCGGTGAACCGCCTCGCTCACTGCGTTCGCTCGACGGATGCTCGCATGCTAAGTCCATCACCTGCACTGAGCATCCGGTGCGGGAGGAGCGCGGAGAAAATCGGGCGGCGAAACGGTGGTGGCTACAGCTCGATACGCCCGCCCGACTCGCCGGACTCGTAGATGGCGTCGACGATCCGCATGTCCTCGTAGCCGTGTTCGCCGCCGGGGCCCAGTTCCATGTCGGTCAGGACCCCCGTCGCGAAGTAGTCGAACTCCTCGACCATCTCGGAGGGTTCCGCGACCTCGACGACCTGCTCCTCGCCGCCCTTCCGGACGGTGATCGTCCGGTCGGCGTCGACGTTGAACGGCACGTCGACCCGGATACGGCCGTGGGTGCCGCCGACCTCGAAGTAGTTGTCGCCGGCGACCTGGTAGCCGGTGTCGCACTCGGCGACCGCACCGTCGGGGAACTCCATCGTGAACGCGCAGTACTTCTCCAGGCCGTCGAAGCCCTCGGGACCTTCGACGGTGGTGGCGTGGACGGCCTCCGGGTCGGCACCGAGGACAAATCTGGACGTGTTCAGCGGGTAGACGCCCAGGTCCATGAGCGGGCCGCCGCCCGCGAGGTCGGGGTTCAGCCGCCACTGGTCCATGTCCTCGCCGGCGGCGACCAGGTTGTAGGAGAACGCGCCGCGGGTGTGGACGGGGTCACCGATAGCGCCGTCCTGGACCACGTCGCGGAGCCACCGGATCGAGCGAGTCGTGTGCATCCGGTAGGCGGTCATCAGTTCGACGCCGCCCGCCTCGCAGGCTTCGACGCACTTGCGGGCGCGCTCGCCGTTCGCCTCCAGCGGTTTCTCGCAGAGCACGTCCTTGCCGAGTTCCGCGGCCGTCTCGACGTGCGGGAGATGGAGCGCGTTCGGCGTGCAGACGTAGACGGCGTCGTACGCCTCGCTCGCCTCGCCGTCGGCGTAGTCGTCGTAGGTTAGCGCGTGGGCGACGCCCGTCTCGTCGGCGACGCGCTCGGCCTTCTCCCGGTCGCCGCTGACGACGACGGTCGTCTCGCAGAACTCGGATTCCTCAATGGCCGGGATCGCCACGTCCGGGGCGAACCAGCCCAGCCCGAGGACGGCGAACCGGACGGGCCCACCGTCGACCGGGCGACTCCAGTCGCGTTCGTCGAACGAACTCGGAACGTCGATGTCCATACGACGACACACTGTATCCACCGATAAAAAGGGGGTCGGTCCCGGAAGGGAGGGTCGGAATCGCCCGGGCGGTGCGGCCCCGCCGCTCAGAAGCCGTACAGTTCCTTCGGGCGCTCGTAGGCGACGTGGTCGACCAGGTCCGCGGCCACGTCGAGTGGCATCTGCCCGCGCTCGACCTTCCTGCCGACGACGTTTGCGAGGGTGCGGCGGAACATCTCGAACCGCGAGTCGAAAGATAGCAGTTTCCGCGAGTCGCTGACCATCCCGGCGTGGTTGGCCAGCAGGTCGACGCTGCCGACGTAGTCGAGCTGGTGGTCCATCCCGAACGGGCTGTCGTTGAACCACCAGGCCGGACCGACGCTGACGTTCGAGTAGGCCCGCGCGAGCGTCGTCAGCGTCGGGTAGTGGCTCGGGTCGACGCAGTAGAGGATGATCTCCCCCTCCCCGTCGAAGCGGTCGAGGTAGTAGTCCAGTCCCTCCGCGATCTCGATATCGCCCGTGGACACGTCGCCGCCCGATGCAGCGCCGAGTTCGTCGTACAACTGTTCGCGGTAGTCCCGTAGCGCGCCGATGTGCAGTTGCGTGACCCAGTCGGTCTCGGCGTTCAGCTCACCGATGAACTCCAGGAGGTACGCCTGGAAGTCCTCGATCGCCCGCTCGGACAGCGACTCCCCGGCGCGGCGCCTGGCGTAGATCTCCGCGGCGCGTTCCTCGCTGACCGGCCGCGAGACGGGTTCGAGGATGCCCAGGTCGCTGGCCGCGCAGCCGTGCTCGTCGAAGTACTCGTGAGTGGCTTCCAGCGCGTCGAGATACCCCGCGAAGTCGTCGGTGTCGTACTCGGTGGCGTCCGCGAGGTCGTCGGCGAAGTCGACGAAGCCGGACTTCTGGATGTTGACGGCGGGGTCCGCGCGCCAGGTGGGACGGATGTCGACGCCCTCGACCTCGTCGACGGCCCGCTCGTGGTATTCGAGTTGCGATGTGGGGTTGTCCGTCGTCGCCAGGACCTCGACGTTCATCTCCCGCAGGAGTTCCTGCGGGCGCATGTCGTCGGCTTCGAGCTGGGCCTTCGTCTCCGCCCAGATCTCGTCGGCCGTGTCAGCGGAGACGGGCTGGTCGATGCCGAACCGGCGCTTCAGGTCGAGGTGGAGCCACTCGTAGACGGGGTTGCCCGCCATCTCCGGGACCACCTCGGCGAAGGCGGTCCACTTCTCGCGGTTGGAGGCGTCGCCGGTGATCAGCTCCTCGTCGACGCCGCGCTTGCGCATCATCGACCAGACGTAGTGGTCGGTCGCGCCCTGGACCTCCCAGATGTCCGCCCAGCCGTCGTTCTCGACGATCTCCACGATGTCGGCGTGGTTGTGCGGGTCGAGGATCGGTCGGTCCTCGATCTCGGCGTACAGCTCTCTGGCCGCGTCCGTTTCGAGCAGATAGGTTTCGTCGTCGAGGAAGCTCATGTCGTTCGAACCAACCGGCGATTCGCTCATAAAGGTAGCTGTCCCCGGTCGATTTCACCAGTCGGCTCCGGTCGCGTTCCCGTGCGGTCGCGCGGCGACGGAGCCCGAACACCGTTCGCGAAAGGGGCAACTATTTACTGCGATCGGGCGACGGTACGACCATGAGCGACAGAGAGCCCGAGGATCTGAACTTCGGGTGCCAGGTCGTGACGTACGGCGACGTGCAGGGAACGGTCGAGGACGCGGTCCGCGCGGAGGAGGCGGGCTTCGACATCATCACCGTCCCGGACCACCTCTTTCACCCCACGGGCTCCGAGGAGTTCCTCGTGGACCCGCCGTGGGAGGCCTTTACCGTCCTCGGTGCCATCGCCCAGCACACCGACGAGGCGATGCTGATGCCCGGGGTCACCGACTCGGTGCGGCGCCACCCGACCGAACTCGCCCACATCGGCGTGACGCTGGACCAGATGACCGACGGGCGGTTCGGCCTGGGGATCGGCGCCGGCGAGGCGTTCAACTTCACGCCCATCGAGGACATCGACTGGTCGGACCCGTTCGGCCGGTTCTCGGAGGCGTTCAAGGTGATCGACCGGCTGTGGGACTCGACGGCCGACGAGCCCGTCGACTTCGACGGGGAGTTCTACCAGCTGGAGGCCGCACACATGGGACTCAAGCCCGTGCAGGAGCCCCGGCCGCCGATGTGGGTCGGCGGGTACGGCAAGAGCATGCGCGGGTTCACCGGTGCGCTCGGGGACGGCTGGTTCCCGTGGATCCACGCGCCCGAACAGTACGAGGAAGACCTCCAGCGTGTCCTCGACGTGGCCGAGGACCGCGGGCGCGACCCCGACGACATCGACCGGGCGGTCATGATCCCGACGACGGTCTCCGAGGACGGCGATGCGGCCCGCGAGGCGGCCATCGAGCGCAACCGGACGAGCCTGGCGCTGCGGCCGCCGCTGCTCGCGAAGATGGGCTACGAGGACATCGCCGACGAGACGCCGATCATGTTCGAGATGGCCTTCGACGAGGAGCAGGAGGAACGACTCCTGAACGCGGCCGAGAAGGTCCCCGACGAGGCGGTCGACGCGGTGACCGTCTCCGGGACGCCCGAGGAGGCCATCGCCGACCTGGAACGCTGGGTCGAGGCCGGGCTGGACAACGTCGTCCTCATCCCGGTCGGCGACTACGAGGAGACCCTGACCCACTACGAGGAGACCATCATCCCGCACTTCCGCGGGGAGTAAGGGGAGCGTACCGGGGGCGTTCGCGCGCCGCGGTGAGCGGTCATGCGTCCGCTCTCAGTCGTAGGCGTACTTCACTTCGACGACGTTGACGGTGTTTCGGATCTCCGGCAGGATCTCGTCCTCGATGCGGTCGTCGTCGAGGCGTTCCTTGGGACCGGAGACGGAGATCGACCCGACCACGTCGTCCTCGACGAGGACCGGGCTGGCGACCGACCGGATCCCCTCACGGCGCTCCTCGTCCTCGATCGAGTAGCCGCGGTTCGCGATGCGCGCGAGTTCGCGGTCTAGCCGGTCGCGGTCGGTGATCGTGTGCCGGGTGGCTTCCGGCAGCCCGTAGGTGTCGACGATATCGTCGACGTAGTCGGCGGGGAGGTGTGCGAGGATAGCCTTGCCGAGGGCGGTCCAGTGCATCTCGGTGTGTTCACCGATCGGCGCGTTGTCGTAGACGGCCTCGGTCCCTTCGGCCTGGTAGAGGATGACCCGCTGACCGTTCTCCTCGATCCCGAGGTTCGCAACCTCGCCCGTGGAGTCGGCGAGCGCGTCGATCTCGGACTTCGTCGCGCGGTAGACGTTCCGGCGCTGGCGTACCGCGACGCCGTCCCGGAGGAACCGACAGCTCAGCCGGTAGCCGTCGCTCCCCTGGACGACGTACCCCACCGACTGCAGCGTCTGCAGGTGCGAGTGGGCGGTACTCGTCGGGATCGACAGCGCCGTCGCCACGTCGTCGATCCGAACGGTTCCCTGCTCGCGCATGACCTCGACGACCGCGAAGGCCCGCTCGACGGCCCCGATCGCGTCGTCGTTCGCACCCGGTTCGGTGATTCCCATACAGTCTGTACAGATTCGCCGGTGATAAAATCTACTGATGTTGGAAACGCTGCGCCAAATTACAGTTCTATACCTGTGTTTCGAATCTACCCCTATAGCGCGTTACCAACCCTCACGGATGCACATCTACGGGAACTGTCAGCCGCCTGTAGCGGGGTTGTTTATAATCATTATTGGTGCCGCTACTGTTCCATCATCAGTGGAACTACTGTGTGAGCGAGTCACGATGATTCCGAACGACCGGTCCGTGACAGGCGCAGACGGTCGGCTTCCGTTCCGACAGACGGAACGGATCACGCTCAGAAAGTAAATTTCTGTTCAGATTTCATGAACGTGCCGCGGTCAGACGGCCGATTCCTGTTTCGATGGCCAGAACCCGTCACAGTCAGGCGGTTACCGAGGGTCGGACGGGGGCACCAGACGCACCGAGTCAGTCCTGGGCGACGATGCCGGCGCCGGCGTCGCGTGCCGCCTGTTCGGCGCGCATCGCTTTCAGCATCCCGCGGAGGTAGCCGACGGTGTAGGCGCGACCGCGGTGCTCCCAGTCGGTGTCGCCCTCCAGGTGGGGGGTGTGGTCGGGGATCATCATGCCCGAGAAGCCGACATCGTCGAGGAGCCTGAGGAGCTCGTACTCGTCGTAGTTGCCCTCGTCGATGAAGTCCTCGGAGAAGTTCGGGACGGTCCCCGACACGTCGCGGAAGTGGACGTAGAAGATCTCGTCGCGCTCGCCGAAGTAGCGGATCACCTCGTCCAGCGGCTCGCCCATCTCCGACCAGCAGCCGAGACAGAGTTCCAGCCCGTGGTGGTCGGTGTCGCGGTAGTTCATCGCCCGCTTGAAGTTCTCGAAGTTGCGGAACAGCTGGGGGATCCCGCCCAGCTTCTCCATCGGCGGGTCGCTCGGGTGGAGACACAGCTTGACACCGGCCTCCTCCGCCACGGGCAGGATCTCGTCGAGGAAGTACTCGTAGTTGTCCCACAGCTCCTCCTCCGTGTACTCCCGGTCGTGGGTGAGTTCGTCGATGTCGGCCTCGTCGGCGTCGAAGACCGAGACCTCGGCGCCGCCACGGGTGGTCGTCCAGCCGGTGCGCCAGACGCCCGCGGGCGCCCAGTGGTAGCCGAAGATGGGGATACCCGCCTCGCCCATGTTGCGGATCGTCCGCTTCATCTTCTCCATCTGTTCGTCGCGTTTCGGCCCGTCGAGCATGATGTCCTCGTAGAAGGAGACGGGGACGTTCTCGATGGCGTTGAGCCGCACGCCCTCCGCTTCGACCCGCTCGCGGAGTTCGCGGAGGTTCTCCGCGGACCACTCGCCGTCGCCGATCAGCGGCACCCGTTCGTCGTCGGGCATGTGTTCGTAGTCCGGCTCGTCGACCTGGTACATGTTCAGCAGGATGTCGTCGGCACCGAGTTGCTTGATGTATCGCAGCCGCTCGGGTGCCGGGTCCATGAACTGGCCCGCGCCGACCCGCATCGGCAAGTCCTCGAACGAACTCGGCTCGTCGCTGTCGGTCGCCATACGCCCCGTACCGGAGGCGGCGTTATAAATCTCGTTACCCGAGTCCCGGTCCGGACCGCCGCGAGGCGTGGATTCAAGAGCCACCCGGCGCTTGCTCGGCCCATGCCACGCATCGCCGCGCGCCGCGCCCGCCCGCTCGCCCGTTCGACCGCCGCCCGCCGAGGAGTTCCGGCGGCTCCGACGGCCGTCACCACACGGGAGGTGACCGTCTGATGGTCGAGTTCGCCGCCAACGCCGGGATCGTCGCCGACGACGGCGAGACGGTCGCCGACGGGGTCGAACGGGCCGGCGCCCTCGGCGTCGACGCCGTCGAGTTCTTCGACTGGGAGGGCGCCGACCTCGACGCCGTCCGCGCCGCCGCGGACGAACACGGCGTCGAGATCGCCGGGATCCTCGCCGCCGGCGCCGGGTCGAACATCGACGACCGCGACGCGCCCGCGGCGGTCAACCCCTACGACCGCGAGACCGCGGTGGGCGACATCGAGCGGTCGCTCGACGCCGCCGCCGAGGTCGGCGCCGACTGCCTGATCGTCACAGTCGGTCCCGACCAGGGAGGGTTCGGCCACGACACCCAGCGGCGGGCGCTCGAACGCGTCCTCGCCGACGCGGCGCCCGCCGCCGAGGACGCCGGCGTCACGGTCGTGATCGAGCCGCTCAACACCGTCGTCGACCATCCCGGCTACTTCCTCGAATCCTCCCGGGAGGCGTTCGACATCACTCGCTCGGTGGGCAGCGACCGGGTGCAGGTCCTCTTCGACGCCTACCACCAGCAGATCACCGAGGGCGACGTGATCCGTAACCTTCGGGAGAACATCGACCAGGTCGGGCACGTCCACGTCGCCGACAACCCGGGGCGCACCGAGCCGGGGAGCGGCGAGATGGCCTACGGCAACGTCTTCGACGCGCTCGACGAGGCGGGCTACGAGGGCTACGTCGGCATGGAGTTCTTCGCGACCAGCGAGGGGACGAGCCTGGCCGAGGGGATCCGCGGGACGCTGGAGCTGGACTGACCGATGCCGGGACAGGGATCCGCCCCGGACTTCGACTCGGACTCGAATCCGGATTCCGACCTGGACTCGAACCCGGACCCGGGATCGGACCACGACGACCGGCTGTGGTACGACGCGCCGGCGGCCGAGTGGGTCGAGGCGCTCCCGGTCGGCAACGGCCGCCTCGGCGGGATGGTCCACGGGCGCCCGGCGCGCGAGCGCGTGGCGCTCAACGACGACCGGCTGTGGGCCGGTCACCACGCCGACCGGACGCCTTCGGGGGGGCCCGACGACCTCGACGCCGTGCGCGAGTGCCTGTGGGACGGCGAGTTCGAGCGCGCCCAGCGACTGTGCAACGAGTTCTTCGTCACCGACACCACCGGTGTTCAACCGTACCAGCCGCTGGGCGACCTCCTGCTCGACTGTCCGGGCCACGACGACCCCGCCGAGTACCGGCGGAGTCTGGACCTCCGTGAGGGGGTCTCGCGGGTCGAATACACCGTCGATGGAACGCGCTTCGAGCGCGAGTGCTTCGCGAGCGCGCCCGACGGCGTGTTCGCGGTTCGGATCGAGGCCGACGAACCCGGTGCGGTCGACGCGCGGGTCCGGCTGGACCGCGACCGCTCGGCCCGCGCGACGGTCGTCGACGACACCGTCGTCCTCCGGGGACAGGTGATCGACCCCCCGGGCGACGACGAGTCGGTCGAACCCGGCGGCTGGGGCCAGAGGTTCGAGGGCCGGGCACGGGTCCACGCCGAGGGCGGCGCCGTCGCGGCGGCCGCCGACGAGGAGGCGCCGTCGATCGGCGCTGGCGATGGCCGTTCGGAGTCCGACCCGGACGAGGACGACGGGATAGTCGTCGCGGGCGCCGACGCGGTGACGGTCGTCGTCGCGGCCGCCGTCGCGCCCTCCGACGGGGACCCCCGCGACGAGTGTCGGGAGACGCTCGCCGCGGTCGCGGGCGACGACTACGCCGCGCTCCGCGAGCGCCACGTCGCCGACCACCGCGAACGGATGGACCGGGTCGACCTCGACCTGGGCGCGCCGGTCGACGCGCCGACCGACGAACGGCTCGACCGGGTGCGCGACGGCGAGCGCGACACGCACCTCGCACAGCTGTACTTCCAGTACGGCCGGTATCTCCTGCTCGGGTCCTCGCGACCGGGGACGCTGCCGGCCAACCTCCAGGGGATCTGGAACGAGGAGCACCACCCGCCGTGGGACTCCGATTTCACCCTGGACGTGAACCTGGAGATGAACTACTGGCACGCCGAGGTAGCCAACCTCGCCGAGTGCGCCGACCCGCTGGTCGAATACGTCGACGACCTTCGCAAACCCGGCCGCGAGACGGCCAGCGAGCGCTACGGCTGCGAGGGCTTTTGCGCCCACCTCCACAGCGACCGCTGGCACACGACGAGCCAGACCGCCGACGCCCACTGGGGCCACTGGCCGATGGGCGCCGCCTGGCTCTGTCAAAATCTCTGGGAGCACTACACCTTCTCCGGCGACCGCGCCGACCTCGAGCGGATCTACCCGGTCCTCCGCGAGGCCGCCGAGTTCCTGCTGGACTACCTGGTCGAGCATCCCGAGGAGGACTGGCTCGTCACGGCGCCGTCGGCCTCGCCGGAGAACCAGTTCCGGACCGCGGACGGCCAGGAGGCGACCACCTGCGTGATGCCGACGATGGATATCCAGCTCACCCGGGACCTGTTCGGCCACTGCATAGAGGCCGCCGACGCGCTCGACCGGGACGCGGAGTTCGCCGCCGAGCTGGCCGAGGCCCTCGACCGGCTCCCGCCGATGGGAGTCACCGAGCACAGCGGACTGCGGGAGTGGCTCGAAGACTGCGAGGAGGTCAATCCGGGCCACCGCCACGTCTCGCACCTCTTCGGCTACTACCCGGCGGACGTGCTGCACGACGGCGATGGTGGGGTTACCACCGACGGCCGTCCGGATGCGGCCGACCTCGCACTCGATCCCGAGGAGTTCGACGAGGCGGTCCGGGCGTCGCTGGAGCGGCGGCTCGACCACGGCGGCGGCCACACGGGCTGGTCCTGCGCGTGGACGATCGCGCTGTTCGCCCGCCTCGGCGACGGCGAGGCCGTCGGCGAGCACGTCCGGAAACTCCTCGCCGACTCGACGTACGACTCGCTGCTGGACGCCCACCCGCCCTTCCAGATCGACGGCAACTTCGGCGGGACCGCGGGGATCGCGGAGGCGCTCGTCCAGAGCCACGGCGGGACGATCCGCTTGCTCCCCGCGCTCCCCGAGACGTGGGACGAGGGGTCCGTCTCGGGACTTCGCGCTCGCGGGGGGTTCGAGGTCGACGTGGCCTGGAGCGACGGGACGCTCGACGCGGCCACGGTCCGCGCCGGGCGCGACGGGACCTGCCGGATCGCGGCGTCCGACCGTATCGAGGCGGTCGAGACCGCCGACGGCGAATCAGTCGAACTCTCCCGAGTGGAAGGGACCGCCCGCTCGGGGGAGAACGATATCGTCGAGTTCAGCGTGTCGGCCGCCGAGTCGTACGGTCTCGTGGTCGACAGCGGCTGACGCGGCGGGTCGACGGATAGCGAACACCGATCCCCCGGGCGCACGCGCCGCTAGGCGACGCGGTTCCGCTCTCCGCGACCCAAGTTCTTAACCGTGGGCGTGAGAACCCTCAGTCGATGGCACCAGACGCGACACACGCCGAGCAGCCGATAGACCGGAGTGACCTCGATATCGCCTACATCGGCGGCGGGAGCCGCCAGTGGGCGCCGAACCTCATCCAGGACCTGGCCCTCTCGGAGTTCGACGGCCACGTGCGCCTCTACGACACCAACCAGGAGGCCGCCGAGACCAACGCAGAGTTCGGCAACTGGGTCCAGGACGACCCCGACGCCACCGCCGAGTGGTCCTACGAAGCCGTCGGCTCGCTGGAGGACGCGCTCGCGGGCGCCGACGCGGTGATCCTCTCGACGCAGTACGACCCCCGCGAGACGTTCGTCCACGACCTGCGGATCCCCAAAGAGTACGGCATCTACGGGGCGGTCGCCGCCACCATCGGCCCGGGCGGCATCTTCCGGGCGATGCGCACCATCCCCGTGTTCCGCCGGTTCGCCGCCGCGATCCGCGAACACTGCCCCGACGCCTGGGTGTTCAACTACACCAACCCCGTCCACTTCGTCACCCGCGCGCTGTACGACGAGTACCCCGATATCAACGCCCTCGGTCTCTGTCACGAGGTGCTGGGCACGCGCTGGCACCTCGCGATGCTCGCCGAGGAGGAACTGGGCATGGGCGCCGAGCGCGCCGACATCGAGGTCAACGTCAAGGGGATCAACCACTTCACGTGGGTCGACGAGGCCCGCTGCAACGGCGTCGACCTGTGGCCGCTGCTGGAGGAGCTAAAGGACGGCGAGCGTGGGAGCAAGCGGTTCACCTACGACGACCTGGCCGAGGAGAGCGTCTTCACCGACAACTGGCAGGTCACCTGGGAGCTGTTCCGCCGGTTCGGCGTCCTCCCGGCCGCGGGCGACCGCCACCTGATCGAGTACGCCACCTCGTTCATCGCCGACGGGCAGGACTCGCTCAACCACTGGGGCGTCCGCCGCACCGACGCCGACTACCGCGCGAAACACTGGACGCCCGCCGAGTCCAAGCAGACCACCAACGTCGAGGGCTGGATGGAGGGCGAACGCGAGTTCGAACTCGAATCGTCAGGCGAGGAGTTCCTCGACATCCTCGAGGGGCTGACCGGCGACGGCCCCTACGTGACCAACGTCAACCTGCCCAACACGGGGCAGGTGTCGGACATCGAGCAGGGCCCGGTCGTCGAGACGAACGCGGTCGTCCGGGACAACCAGGTCAAGCCGGTCAACGCCGGCGGGTTCCCGCGGCCCGTCCGCAGCATGGTCCAGGGCCACGTCGACACCATCGAGACGGTCATCGAGGCCGCCCGCACGGGCGACGTGGACATGGCCTTCCAGGGCTTCTCGGTCGACAACCAGGTCCAGACGCTCACGCCCGACGAGTCACGCGAGCTGTTCGGCGAACTGTTCGCCGCCGAGATCGAGTTCCTCGACGACTGGAACGTCGACGACTCCGACGTGCTCGCGAAGGCCGACACGTTCGACGCCTGAGCGGCGCGTCCAGCCGTATCCGACGCTGGACTGTCCCCACGTCCTCCGGGTCCGACCACGGGTCTTTCATCATCATAGTTGTCCGATCGCCGCGCAGTGTTCTCTATCACAACATGTTGTTCGTTCTGTGGGGTAAATCGTTCTCTATTCGGGAATTTCGTTCTCCAGTCGAGTGGCCGCTTCGAGTCGTCCGTTCGCCCCACGGCACTGGACGCTCGACCTGTTCCTCCCGGGCGTCCGTCCGTCGCACGTCGTTCTCCGCTCGCTCCGCCTCGTTCTCCGTTCGATCCGGTCACCGGCTCTGCGACATTGAACCAGTCGCCCGTTGGTACAATACTGGACAGATGATTGAAGAACATAATACGTTGAAATAAAATTTAACTCCACCACACCACACGTCGGAAGTGCGAGGGTGGAACTGTGGCACGAGGTGGCAACACACACTCCGGTTGACCACAGCGGGAAACACTCCGATCGACACAGTCCCGCGGTTTGAGAGCCGTGGCGCATTCCCACTTCGCCTCCGGAACCCGGCCGGCTCTCACGGTCGACGGCCCGTGGCGATAGTAGTTAGTTCTAAAACATGTAAACTAGTTATATAGTGTTTTAATGTTAGTTATAATTGCTAATGTTTATTTACTTCCCGGGTGTCGGAGCGGGTGCGGCAGTGGTAACATGGTACGCGATACTGGCGACAGCGGCAGTGGCGAATCGGCATCCGACGGATCGGCGAACTTCGACCGGCGGGCCTTCATGAAGGCGGCGGGCGCCGCCGCGGCGACAGGGCTCGGCGTGGGCGCGACGGCGAGCCCGGCCGCCGCCGACATCACGTCGAACCAGACGGGCAACGACGGCGGATACTTCTACTCGTTCTGGACCAACGCCGAGGGGACGGTGACGATGAACCTCGGGGACGGCGGCAACTACAGCGTCGACTGGTCGGACACGGGTAACTTCGTCTGCGGCAAGGGCTGGGAGACCGGCGCGGCCCGGACCGTCGACTACACGGCCAACTACAGCCCTTCGGGCAACTCCTACCTGTGTCTGTACGGGTGGACGACCGACCCCCTCGTCGAGTACTACATCATCGAGAACCACGGCAGCTACCGTCCCGAACACGACTACAAGGGGACCGTCAACACCGACGGCGGCACGTACGACATCTACGAGTCGCTGCGGGAGAACAAACCCTCTATCGAGGGGGAGGCGACGTTCCCGCAGTACTGGAGCGTCCGACAGAACACCCGGTCGAGCGGGACGATCACGACGAGCAATCACTTCGACGCCTGGGAGAGCAACGGCATGAACATGGGCAGCCACGACTACCAGATCGTGGCCACCGAGGGCTACCAGTCCAGCGGCTCCTCCGAGGTCTGGGTCGGCGCTGACGGCGGAGGCGGCGGTGGCGGCGGTGGCGGCGGCGGTTCCGGCGGCGACGACGGCGGGAGCGGCTCGACCGGCTCGCTCCAGAGCGGTACCTACAGCATCCAGAACGTCAACAGCGGCAAGGCGATGGACGTGACCGGTCAGTCGACCGAGGACGGCGCCAACGTCCAGCAGTACAGCTACTGGGGCGGCTCCAACCAGCAGTGGAACGTCACCGACACCGGCAACGGGTACAAGATCGAGAACGTCAACAGCGGCAAGGTACTGGACGTGTCCGGCGCCTCGACCGACGACGGGGCCAACGTCCAGCAGTACACCGACTACGGCAACGACAACCAGCGGTTCCACATCCACGACCAGGGCGGCGGCCAGTACCACATCCAGCCCGTCCACAGCGAGAAGGCCGTCGAGGTCGAGGGCTCGTCGGGCAGCGACGGCGCCAACGTCCAGCAGTACAGCTGGTCCGGCAACGGCAACCAGCTCTGGACGTTCGAGTCGGTCTGAGGCCCGCTCTGACCGCCCCGACGGTCGGTTCTCCCCTCCGGCTTCCGTTTCGTCCGCCGCGCCGAATAGTTACATAGTCTACATCTATCACGCGAACAATCATTTTAACGTTCGTTGTAATCGACAATTTTTATCCCGGCAGGGGGAGAGGGTGTGGACGCGGTTGTGCAATACGATGGCACACGACACTGGTGGTAACGGCAGTGGTGAATCGACATCGAACGACATCCTGGACATGGACCGGCGCGACTACGTGAAGGCGGTGGGGGCCGCCGCGGCGACGGGGCTCGGACTCGGGGGGTCGGCGGGAGCGGCCGCCGCCCACGACGAGACGATCACGTCGAACCAGACCGGGACCCACGACGGGTACTTCTACTCGTTCTGGACCAACGCCGAGGGGACGGTGACGATGACGCTCGGGACGGCGGGCAACTACGAACTGGAGTGGAACGACACGAACAGCACGGTCTGTGGCCTGGGCTGGGAGACCGGGGCACGCCGGAACGTCGAGTACGACGCGACGTTCGATCCGGGTAGCAACGGCTACCTGTGCCTGTACGGGTGGACGACCGACCCGCTCGTGGAGTACTACATCATCGAGGACCACGGCCCCTACCAGCCGGGGGACTCGTTCCAGGGCACGGTCGACACCGACGGCGGGACCTACGACATCTACACCTCCCAGCGGACCAACGCCCCCTCGATCGAGGGGACGGCGACGTTCCCGCAGTACTGGAGCATCCGCCAGTCGGGACGGACCAGCGGGACCATCACGACCGGCAACCACTTCGACGCGTGGGCCGACAACGGCATGGACATGGGCAGCCACGACTACCAGATCATGGCCACGGAGGCCTACCAGTCCACGGGCAGTTCCGACGTCTACGTCGGCACCGCCGGCGGGGGCGACGGTGGCGGCGACGACGGGGGGTCCGGTGACGACGGGTCCGGCGGCGACGGCGGCAGCGGGACCCAGCAGCCGTACAGCGGGACGCCACACGCGATCCCCGGCCGGATCCAGGCCGAGGAGTACGACGAGGGGGGCCCGGGGGTCGCCTACAGCGACAACACGTCGGAGAACGAGGGCGGCGCGTTCCGCACCGACGAGGGGGTCGACATCTCCTCGAACTCGGCCGGCTCGGGCTACTCGATCGGCTACATCGAGTCCGGCGAGTGGGTCGAGTACACCGTCGACGTCGAGCAGGCCGGCGACTACACGATGGACGCGCTCGTCGCCTCGGACTCCGGCGGCGGCGCGTTCCACGTCGAGGTCGACGGACAGGACGTCTCCGGGACCGTCAGCTTCGGCGCCACCGGCGGCTGGGACTCCTGGGAGACCGTCTCGACCTCCGGCGTCTCGCTCGACGCCGGCGAGCAGGTCCTCCGCGTCTCGATGGACGAGTCGTGGTGGGACCTGAACTACCTCGACTTCTCGCTCGACGGCTCCGGCGGCGGTGGCGACGACGGCGACGGTGGCGACGACGGCGACGGTGGCGACGACGGCGGCGACAGCGGCGGTGACGGCGGCGGAACGAGCGGCGACCTCGTCGCGGAGATCGACCCGAGCACCACCTCGGCGTCGGTCGGCGACCGCGTCAGCTTCCGCGTGACCGACACCACCGACTCGGGCAACTGGATCGACTCGCTGTCGTGGAGCCTGGGCAACGGCGAGACCGGCTCCGGCTGGTACGCCGACACCACCTACGACTCGGCGGGCTCCTACACCGTCGAACTCGACGCGACCAACAACGAGGGGACGACCACGACCGACACCGTCACGGTCGACGTGTCGTAATCGGTCGCCCGGACCGCATCGACCGACCCTCCCGGGTCGAACCGCGCTCTGTGCCCTTTCTCCCGAGGCGGACCGGCAGCCGGGAGGCCGCTCAGTCCTCGCGAGGGACCCGGCCCTGCTCGTCCGGGATCGCCGCGTACTCGTAGAAGTGCTCGGCGAGCCGGTCGCGCCAGACCCCGGCGTGTTCGACCTGCTCGTCGAAGCGCTCGGCGACGTGACGGAACCGCTCCTCGTCGACCTCGCCCTCCAGGGTCCGCCACTCGTCGCGCAGCCGCTGGACCTCCTCGACGCCGGCGAAGAGGTTGTCGTACAGCGTCTGGATCACGGTGCGCCCGTCCGCCAGTTCGTGGTCCCAGGGGAGGTGATGGAAGAACAGGAGCAGTTCCTCCGGGCAGCTCTCGGGGTCGTCGTACATGTCGGCGAGCGCGTCGGGGTACTGCTGGGCGTAGCCGTTGCCCTTCGAGTTCCGGTCCTTGCCGATGCCGTCCTCGGTGATGCCGGTGTAGCCCGGCCACTCCTCGGGACCGGGGTCGTAGTGGTTCTCGAGGTAGGCGCTGCCGTTGTACATCATGTGCATGAGCCCGATGCCGCCGGTCGAGTAGTCGATGACCGCCGGCCACGTGCCGTGCATGATCTCCGTGACGGTCTCGACCACGTCGGGGTCGGTGCCGAACGTCTGTTTGACCCACTCGTCGGTGATCTCCTCGGTACTCAGGTCCGGGTCCCACGCCAGGCGGCCGTAGCCGTAGAGGTTCGCCTGCGCGAGGTAGTGCCCGGTCCAGCTTCTGTCCTCGCCGGGCCCGCCGACGCCGGCCATTCCGGTCCCGGGGTCGGTGAACAGGTCCTTGACCTGCTTGCCGTGACCCTCGGGGTCGGTGTCGAACTCCAGGACCTCCTTCCACATCGGGACGTGGTAGCAGGCGTGGACGTGCTGGCCGGTGTACTCGCCGGTGATCTGGAGTTCGAGTCCCAGGTCCGTCTCCGGCATCTGGCCGAAGACCGGCGAGACCGGTTCCCGGGGCTGGAAGTCGATGGGACCGTTCTTGACCTGGATCGTGACGTTGTCGTGGAACTCGCCGTCGAGCGGTTCGAAAGTGTCGTACTGCTGGACGGCGCGGTCCTTGTGGCTCCCGTAGACGAACGCCCGCCACCAGACGCGGCCGCCGTGCGGTTCCAGCGCCTCGGCGAGGACGTTCGCGCCGTCGACGTGGTCGGCGTCGTAGTTGTAGGGGCCGGGCTGGCCCTCGGAGTCGGCCTTCACGAGGAACCCGCCGAAGTCGGGGATCAGGTCGTACACCTCGTCCGCTTTCTCGGCCCACCACTCGGCGACCTCTGGGTCGTTGGGGTCGGAGGTGTCGAGGTCGCCGACCTTCTCCGGCGCGCCGAAGTTGACCGAGAGGTAGGTCCGAATGCCGTACCGCCGGAACAGCGACGCGAGTCCGGTGAGGTTTTCGAGGTGTCGTGACTCCAGCAGTCGCCACCCCTCCAGCTCCTCCATCGCGTCGCTGGCGGACTCGCGGCCGGGGATCTGGGTGTTGACGTTGTTGAGGACGATGCCGTTGATCCCGACGGAGGCGAGCAAGCGCGCGTAGTCGCGGTACCGTTCGCGCAGGTCCGGCAGCCGCTCGAAGTCGAAGATCGACTGGCCGGCGTAGCCACGCTCCATCGACCCGCGGAACGGATTGTCCCAGTGGTTGATCAGCCGGTCCGGCGAGGCCGGTTCCTCGACGATGTCCACGTCCGCGATAGACTCGTGGGTGGCCATCAGTCGCAGCAGGTGGAACGTGCCGTAGACCAGCCCGCGGTCGGAGGAGGCACTGACGACGAGCGTGTCGATCCCCTCCCACTCGCCGGTCGTGATCACGTACCCCCCTTCGTCGAGGTCGGCGACCCGGTCCTCGTCGACGGCCTGTGCCACCACGTCCATGTCGCCGGGCGTCCCGACGGCGAGGAAGCCGTCGACGGTCCGGGGCGGGTGCTGCCAGAGGTGGGGGTCACGCCCGAGCAGCCCGCCGAGACCGCGCCGCAGTTCCTCGCGCACCGCGCCGAGTTCGCGGGACTCCTCGGCGACGTACGCGTGCGAACAGAGCCGGCGGTAGGACTCGCGGAGGTCGCCCTCGGGGACCTCCTCGTACCGGAGCCAGCAGTCGTCGTACTCTTGCATACGCTACTCCGATCCGCGGGACCCACCAAAACGATGACGACGCGCGCCCGCCGCCGGTGGCCGGAACCGTGACATCCCCGCCCGGGAGTACGTCGAGCTCCGACGGCTGTCCCTCAGTCGGCGGAGACGCTGTCGGACCGGAGTCGGTCGGCGGTGGCGCCGCGGTCCGTTCTCATCGCTGAGAAACGAGTACCAACGCTTTTGACGCGGATCCGCCGATACCGAGGTATATGGAAACACCGACAACGGGCGGCCCGGGACGCGAGCGCGGTCCGGGGGACGAACCGGACCGGCGGGTGACGACCCGTCGGTCGCTGCTCGGGGCGCTGGCGATCTCGGGGGCCACCGGGGTCTCGGGCTGTCTCGGTTTCGGGGGCGACAGCGGGGACGACGAGCCGGACGGTGGCGGTTTCAGAACGGTCGGCCCGGAGGGCGGGCCCGAGCCGACGCCCACGCCGGACCCGGACGGGACGCCGGAGTCCGGTCGGACGGCTCCCCCTCCCGACCAGCCGACCGAGACGCCGACGGCGACGCCGACGACGACGACACCCGCAGGGACCGACTCGGCAGGCGACGAGTGGCCGTCGGTCGACGATCCCTACTACAGCGCGCTGCAGGACGACCTCGCGGCGATGGACGTACCGCCCGGCGAGTTCGTCTACGCCGACAACGAGGCGGACACGCTGGACGCGTTCCAGATCTGGACGGACATCGCCGAGACCTCGTCGCTCTCGGTGGCCGACGACCGGCCGTTCTCGGCCGCCCGCCGGGTCGAGGTGACCGAGGAACCGGACAACCCGTGGGACGTGACGATGAACGGCCAGGTCAACAACCGGTCGGTGACGGAGGGCGACGTGTTGCTCGGGGTCGTCCACCTCAGGGTGCCCATCTCGAGCCCGACGGACTCGACGATCCAGTTCGTCGCGAAGGACGACGACAACCCCCGGACGAACATGGTCGCGACCCGACAGCGTGTCACGCCGCCGACCGAGTGGACCCGCTACTACGTCCCGATGCAGTGGAGCTACGACTCCGAGGCCGGGACCTGGTGGTGGGAGCTGTTCCACGGCTTCGGCGTGCAGACGACCGACGTGGGCGGGATCGCGCTCGTCGACTTCGACCGGGCGGCGAAGATCGAGGACCTCCCCAGCGGCCCGGTCGCCGCCGACGAGTGAGCGGCGGGGGCGGACCGGGTCCGGGCACGGTCCGGACGGACACCGAAAGTTTTTGTCAGCGATTCCCCTTGAACGAGCCACGCGCATGTCAGACGAGGACACATCCGGGCCGGGTGGAGACGGGACGGTGGACCGACGGGTCGGTCGGCGACCGCTGCTGGGGGCGCTCGCGGCCGCGGGGCTCGCGGGCTGTCCGAGCGACGGCGGCGACGGCACGGCGACCGAGGGGAGCGGGGACGGCCAGCCCGAGGACTCGTCGACGCCCGACGACGGCGCCGACGAGACACCGGAGGGGAGCACGGACGCGCCGAGCGAACCGGATCCCGAAGTACAGCGCCGGATCCGCGAACACCGGACGAGCGAACTGACCGTCGAGGTGACCGACGGGAGCGGGAACGCGATCGCCGACGCCGAGGTCGAGGTCGCGATGCAGGCCCACGAGTTCGGCTTCGGCACCGCGGTCAACGCGGGAACGCTGATCGAGGAGTCGAGCGAGGGGGACAACTACCGGGAGTACATCCCGGAGCTGTTCAACAAGGCGGTCATCGAGAACCAGATGAAGTGGCGCTTCTGGGAGTCGGACCCCGACCTGGCGGACGCGGCGGTCGAGTGGCTGCTCGACCGGGGCCTCGACGTGCGGGGCCACGTCTGCATCTGGGGCCGGGAGGACGTGGGCGCCATCCCCGCGGACATCCTGACCGCGATCGAGGAGCGCGACGCCGAGACGATCCGCGAGCGGTCGATGCAACACATCGAGGACATCATCGAGCACTTCGGGGAGGACGTGACCGAGTGGGAGGTCGTCAACGAGGCGATGCACGCCTACCAGCTCCAGCTGGGCGTCTACGGCGACGACATCGACCAGGCCGAACCCTGGACCGGCGAGGTCGTCCCGTGGACCTCCCCGCTGCTGGCCGAGTGGTATAGCAAGGCCGACGCCGTCCGACAGGACAACGACCTGGACATCGGGCTCGCGGTCAACGACTTCAACCAGTTCGGCTACAGCTACACCGACGGGCGCTACCAGGACCAGATCGAACACATCAACGACAACGCCGTCCAGCTGGACACCGTCGGCCTGCAGGCCCACGTCGGCGCCCGCACCGGCGAGTTCAACACCAACTCCAACCCGGACGAGCGGGTCAGCGCGAGCCGGGTCGCCGAGGAGATCGACAAGTGGGCCGACTACGGCGCGGCCGTCAAGATCACCGAGTTCGACACCTACGCCGGCAACGCCTGGAACTCCGACGAGGAGCGGGCACAGGTACTGGAGAACTACCTCCGGGGCGCGTTCTCCCACCCCGACGTGGAGGACTTCCTGATGTGGGGCTTCTGGGACGGCCGCCACTGGCAGTCGGAGGCGCCGCTGTTCTACGAGGACTGGGAGGAGAAGCCGGCCTACGACGTGTGGACCGGCCTCGTCTACGACGAGTGGTGGACCGAGGCGTCGGGGGCCACCGACGGTGACGGCGCGTTCTCGACGGACGGCTTCAAGGGCGAGTACGAGGTCACCGCGACCGTCGACGGGACCGAGGTCACCGAGACGGTCACCCTCTCCGACGACGGTGCCACCGTCGAACTCTCCCCGGACGCCTAGCCCGTCGGTACCGGCCCGTTAACTAACTCACCTGTCAGTTCTCGCGGTCAGTATCACTCCGAATGTAAATCTTTTTTACCGGAACTCCCGCTGGTAGGAGCCACGTCGATGTCAGACGATCACACTCGCGGTTCGGACGGTGGGGTAGACCCGGCCCTCGGTCGGCGAACGCTGCTAGGCGCGCTCGCCGCGACCGGGCTGGCGGGGTGCCCGAGCGACGGCGGGAACACGGACGCACCGGACGGCGGCGGTGGTGGGGGAGGGGGCGGTGGCGCCCCCGAGACACCCTCCGGGACGCCGGTGGCCGTCCCCGACGGCTGGCCGGAGACGCGGGACCCGTACTACGGGGCGCTCGCGAACACGCTCGGCGGGGAGATGGGGCTGCCCGCGGGGGAGTTCGTCTACGCGAACTACGAGGCGGGGACGATTGCCGCCTTCGACGTCGGCGCCGACGTGGCCGAACGGTCCGAGATCGAAGTGGGCGACGACCAGCCGTTCTCCTCGGCCGTCCGCGTCGAGGTCACCGAGGAGACGGAGAACACCTGGGACGTGACGATGATCGGGACGGCGACCGACACCGCGGTCGAGAGCGGGGACGTGCTGCTCGGCGTCGCGTACCTGCGCGGCCCCGAGTCGAGCGAGTCCGAGCCGACAGTCCAGTTCGTCTCGAAGGACCGGGACAACCTCAGCACGAACATGGTGCGGTCGACCCCGCAGGTCCAGCCCCCCGCGGAGTGGACCCGCTACTACGTCCCGATGCAGTTCGACTACGACGCCGAGGCGGGCACCTGGCGGACGGAACTGTTCCTCGGGTTCGGCCCCCAGACGGTCGATATCGGCGGGATCGCGCTGGTCGACTTCGACCAGCGAGTCGCCGTCGACGACCTCCCCAGCGGACCGGCCGACGAGGCCGGTGGCGAGAGCGGGGACGGCGAGGCGGGCGGCGACTGGGAGGCCGCGGCCGACGAACGCATCGCCGAACACCGGACGAGCGAACTGACCGTCGAGGTGACCGACGGGGGCGGAAACGCGGTGACCGACGCCGGGGTCGAGGTCGCGATGCAGGCCCACGAGTTCGGCTTCGGCACCGCGGTCAGCGCGGACTTCCTGACCGAGGAGTCCAACGAGGCCGACACCTACCGCGAGCACGTCGCCGACCTGTTCAACCTCGCGGTGCTGGGCAACCACCACAAGTGGCGCTTCTGGGAGGAAAACAGGGAGCTGTCCGACGCCGCGACCGACTGGGTCCTCGAGCAGGGGCTGGACCTGCGCGGGCACGTCTGCCTGTGGTCCGACGTGTCCGCGTGGTCCGTCCCGCCCGACGTGGTGCGGGCGATGGGGGTCGAGTGGGAGGCCAACGGCGTCACCGACCCAGAACTCGACCCCGAGCACGTCCGCGAGCGAACGCTGGAGCACGTCGAGGCGATCATCGAGTACTACGGCGACCGGATCACCGAGTGGGAGGTCGCGAACGAGATCGTCCACAAGCCGGGGTTGATCGAGGCGGTCAACGGGGTCCCGGCGACCGACGACGCCTCCCTCGAGGACGTGGACCCGGTCGAAGCCCCGATCCTCGCGGAGTGGTACGCGACCGCCCGGGACGCCGCCCCCGAGGGGATGCCGCTCGGCGTCAACGACTACAACACGCTGGCCGGCCCCTACGAATCGACGCGCGACGCCTACGAACGGCAGATCGAGTTCCTCGTCGACTCCGAGGCGGGACTGGAGTTCGCAGGGTTGCAGAGCCACTTCAACGAGGCGTCGTCGCTGTCGCCAGGGGAGGTGAAATCGGCGCTGGACCGCTACGCCGAGACGGGCGTGCGCCTGCGGATCACGGAGTTCGATATGGCCGACGAGAACTGGGCGGAGGCGGACAAGGCGGTCTTCTTCCGGCAGGTCCTCAAGGTCGCGTTCAGCCACCCGGCGGTCGACGACTTCCTCGTCTGGGGTATCTACAGCCCCAACCACTGGCGGGACGACGCCCCCTTCTTCGCCGAGGGCTGGGAGGAAAAGCCCCCGCTCGCCGAGTACCGGGACCTCGTCTTCGACGAGTGGTGGACCGAGGCCTCGGGGGCCACCGACGACGAGGGGACCTTCTCGACGACGGGGTTCCACGGCGAGTACGAAATCACCGCCACGGTCGACGGTGAGGCAGTCACCGAGACGGCGACCCTCTCCGACGGCGGGACCACCGTCGAACTCTCGACCGACGCGTAGCGGCACGACGGGACCGACAATCAACCCTCGCGCCGTCCGATTCCGCGACGTGACCCGCCCATATTCCACACCCTCCCCCATCTGCAGTCCGCGACAGGACCCATTCGCCTCTCCGACCGCCCGATTCGTGAGGTACGTTTGCATCCGTCACAATCTGTCGTGATCGTTGGTAACTTTTCGCAATACCTGGTCCGAAAACAAACGTTTTTCAACAGGAATCGGTCTCGTATGAGCCAGATACATGCCAGAAACCAACGACGGGCCTGACGACGGAGCGGACGGTGACGACGGGTCGATCGCGCGGCGGTCGCTGCTGGGGACGCTCGCGGCGGCGGGTGTGGCGGGATGTCAGTCGTTCACGGGCGGTAGCTCGACGCCGACGGACACGGAGACGCCGGAGCCGACGCCGACGGCCACGCCGCACCCGGACGGGACGCCGGCGGACGTGCCGCCGGGGTGGCCGACGGTGCGGGACCCCTACTACGGACAGCTCGCGTCGACGCTCGCGAGTCAGGGGCTGCCGGGCGGCGCGTTCTGCTACGGCACCACCGAGGCGGAGGCGATGTCGGCGTTCTCGGTGCAGTCGAGCGTCGGGACGGCGGAGCCGCTGTCGGTCGGCGACGACCAGCCGTTCTCGTCGGCCCGCCGGGTGACCGTCGAGGAGTCGACGGAGAACCCCTGGAACGTGACGCTGAAGGGGACCGTCGAGGACCGCGCCGTCTCGGAGGGCGACGTGCTTCTCGCCGTGTTCCACCTGCGCGGCCCCGAGGACAGCGAGTCCGACCCGACCGCCCAGTTCGTCGCGAAGGACGAGGCCAACCCGAGCACGAACATGGTCCGGGGGGTCCAGCAGGCCGAACCCGTCGGCGAGTGGGTCCGCTACTACGTCCCGATCCAGTTCGACTACGACGCCGAGGCCGGCACCTGGTGGACGGAGCTGTTCCTCGGGTTCGGCCCGCAGACCGTCGACGTCGGCGGCGTCGCGCTGATCGACTTCGACCAGAACATCTCCGTCGGCAACCTCCCCAGCGGGCCGGCCAGCCAGCCGACTCCCGACGACAGCGACTGGGAGGCCGCGGCCGACGAGCGCATCGCCGAACACCGGACGAGCGAACTGACCGTCGAGGTGACCGACGCCGACGGCGAGCCGGTCGAGGCGGCGTCCGTCGACGTGGCCATGCAGGAACACGAGTTCGGCTTCGGCGCCGGGGTCGACGGGGCGTACCTCCTCGAGGAGACCAGCCGGGGCGACCCCTACCGCGAGCACGTCTCGGAGCTGTTCAACGTGGCGACGCTGACCAACCACCACAAGTGGCGCTTCTGGGAGGAGGAGAAGCACATCTCCGACGGCGTGACCCAGTGGCTGCTCGGCGAGGGCCTCGACGTGCGCGGGCACGTCTGTCTCTACGCCGACGTGTCGTCGTTCTCGGTCCCGCCGGACGTGGTCGAGGCGATGGGCCGGACCTGGGAGGAGGGCGGCGTCACCGAGGCCGAACTCGACCCCGACTACGTCCGCGAACAGACGCTCTCGCACGTCGAGGACATCGTCGAGTACTACGGCGAGGACATCCTCGAGTGGGAGGTCGTCAACGAGCTCATGCACTCGCCCGGGTTCGTTCAGGCGATCAACGGCGTCGCGGCGACCGAGGACGCCTCGCTCGAAGACCTCGACCCCGTCGAGGCGCCGATCCTTGCGGAGTGGTTCGCGGCCGCTCGCGAGGCCGCCCCCGAGGGGATGCCCCTGGCGATCAACGACTTCAACGTCCTCGCCGGCTCCTACGAGGCCGAGCGAGCCCGCTACGAGCGCCAGATCCAGTTCCTCGCGGAGTCGGAGGCCGGGCTGGACGCCGTCGGCATGGAGTGTCACTTCGACCAGGACGAGACGATCAGCTCGCGGGAGATCATGGACACCCTGGACCGCTACGCCCAGTACGACGTGTCCCTGCGGGTCACGGAGTTCGACATGGCCGACGACGCCTGGAACGAGTCGGACAAGGGGAGGTTCTTCCGGCGGTTCCTCAAGACCGTCTTCAGCCACCCGGACGTCGAGGAGTTCCTCGTCTGGGGGATCAACGACGCCAACCACTGGCAGGGCGACGCCCCCTTCTTCACCGCGAGCTGGGCCGAGAAACCCCCGCTCGAAGAGTACCGGTCGCTCGTCTTCGACGAGTGGTGGACCGAAACGGCCGGCGACACCGACGACGAGGGGACCTTCTCAACGACGGGGTTCCACGGCGAGTACCAGGTCACGGCGACCGTCGACGGTGAGGAACTCACCGAGACGGTGACCCTCTCCGGCGGCGGGACCACCGTCGAACTCTCGCCCGACGCGTAGGCGCCGGGGTTCGTCCGACCACCGCTGTTCCATTCCCGGGCGACCGCGTCGACCGCGCCCGAGCGGCACACAGCGGGTTCGGCCCGTCGCTCGGGCTCTCCCAGCGGGGTCCGGCGACCGGTCGAACCGCCGGGATCGCGTGGAACCGGCAACCGTCTCCGCGAATCCTGACAACGGGCCCGGAACTATCCCCAATTATCAGTATGTTTTGGAAATATTTATGGGTCATAAATAGATGACTTCCGGTCGCAAATGCGAGACTCTGACAGTGACGGTCGTGGGGACGACCGTCTGCGGGTGGGGCGCCGACCGTTCCTGCAGTCGATCGGGGCGGCCGGCGCCGCGGGTGGCATCGCCAGCGTGACAGCGGACGAAGGCCGGGCGGACACGCCGGATTCGTGGGGTTCGGGCGGCGACGCGTACTACTCGTCGCTCGTCACCGACCTGCGGGACGGGCGCGGACTGCCCGCAGCCGACTTCGTCCTCGACAACACGGAGTCGGGGACGTGGAGCAAGGAGCGGGTATTCGCCGTGAACTCCGCGGGATCGGCCGAGTCACTGGACGTGAGCGACGACGACGTGCCGTTCTCGGTGGCGAGGCGGTTCGACGTCGGGTCCGACCCGTCGAACCCCTATTCGGCGCAGTTCAGGGCGGACATCGACGAGTCGGTCTCGGCGGGTGACGTGATGCTCGCCGTCGGCTACCTCCGGTCGTCTTCGGAGTCGCCGGAAGTGGGACTCTACGTCTCCGGTGGCACGGCCGGGAACACGTCGCCGACGGTCGGGAGCGAGTGGGAGCGACACTACTTCCCGGTCGAGATCGACAGTGACGCCGCCGCAGGTGAGACGTACTTCCAGTTGCGGTTCAGTCCGACCGGGTCACAGACGGTCGATTTCGGCGGGTTCGCGCTGCTGGACTTCGGGACCAACGCGGACTTCGGGGAGTTGCCGTCGGGCGTCACCAGCCCCTCGCTGGGGTCGTACTACTCGACGCTGCGGAGCGACGTGACCGGCATGGGACTGCCCGAACCGGAGTTCCGGATCGGCACGACCGAGGCCGGCGTCCGCTCGTCGTCGAACGTGTTCGCCCGGAACCCGTCCGGGTCGGCGGACTCCCTGGACGTGAGCGGCGACTCGGTCCCCTTCTCGGAGGCGACGCGGTTCGACATCACCTCGGAGCCGTCGGAGGACTTCAGCGTCCAGTTCAAGGCGAACATCTCCGAGTCGATATCCTCCGGCGACGTGATGCTCGGGGTGTTGTACCTGCGGTCGTCCTCGGACAGCCCGGAGGTGTCCTTCCAGGCGGTCGACGACTCCTCGTACGCCAACCGGACGACCGACCACCAGTCGCCGACGGTCGCGAGCGAGTGGGAGCGCCACTACTTCCCGATCCAGTTCCAGTCGGACTCCTCGGGCGACCAGAACCGCTACGTCCAGCTCCAGCTCGGGTTCAAACAGCAGACCGTCGACGTGGGCGGGTTCGCGCTGCTGGACTTCAACGGGAACGCCGACGTGGGGAACCTCCCCTCGGGCGTCGCGAGCACCGTCGGTCCGTACTACCGGACGCTGACCAGCGACCTGGCGGGGCTTGACCTCCCCGAGCCCGGGTTCGTCTACGACAACACCGAGGCCGGCACCTGGGACACCTACCAGTTCGGTGTCGGGGACTACGGGACCACCGAGAGCCTGGACGTGAGCGACGATTCGGTCCCCTTCTCGCAGGCGTCACGCGTGTCGATCAACGGCACGCAGAGCAACGGCTACAACGCGAACCTCCGGGGCGACGTGAGCGGGATGGCCGTCGAACAGGGCGACGTGTTCCTCGGCGTGGCGTACCTGCGCGCTCCCGACGGCGACGCGCAGGTCACCTACTCCGCACAGGAAAACGCCAGCTCGGGGTACAACAACTGGGCGGAACTCACCGATCCGTCGATCGGCTCGGAGTGGGAGCGGTTCTACTTCCCCATCCAGTACGGTGCCGGCGCCGACGCCGGCAACTGGTGGACGGAGTTCTGGCTGGCGTACAACGAACAGACCGTCGACGTCGGTGGCCTCGCACTGCTCGATTACTCCGACACGGACGTGGCGGTCGACGACCTTCCCGCCGGCGCAGCGAGCCAGATCGACACCGGGGGCGACGGCCCCGAGGAGTGGCCCCAGACCGACGACCCGTACTACTCCGGGTTGATCGACTACCTCGAGGAGCGCAACCTCGACCCCGGCCGGTTCGTCTACGCGAACAACGAGGCCGATACCTTCGACACCTTCGAGCTCGCCGGGAGCGAAGCGGACAAGGGCGAACGCTCCGCGCTGGAGGTCGGCGACGACCAGCCGTTCTCGGAGGCGACGCGGATCGACGTCTCGGAGGCGGGCACCAACGCCTACAGCGTCAACTTCAAAGGCTTCGTCAACGACGAGGGCGTCTCCAGCGGCGACGTGTTGCTCGGTGTCGCGTACTTCCGCACGCCGGACGAGGAGAACGCGCAGGTGACGTTCAAGGTCAGCGAGAACAGCACCTTCGGCAACTACGTCACGAACCCGCGGCCGCCGGTCACCGGCGAGTGGCAGCGGTACTTCTTCCCGGTCGCGTTCGACAGCAGCTACGACGCCGGCAACTGGTGGACGGAGATCTGGGTCGGCGCACAGGCCCAGACGGTCGACATCGGCGGTCTCGCCCTGTTCAACTTCGAGGGGAACAACTCCGTCGAGGCGCTGCCCGAGTGGGAGCGCTCGGCCGACCCCGGCTGGGAGGACGCGGCCGACCAGCGCATCCAGGACCACCGCACCGCCGAGATGCAGGTCGACGTCGTCGACGAGGACGGCGACCCCGTGGAGGGGGCCGACGTGTCGGTCTCGATGCTCGAACACGAGTTCAACTTCGGGGTCATGACCAACGCCCCCCAGATCGAGAGCACGGAGGAGGGCGACCCCTACCGCGAGAACCGCAAGGAGCTGTTCAACACGGGCGTCCTCGAGAACTACCACAAGTGGGACTTCTGGGAGGGCGGCCAGGACACGGCCGACGCGGCCGTCGAGTGGATGGAGGCCCAGGACTGGTACATCCGCGGGCACGTCGCGCTGTGGGCCAGCGTCGACTCGGCCGCCGTCCCCGACGACGTGGTCGAGGCGATGGCCTGGGACAGCGACGCGGACGCGGCCACGCCCAGCGAGGCCGACTCCGACTACGTCCGCCAGGAGACCATCGCCCACGTCGAGGACATCATCAGCTACTACGGCGACCGCGTCGACGAGTGGGAAGTCGTCAACGAGCTCATCCCCGAGCCCGGCTTCGTCCGGTCGATCCACGGGGCCGACGTCACCCCGGAGGAGGCGCCGATCCTCGACGAGTGGTTCCAGACCGCCCAGGCGGCCGGCCCGGAGGGCCAGCCGCTGGGCATCAACGACTACAACACCATCGAAGGCCCCTACAGCGGACGCCGGGACCGGTACATGACCCAGATCGAGACGGTACAGGGCACCGAAGCGGGGCTGGACTTCGTCGGGCTGCAGAGCCACTTCAGCGAGAGCTCCTCGCTGCTGCCGTCCCAGACGATGGCCGCGCTCGACAGCTACGCCGAGTACGACGTCCCGATCCGCATCACGGAGTTCGACATGTCCGACGAGAACTGGCCGGAATCGGAGAAGGCCGAGTTCTTCTACCAGTTCCTGAAGACGGTCTTCAGCCACCCGTCCGTCGAACAGTTCGTCGTCTGGGGCCTGATCGACACGCTCCACTGGCGCGACGACGCGCCGTTCTACGCGGCCGGCTGGGAGGAGAAGCCCGCCCTCGACCGCTACCGCGAGCTCGTCTTCGACCAGTGGTGGACCGAGGAGTCCGGCACCACCGACGCCTCCGGCGCCTACTCGCTGCAGGGCTTCAAGGGCGAGTACGCCGTCGACGTGAGCTACGAGGACGCGTCGGTGTCGGCGACGACCACGCTCTCGGACGGCGGGACGACCCTCGAGGTCTCCCTCGACGGCGACTACGCCGAGGAGAGCGACGGGGAGAGCGACGACGGCGACTACAGTGGCCCGACCGCCGACGCCGGGTCCGAGCAGCGCGTCCGGCCCGGCGAGGAGGTCACGCTGAACGGCGGCGGGTCGAGCGGCAAAGACCTCTCCTACGAGTGGTTCCAGATGTACGAGTCGACGACGGCCGACCCGGCGGTGTCGCTCACCGGGAAGGAGACGGCGAGCGCGTCGTTCACCGCGCCGGAGGTCGAGGAGACCCGGGCGCTGGACTTCCGCCTGGCGGTCACCGACTCGAAGGGCAACACCGTCCAGGACACCGTCGACGTGGTCGTCGAACCGGCCGACACACCGACGCCCACTGCGACGCCGACGGAGACGGCGACGCCGACGGCGACGCCGACTGCCACCCCGACGGAGACGCCCACTGCGACGCCGACGGCGACGCCGACCGACACGCCGACGGCGACACCCACCGACACGTCGACCGCGACGCCGACCGATACGCCGACGGCGACACCGACCGACACGCCGACGGAAACCCCGACGGCGACGCCGTCCCGGACGGCCACGCCCACCGCCACGGACCCGTCGACGCCCGAACCGGAGGGGACGACCGCCGGCGACGGCCCGGGGATGGGCATCGTCTCGACGGTCGCGACCCTCGGCGGGCTCGCCAGCGTCGCGAAATACCTCGCCGGCGACGACGAGGACGACAGCTGACCCGCCCGCTCACCGCCCGACACTGTCAGACGTAGTTCGCCCTCCTCCGCGGGGTTCGTCCCACGCTCCACCGTCCTCGCTTCACCGTCCCCGTTTCGTCGCACTCGATCGATCGCCGCCGCTTCACGGTTCCTGCACAGCCCTGGTGGTTCGCCGCGGTCTCCGGACCGCGGGTTCTCGGCCGATTACCGTCCCTGAGACTGTCGTCGGAACCATTAATATCCGCGTCCCCGACCGAATAGCCGTAATGACAGCCGACTCCGACGCAGCCTATCGCGACCCGACGGTACCGACATCGCGGCGTATCGAGGATCTGCTCTCACGAATGACGGTCGAGGAGAAGGCCGCCCAGCTCGGGTCGGTCAGCCCGAGCCGGGGCGTCGCCGACAACGCCGGCGAGGTCGACGAGGGCCAGGAGCTCGTCGAGGACGGCCAGCTCAACCGCGAGGTCGCCGAGGAACTGCTCGACGAGGGGATCGGCCACCTCACCCGGGTCGGCGGCGAGGGGAGCCTCCCGCCCGAACAGGCCGCCGCCGTCACCAACGAGATCCAGGAGTACCTCGCCGAGGAGACCCGGCTCGGCGTCCCCGCGATCCCCCACGAGGAGTGTCTCAGCGGCTACATGGGCCCCGAGGGCACCACCTTCCCGCAGGGGATCGGGATGGCGAGTACCTGGGACCCCGAGCTCATGCAGGCGGTCACCGACACCATCGGCGACCAGCTCGAGGCCATCGGCACCGCCCACGCGCTCTCGCCGGTGCTGGACGTGGCGCGGGATCTGCGCTGGGGCCGCGTCGAGGAGACCTTCGGCGAGGACCCGTACCTCGTCGCCGAGATGGCGACCGCCTACGTCTCCGGGCTGCAGGGCGACTCGCCGGCCGACGGCATCTCCGCAACCCTCAAGCACTTCGTCGGCCACGGCGTCGGCGCCGGCGGGAAGAACCGCTCGTCGGTCGACGTGAGCGAGCGCACCCTGCGGGAGGTCCACATGTTCCCGTTCGAGGCGGCCGTCCAGGAGGGCGACGCCGAGGCCGTGATGAACGCCTACCACGACATCGACGGCGTCCCCTGCGCGAAAGACGAGTGGCTGCTGACGGACGTGCTCCGGGGCGAGTGGGGCTTCGACGGCCACGTCGTCTCCGACTACTTCAGCGTCGACTTCCTCAAGGAGGAACACGGCGTCGCGGCCACCCAGCAGGAGGCCGCCGTCTCGGCCGTCGAGGCCGGCATCGACGTGGAGCTGCCCAACACGGACTGCTACGAGTACCTCGCCGAGGCCGTCCGCGACGGCGACCTCGCCGAGGAGACGCTCGACGAGTCGGTCCGCCGCGTGCTCCGTGCGAAGTTCGAGAAGGGGCTGTTCGAGGACCCGACCGTCGACGTCGACGCCGCGACCGACCCCTACGAGGACGAGGCCGCGGCCGGGCTGGCCCGCGAGGCCGCCCGCGACTCGCTGGTCGTCCTGAAGAACGAGTCGGACCTGCTGCCGCTGGACGACGCCGACTCCGTCGCCGTGGTCGGGCCGAAGGCCGACGACAAGAAGGGGATGCTCGGCGACTACGCCTACGCCGCCCACTACCCCGAGGAGGAGTACGAGTTCGAGGCCGACACGCCCCTGGCGGCCATCGAGAACCGCGTCGACGCCGACGTGTCGTATGCCCAGGGCTGTACCGCGACGGGCAACCAGACCGACAAGATCGGCCGCGCCGTCGAGGCCGCCGAGGGCGCCGACGTGGCGCTGGCGTTCGTCGGCGCGCGCTCGGCCGTCGACTTCTCCGACGCCGACGGCGTCAAGGCCGAGCAGCCGATGGTGCCGACCAGCGGCGAGGGCTGTGACGTGACCGACCTGGGCCTGCCCGGCGTCCAGGAGCAGCTCGTCGCGCAGGTCGAGGAGACCGACACCCCCGTGGTGGTCGTCCTCGTCAGCGGCAAGCCCCACGCGATCCCGGAGATCGACGCGGGCGCCGACGCGGTCGTCCAGGCGTGGCTCCCCGGCGAGGAGGCCGGTAACGCCATCGTCGACGTGGTCTTCGAGGGCCACGACTCGGGGGGCCACCTCCCCGTCTCGCTGCCCAAGTCCGTCGGGCAGCTCCCGGTCCACTACAGCCGCAAGCCCAACACCTACTCCGAGGACTACGTCTACGACGACGCGCAGCCGGTCTACCCGTTCGGCCACGGGCTCAGCTACGCCGAGTTCGAGTTCTCCGACCTCGACCTGTCCGACGTGGACGTGGATCCCTCCGGAACCTTCACCGCGAGCGTCACCGTCCAGAACACGGCCGACCGCGCCGGCAGCGACGTGGTCCAGCTGTACGTCTCCGCCGAGAACCCCGACCTGGCGCGGCCGGTCCAGGAGCTCGTCGGCTTCGAGCGCGTCGAGCTCGACGCCGGCGAGTCGACCCGGGTCACCTTCGAGCTGGCCGCGAGCCAGCTGGCCTACCACGACCGCAACGCGAACCTCGCGGTCGAGGCCGGCGACTACGAGCTGCGGGTCGGCCACTCCGCCGAGGAGATCGCCGAGACCGCCCGCCTGTCGGTGACCGACACGAAACAGGTCCCGCGAACGGGCCGCCGCTACTTCACCGAGACGAGCCTCGACCAGGCCTGACCGGTCGACCCGGTCGCCGTCTCGCTCCGCGCCGCTTCTGTCCCCGTCGCGTTCAACACGCCATCGCTCGCCCGCCGACACCGCCATTATCGAATGTGACAGATGTGCACGGCGACCGACGACTCGCCCGCCCCGCGCGCACGCGCGTTGTGATACACAAAGGTCGCTGTATTCGTCTACGCCGTCCGGGCCCACGGGATGGGTTCTCACGGGTGATATCGCCGTGCCGGGTCCCGGTGGCGGGTGAACGCGGACGGGCGGCGCCCTCGCCGCTGTGGCAACCCTTTTCGGGACCGCCCGACAACCGGGGAGCATGGTTCGGGCGTCGGTCGTCGACGGAGGGGTCCGGTTGTGAGCGAGCAGGGCGACGAGCAGACGGGCAGGGAGGCGGCCGCCGAGGCCCTGTGCGAACAGAACAGGAAGGTCCTCGGCGTGTTCACGATCGCCGTCGTGTTCCTGCTCCTCCAGCTCCCGTACCTGGTCGTCACCGACACGGACTCGTCGCTGTTCGTCGTGGCGGTGTTGAACGTCGTCGGGAGCGGGGCGTTCGCCCTCCTCAGCGGCGGCGCGCTCTGGTTCTGTCGCCAGCGGGCGATGTGAGTCGTCGGCCGACGGGGCGCGGCCGGCCCGCAGTACGCAGTCGTTTGGGTCCCGTAGCTCGGAAGGTGGCCGACAGCGAGAAGTTTCGAGGGTGATGCGACCGGCGGCGAGACGTTCCGGGGTCCTCAGGCCGACGACGTGGCGCGGGCGTACAGCTTGTTCGCCAGCAGGAAGCCGTACGCGGTCGCGCCGAGGAGGATGAGGGTGGTCCCGAAGATACCCAGCATCGCGGCGAAGACCTTGTGAGCGAGGACGATCCCCTCGACCTGGCCGAACGTCTGGTACTGCTCGGGAATCCCGTTCATCAGCGAGATCGGGCCGGCCTCGCCGCCGATGACGATAGCGGGGGTCCCGTTGACGAAGGTCGCGCCCAGGACGATACAGCCCACGCCCATGAGGATGACCATCAGCGAGATGTTCCCGACCATGAAGTAGTACAGCGCCAGCGCGTACGCCCGGACGCCGTCCGCCTCCTGACGGGCACGATCGATTTCCTGTCTCATTGCGATAGAGTGTTTCACACACCTATTTGAAGGTTGCGCTTGCGGGAGCGGCCCGCTCGGCCTGTCGAACAAGATCAGTTCCCGCTCGGTATGAAATAATCAGGAAGTTTTATATAGAGCTGGCAGAAGGTAGAGGTATGCGGAAGCCTGACAGCATCCGTGACAAGGAGTTATCGCGACGCCGGTACGCGCAGATACTGGCTGGAATGGGAGCCGCTGGTGTGGCCGGCTGTGGGAGCGACGGCGGGTCCACCGCCACACCCGGTTCGGAGGACACGCCGACGCCGACGCCCAGCGGGGACGGCGGCGACGGCGGCGACGGCGGTGAGACCGACAGCGCGACCGCGACCGACGCGGAACCGGTGACGCGGCAGGTCAACTACGCGGTGGCGAACACGCCGGACGTGTTCAACTGGAACCCGTGGACGCCCCAGGACAACACCATCGGCGACCTGTGGATGTCAGACCTCCACGGGCTGCGGAACGTCCACACGACGAACCTGTCGTACTCCGGAACGACGGTGCCGACCCCGCACAAGCCCGACCACGAGGAGATCGAGATCATGACGTGGATCTCGGGCAGGGAGATCGAGCCGCCGTACGACTGGTACGACCACCACGACGACCGGTCGGCCTACTGGAACGGCGACCCCCACGACGCGGTCGCCCGCGAGAAACACAACCACGTCGGCTGGTTCCAGGACGGCAACAAGTTCACCGAGGGCACCACCTTCAACCAGCGTGCCGAAGACCAGTGGACGCTCCACCTGTGGGAGAACAAGGGGTCGGTCCCCGAGCAGGACCCCAACCCGACCGCGCGGGTCGTGCTCCGCTCGCAGGCCGGTCCCGTCGACGGCAACCCGCCGATCCACCCCGACTTCACGGAGCCGTACCTCGAACGCTACCGGGACGCGGGCAACTCGGACGAGGTCAGCTCGATCACCGACGAGCTCGTCAGCGACCGGATCAGCCTCGACCGCATGGCCATGGAGGGCGGCACCGACGAGATGCTCGCCGGTACGGGTCCGTACCGCCTGGAGTCGATGGACGACGTGGGGTCCGAGCGGATGATCCTCCGGCTCAACCCCGACCACCCCAACGCCGAGAACACCAACGTCGAGAAGCTCGGGCTCTACTGGGCCGAAGGCTCCCGGCGCCAGACGCTCGTCAACGAGGGCGTGCTCGACGTCGACTCCGGCGCCGTCACCGACAGCGGGGCGACCACCCGCGAGTCGCTGCCGGACCACATCCAGGAGTTCACCCGGTGGCTGCGCGCCACGGGCGGCGACGTCTGGAAGCTCAACTGGCAGAACCCGCACCTCCAGAACCTCTGGGTGCGCCGCGCGCTCGTCGAGGCCATCGACTGGAACGCCGTCTCGGCCAACGGCTGGGGCGAGGACGCCTCGCAGGTGACCCAGCACGACACGTTCCTGCTGGACGCCCAGTCCGAGAGCACGTTCTCCGAGGACTTCCTCGACCAGCTGCACCACTACTCGCGCTCCTCGAACGTCGAGAAGGCCAACGAGTACATGCGGCGGGCGGGCTACAGCAAGCAGGGCGGCCAGTGGGTCGACCCCAACGGCAACCAAGCGTCGATCGACCTCTCGTCGCGGTCGGGCAGCCCCGCCAACGTGCAGGGCGCCCAGACCATCCGCGCCAACCTCGCCAACTGGGGCTTCGGCGTGAACTTCACCACGATGGGGTGGAACACGTGGTCGAACACCATCGACCCGAACAACGGGCTCAACTACGACTCCACGATGTTCTGGCACGGCGACCCGTACGTCTTCCAGTACTACCACGACCGCGGCGCGTGGTGGGACGAGGCGCTGGTGGCCGGCAGTCCGACCGGCAACCCCTACAGTGCCGACCCCGAGGACGAGGTCGACACCCAGGGCAAGCCGATCGTGCAGGACGTGCCCAACGAGCCGGGCGCCTTCGAGGCCCCCGACGAGGCCGGCAAGTCGCCCGACCTGGACGACGCCACGGAGGTCAACCTCGTCGAGACGGTCAACGCGATCCGTCAGCCGGGCAACTCCGAGGAGGCCCAGCAGGAGCTCTACCGCACCTGCGCGAAGTACTACAACTTCTACGTCCCGCACTTCGTCTTCCACCAGTACCTGATGGGCTCGTACGGCGACGTGCGCGACTTCGACTGGCCGGACCCGTCGGCCCGCGCGTTCGACTACGAGCGGTCGTTCGGTATCGAGGACGTGCTCGTGCTCGGCGGCATCACCCAGGCCAGCACCGACACGGAGTTCGAGCCGCCGGAGTGAGCGGCTGACTCCCCGTATCGACACCTGACCACCCGGTCGTCCGGGCCGACGTTTCTCTTCGTCCGTCGCCGTCCCGCGTGAGAACTTGTCACCAGCCCTCGCTCCGTCCCGTCAGCACTCGCGGACCGCTCCCGCCCGTTGCGGCGTCAGTCCTCGGTGGCCGGCCGGATCGCACCGTGTTTCAGCATGTGGAACACCGGCTGGTCGCCGGGGCCGGCGGTCCCGTACTCGCGGTCGTCGTCGTAGGCGGGCCACTCGAAGTCGCGGGTGTTGCCCCAGAGGCCGTCGACGGTGTTGCCCAGGTAGATGTCCGGGAGTGCGTCGTTCCACCACGTCGCGAACGTCGCGATCGCATCGACGGTCGTCTCGCGGTCGTTCGGGGCCTCGATCGTCCGCCAGGCGTCGACGAGGTTGACCGTCCGGCGCTCGCCGTCGGGGGCGTCGACGGCGCCCGGCGTCCGCGGGACGGACGCCTCGACGGGTTTGCCCCGACTGCCCGCCTCGGCGTCGGGGTCGTCGACGCCGTAGCCGATCGCGGTCGCGCCGTCGCCGGTCACGTCGTAGACGCTGTAGGGGTCGCCGTCGAAGCTCCAGACGACGATGTCGTGGGTGTGGTTCGAGACGGCGCTGTAGACGTTGCTGTTGGTGAGCCGGTCGGTTTCCACGTCGAAGCCGAACCGCGAGAGGCTCGACGCGACGACCTCGGTCGCCGACACGTAGTCGGACCACACCGGCGTCGCGATCCGGATCGCGGGGCGCTCGCCGTCGGGCCCGCGCCAGTCGCCGTTCCGGTCGCGGCTGTAGCCGCCCGCGCGCATGTACTCGGCGGCGGTCGCCTCGTCGGCCTCGACGGGGTAGCGGTGGAGTCGCTCGCGGACCTCGTCGGGGAGCCACCGGCGCGCGGCGGGCGCGGAGAGCCCGGTCTGCAGTTCGATCGGGTCGCCCCAGTCGGCCACGTCGACGATCTGGTCGACGGGGACGACCGAGAGGACGGCCCGCCGGACGGACCGGCGTCCCAGGTGCGGGTCACGCCAGTCGAGCACGAGCTTCGTCCCGGAGTCGGTCGGGTACCGCGCGAGCTGTTCGAGGTTCGCCGGCGGGGAGCCCCGCTGGTCGGCGAGCAGCCCGTTGCCGCCGTCGAGCCACCCCTTGTCGATCAGGTTCTCGACGGACATCGACTGGACGACGGGGAACCACAGCCGCGGGACCGCGACCTCGTCGGCGCGGGGGTGGTCGTCGTAGCGCTCCAGCATCAGCCGGTTGATCGACACCTCGACCAGTTCGTAGGGGCCACAGCCCAGCCCCTCGTCGGCGACCGTCTCCAGTCCGGGGCTGTCCGTGCGGAGTTCCGCGACGACCTCCGCGCGGCGCTCGTCGGTCCCGGCCTCGCGGAGCCGGTCGAGCCACGGCTCGTAGCGGTCGGCCCGGGTCCGGACGGCGCCGCCGGTGGCCGCCGCGAGCGCGAGGGGGCGGTCCAGCGGCCGCTCGAAGCGGTAGCGGAGGGTCCGCTCGTCGCGGAGGTCGACGTCGTAGCCGCCGTCGCCGCCGACGAACGACCCGATGCGCTCCTCGACCCAGGCGTCGCGGGCGGTGACGGGGTCGCCCGACCACCAGGTGTAGCCGTCGGCGTACGTGACCGTCGCGGTGTCGCCGTCGATATCCACCGACTCGACCACGTCGCCGAGCCGGCGGTCGCCGCCGGGCGTGGTGTACGACTCCGCCTCGAAGAGGATCGAGTAGAAGGCCGCGGGGTCCGAGGTCGACCACGGGCCGACGTGGACGGTCTCGGGGACGTAGGGGAACTGGAAGCCGAACACCCGCGGCGAGTCGACGATCTCGTTCGGCTCGGTGCAGCCGGCCAGCGACCCGGCCGCCCCCGCGCCGAGCGCGGCGAGGTACGCCCGCCGGGTCAGCCCGCCGGCCGGCCCGTCGCCCGCCCGCCCTTCGGAACCAGGTTCCATCGCCGCGAGGTTATGGACGACCCGCCTTAAGACCTCCGGGGGCGAACCTCGGAGGGGCCGGCGCCTGCGGTGCCTCCGGGACGGTCGGGTCGTCTGTTGCGCCTCCGCGGCGATCGAACCATCTGCGCCACCTCCGGGGCGGTCGCCCGTGAGAGATCCCGCCCGGTCGGTTTCGATCCCACGGAGGCCCGGAAGCCCCGGGTGCGAAGGGTTCTCTCCCTCGCCGGCCAGGCGGTGGCAGGTTCGCTGTATCCAGCGGATCGCGACCCGCCGGCCTCCGGCAAGCGGAAAAGACATATAGGGTCGATCGTACAAGTCGTAGTATGGATGATTATGTGTCACAGGAAGCCCTGCGGTTCGTCGTGATCGGGCTCGTGGCGATGGCCGCCGTCGCCGTGGGCGCCGCGACGATCACGGCGACCGTCGACACCGGGGCGGCGACCGGTGCCGGGGAGGACCCGGCACAGGATCCGAACGAGCAAGGACGAAACCAGGGTGGTAGCAGCGGAGAGGGCCCGGGCGGGGGTGACGGGCTCAACCGCAGCGGGGGTGGTGCCGACGGTGACGTGGTCCAGTACACCACCTGTGTCGAGCCGCTGACGACCTGGTACGGCGGACTGGTGTACTTCGGCGCCGCCGCGATGCTCGTCTTCCTGATCAAGCGGCGCTACTCGTTCGGCGCCGCGTTCCTCGGGCTGTACGCGCTCGCGCCGCCCGTGCTCCTGGCGTACTTCCTCGGGACCGACTGCGCGACCGTCGGCGGCCCCGGCCTGGGTGACAGGACGGTCAACGCCGGCACCAACGCCTCCTCGTCGCCGGTCGCGTCGATGGACGTGCCGCCCGCGGCCGTCCTCGGCGTGTTCGGGGTCGTGCTCGTCGCGACGGCCGCGGTCCTGTTCCGCGCGTCGAGCGACCAGGGGATCACCACCATGGAGGAAGAGGCGGTCGACGAGGGCGAGGGTACCGACGTGATGGACCTCGCCCAGGCGGCCGGCCGCGCAGCGGACCGACTCGAAGAGCACAACGCCGACGTGGACAACGAGGTCTACCGCGCGTGGTGGGAGATGACCAGCATGCTCGACGTGCCCAACCCCGACAGCGCGACGCCCGGCGAGTTCGCCGAGGCCGCCGTCGACGTGGGGCTGGGCGAGGACGACGTCCAGGAACTGACGCGGCTGTTCGAGGAGGTCCGCTACGGCAAGCGCGACGCCGAGAGCCGCGAGGACCTGGCCATCGACGTGTTCCGCAACATCGAGCAGGAGTACGGCGGGACGACCGACTCGTCGGTCGGCGCGGAGGGTGACGATGGATATTGAGACGCTCCTCAACCGCGTCCTGATCGCCATCGGGGCGGTCCTGTTCGCGGCGGCCGCCGCGATGATCGCCGTCCCGAGCCTCGCGGGGGCGCTCCCCTCGGCGACGCAGGGAGTCTTCCTGGTCGGGATCATCGCCGTGGTGACCGGACTGGGCATCGTCCGCCGGCGCCTCCGCGGCGAGGTCGAGGAGACGGTCACGCCGAACCCCGAGCGGCCCGCCGGCAACCCGATGCCCGGCGAGGACGTCGACCGGATGCTCTACGAGATGACCCACCTGCGCCAGGGGGTCAGCGAGAACCGCGACCACCTCGAGGAGCGCCTGGAGAACCTCGCGGTCGCCGTGATCCGCAACCGCGAGGACTGCTCGGTCGAGGAGGCCCGCCGCATCCTCGAGGCCGGCGAGTGGACGGACAACGAGACGGCCGCCGAGTTCTTCCAGAGCGAGCGGACGGCCGCCGAGGAGGCCGGCCTGTCGGAGTCGCTGCTGTCGGGCACCGACGACGTGGCCGCCTTCGAGAACCGCTTCCGCGTCACCGTCGAGGAGCTCATCGAGGTCGGCGACGTGGACGTGAGCCACGACGTCGACGTCGAAGAGACCGACGACCGCTCGTTCTTCGACCGCCTGCTCGGGCGGTCGGGCGGTGAGGACGACGACGACGCAGTCGAGTCCAACTGGAACGAGTCGAACTCCTCGGTGCCGTCGTTCGACACGAGCGAGCCGTTCGACGACGTGAGCCTGCAGCACACGAACCGCTGGCTGGGCGTGACGGCGTTCGCGCTGGTCGCGGTCGGCGCCGGCGTCGTCACGTTCACCCCCGGGCTGATGCTCGCCGGGACGGTCGGCATCGCCTACACCATCTACGCGCGCGTCTCGGCCGTACCCCGGACGGAGGGGCTGGTCGTCGAGCGGGAGTTCGACGTCGACGACGCCGAGCCGGGCGACCTCGTCGAGGTGACGCTGACGGTGCGCAACGAGAGCGGGTCGATGCTGCCCGACCTGCGGATGGTCGACGTCGTCCCCGACTCGTTCGTCGTCACCGACGGCGTCCCGCGCCTGCACACGGCCCTGCAGTCGGGCGCGCAGGCCCAGCTGGAGTACACCGTCCGCGTCGAGCGCGGCGAGTACCAGTGGCCGCTGCTCGTGGTCGCGCGGGACTTCAGCGGCGGCGTCGAGCGCACGTCGCTGGTCACGCCCGACGCGGGGATGCGGGTCACCCCGCCGCTGCGGGTCACCAACGACGTGCCGGTGCGCGCCCAGACCACGCAGTACGCCGGCGACGTCGACACAAAGCAGGGCGGCGCCGGCCTGGAGTTCCACTCCGTCCGCGACTACCGCCCCGGCGACCCGATGAACCGCATCAACTGGAAGCAGGTCGCAAGCACGGGCGAGCTGGCGACGATCGACTTCCGCCAGGAGAAGGCCGCGACGGTCACCATCCTGTTCGACACCCGCCAGAGCGCGTACATCTCGGCGGGCCCCGACGAACCCCACGCGGTGGACCACTCGGTCCACGCGGCCAGCGACATGTTCGGCGCGCTGTACGACCAGGGGAACCTCGTGGGCATCGCCGCCTTCGACACGGTGCCGTGCTGGTACGCGCCCGGCGCCGGCAGCGAACACCTGGAGAACGCCCGCGTCCTGTTCGCCCAGCACCCGGCGCTGTCGCCCCGGCCGCCGGAGCGCCAGGACCACGAGAGCCAGTACATCGACCCGATGACCCACGTGCGCCGGCGGCTGCCGAGCACGTCGCAGGTGTTCCTGTTCTCGCCGCTTGCGGACGACTACGCGGCCGAGGTCGCACGGCGGCTCGACTCCGAGGGCCACCTGGTCACCGTCATCAGTCCCGACGTGACCGTCGACGAGACGGTCGGCCAGCGGCTCACGCGCATCGAACGGACCGCGCGGGTCCGGTACCTCCGCGAACGGGGGATCCGCGTCATGGACTGGGACCCCGACGAGCGGCTCTCGCTCGAGGTCGAGAAAGCACAGACGAGGTGGGCATAATGAGCTACGACACACAGGACGAGGAGTTCAGCGCGGTCGAGGTCACGCACTCGCCCGCACGGTTCAGTGGTATCATCGCGGTCGCCGCGGCGCTGCTGGCGGTCGTGACGACGGCGCTGGTCGCGCCGCTGTCGGCACCGGTCGGACTGTTCGGGCTCGCCGGCGTCGCCGCCGGCCTGTTCGTCTTCGAATCCGAGCGGCTGACGGCCGCCGGGACGGGGATCGTCTTCATCGGCGTCGTCGTCGCCGGCTTCTTCGGCGACGTGCCGGAGTTCCTGCTGTTCGCGGCGCTGGCGACGATCATCTCGTTCGACCTCGGGTCGAACGCCTTCAGCGTCGGTCGACAGATGAGCGACCAGACCGACACTCAGCGCGGCGAGGCCGTCCACGTCGCCGCGACCGTCTTCGTGGGCGTCGTGGCCGCCGGCCTCTCCTACGGCCTCTACATCGTGCCGTGGGGCTCGCTGACCGTGCCGGCGCTGACGCTGCTGCTGCTGTCGGCCCTGTTTTTCATCTGGTCGATCCGGCAGTAGCCGCCGGTCGCTTCCGTGTGGCGGCCCGGTTTTCCCGCCGCGCCCGACGCGGTGCTGACCCGTTCGACCACCGTTCTCGGATCCCGCTGTGGCCCGGCACGGACCCGTCGATATCCGCTCGCTGACTGGCGTGTCAGTCAGTATTCCATCACGGAAAACCGTCTTACACCGTCAGGGTTAAGAGGTATAGCACGGGCTATCTTACCATGGCACAGAGCGACCTTTCCATACAGGAGGCCAGTGACCAGTTGGACGCAGTGGTCGACGAGATCCAGTCGTCGGTCATCATCGAGGAGGAGTTCCTCGAGACGGTGCTCGTGGGACTGCTCTCGAAGGGCCACGTCCTGCTGGAGGACGTACCGGGGACGGGCAAGACGCTGACCGCGAACAGCTTCGCGACGGCGCTCGGGCTCTCCTTCTCCCGTATCCAGTTCACACCGGACCTGCTCCCCAACGACGTGACCGGGACCTACATCTACAACGAGCAGGAGGGCGAGTTCGAGTTCAACAAGGGTCCCATCTTCGCCAACATCGTCCTCGCGGACGAGATCAACCGCGCGCCGCCGAAGACCCAGGCGGCGCTGCTGGAGGCGATGGGCGAGGGCCAGGTCACCACGGAAGGTGACACCCGCCAGCTGCCCGAGCCGTTCTTCGTCATCGCGACGCAGAACCCCGTCGAGCAGGAGGGGACCTTCCCGCTGCCCGAGGCGCAGATCGACCGCTTCAACGTCAAGAGTTCCATCGGCTACCCCGACGTGGACGGGGAAGTCGAGCTGCTCCGGCGCCGGAACGACCGCACGTCGACGACCCCGTCGGTCGGCCAGGTGCTCGACCACCAGTCGGTCATGGACCTGCAGGCGGTCCCGGACACCGTGACGGTTACCGAGGACATGCTGGAGTACATCGCGGCCGTCTCGCGGGCCACCCGCGACGACCACCGCGTCGAGACGGGCATGAGCCCGCGCGGGACCCAGCGACTCTACGAGACCGCACGCGCCCAGGCCGTCATCGAGGGGCGCAACTACGTCACGCCCGACGACGTCAAGACGGTCTCCCAGCCGGTCATCGCCCACCGCCTGGGCCTGACCGCCGAGTCGCAGGTCAACGACGTGGACAAGTCGGAGATCGTCGACGACGTGCTCGAAGAGATCCCCGTCCCGACCATCGAGGCGCCGGCGTAACGACACAACAGGAGGACACATCATGGGTGTTTCAAACGCCGTTCGAAACCCGGGCTCGTACATCAGCAGGACGCTGGGTCTGTACAGGGCGCTGCTGACGGACCCGGAGCGATTCTACGACGAGTACATCGGGACCCGGCGGGTCAAATCGGAGTTCGCGCTGGTGCTGGTCACCGGTCTGGTCGGTCTCGTGGGCAACTACCTGATGCTCCAGGAGTTGATCTTCCAGTTCGAGGGGTTCCAGTCGGTCGTCATCAACCAGCAGGTCCGGTTCCAGCTCCAGCAACGGGTCATCGAACCGCTGCTGGGGGCGTTCCTGCTGTGGATCTGGTTCGGGATCGGCATGTACTACGTCGCCTGGCTGTACACGACGATCGGGACGACCTACGTGACGATGAAGCGGACGGCGTGGGCCCTGTTCCCGGTCCTGATCGGGAACATCATCCACACCGCGGCGATGGCCTACGCCTCGACGACACTGGAGGTCACCGAGGACGACATCACGATCACGACGAGCATCGCCGACGAGGTGTCGTCGTTCGTCTGGTCGCAGGCCAGCGGTGAGACGGTCGTACTCGCCGCGACCGCCGTCGGGATCGTCTTCGCGCTGTGGACCGGATACATCGGCGCCTACGCGATCAAGGACGTGCGCGACCTGACGACGAGCGAGGCGTACAAGGTCGCCGCCGTCCCGACGGGTGGGTACGTGCTGTACATCGCGTACAGCGTCGTCACCGCGCTCTGACGGAAGAATTAAGAAGTTGTGATACACCAACACACACTATGAACTATTACATACGGCGATTCGGGCAAGCGATCGTGACGTTCCTCGTGGGGATGTTCATCACGTTCGCGCTGTACCGACTCGTACCGGGTGGGCCGGTCCAGGCGATCATCGCCGACCGGGTCCAGCAGATGCAACAGCGCGGCCAGCCGGTCGACACGCAGGAGGTCGCCGACATGGCCGAACAACTGACGGGGATCAACCCCGACACGCCGATCCCGATCGCCTTCTACGAGTGGATCCGGGACATCATCCTCTACCAGGACTTCGGGGAGTCGATCCTGTTCCAGGACCCCGTCTTCGACATCCTGTTCCGCGGGATGCCGTGGTCGATCTTCCTGAGCGTCTACGGCCTCCTGCTGGGCTTTACCGCCACCATCGCGGTGGGCGTGTTCATGGCCTGGCACGAGGGGACCAAGATCGACTCCGGGCTGACGGTGTTCGTGCTCGTGATGCGGTCGATCCCCTACTACGTGGCCGCGATCGTGATGCTGTCGGTACTGGCGTTCCAGTGGGGCCTGTTCCCGACCGGCGGTCGCGCGCCGCCGGCGGCGACGCCCGGCTTCAACATCGAGTACATGGTGGGGATCGCCAGACACGCCGCGTTGCCCATCCTCTCGAACTTCATCGTCGGCTTCGCCGGCGGGGCCATCGGGATGCGGGCGCTGACCGTCCGCGTCATCGGCGGTGACTATCTCCGGTCGGCGCGGCTGCGCGGCCTCGGCACGAACCGCATCCTGACGCGGTACCTGACCCGCAACTCCATCCTCCCGATCTACACCGGGTTCATGCTCGGCATCGCGGGGATGTTCAGCTCGAACGTCATCACGGAACAGATCTTCCAGTACCACGGCGTCGGCTGGTTCATGCTCGAGGCGGCGGTCAACCAGGACTACCCGCTCGTGATGGCCGCGTTCGTGTTCTTCTCGGGCATCACCGTGACGGCGATCCTGATCGCCGACCTCACCTACGGGCTCATCGACCCGCGGGCCGGGACCGGCGCGTCGAGGGAGAGCTTCTAACGATGTCCGAGAAAAACCCACAGAGCGACGGAGGCGTCACGCAGGAAAGCATCTTCGGGAGCGACGAGGAGGTCGAACGGCGCCGGACGCCGCCGGCCGAGCGCGCCCGCCGCGCGTTCGACTTCTACATCGCGACGCCGTTCCGCGTCGCGTGGTCGGACTGGCGAACTCGCATCGGCGGCGTCGGCGTCCTGTTTTACCTGCTGATGGGCACTGTCGGCGTCTGGCTGGTGCCGCCGCCACAGATCAACGAGGGGCCGTACTACCTCCAGCCGTTCGTCGACTGGTCGATGCCGCTGGGCACCGACAACCTCGGGCGCGGCGTCTTCAAGACGCTCGTCCACTCGACGCCGGCGATGATGAAGATGGCGCTGGCCGGGATCGTCTTCTCGGTCGGCGTCGCGGTGCTCGTCGGGATGATCGCGGGCTACAAGGGCGGCGTCATCGACACGGTCCTGATGACGATCGCCGACGTGTTCATCACGCTGCCGGGCCTGCCGCTGATCATCGTCCTCGCGGCGATCTTCTCGCCGGAGGACCCCTTCATCGTCGGGACCATCATCGCCATCGACCAGTGGCCGGGACTGGCCAGGATGTTGCGCTCGCAGGTGCTGTCCTTGCGCGAGGAGGACTTCGTCGAGGCGGCCCGGTCGATCGGGCTCTCGACGCCGACGATCGTCGGCCAGGAGCTCGTCCCGAAGGTCGCGCCGTTCGTGCTCGTCTCCGCGGCGGGCGCCGCGGTCGCGGTCATCTTCCAGTCGGTCGCGCTGTACTTCATCGGCGTGCTCCCCTTTAGCTCGTTCAACTGGGGCGTGATGATGCAGCTGGCCTACGAGCAGGGCAACGCGATCTCGGCGCCGGGCCGCGCGGGCCACTGGATGCTGTTCCCGCTGCTGGCCATCTCGGGCGTGAGCTTCTCGCTGATCCTCTTCTCGCAGGGGCTCGACCGGGTGTTCAACCCGCGCCTGCTGGCGCGCCACTCCGAGACTGTCCCGGAGGACGAACAGGACGGGGCGGGTGACCTGTGATGCCCGCTCGCGAACCGACCCGACGACCGGAGGTGAACTGACATGGCAATCGGACAACCGGACCAATCGAGCGAGGAGGAGACGACGGAGACCGACGAACCCGACGAGGACATCGTCATGAGCGTCGAGGACGCCCGCGTGCAGTTCGGGATGTCCCGGGGGCAGGCCTGGGTGCTCAACGACGTGAGCCTGGACATCCGCCGCGAGGAGATCCTCGCCGTCGTCGGCGAGTCCGGCTCGGGCAAGTCGATGTTCGCCGCCGCGCTGATGGACGCCGTCGAGGACCCCGGCCACCTCTCGGGCGACGTGACCTACTACCCCCGTGAGGACGAGGGTACTGACACCCCGAGCGCCGACCAGATCGGCTCCTACGACGCCGTCGGCGACGACTCGATCGACGTGCTCGGGATGAGCGAGGGCGAGCTGAAGAACTTCCGCTGGGAGGAGGTCTCGATGGTCTTCCAGGGGGCGATGAACTCGTTCAATCCCACGATGAAGATCAAGGGCCACTTCCACGAGACCATCCAGGCCCACAACGCCGTCCTCGACGAGCGGATGGACCACGTCCGGGATCTGTTCGAGGCGCTGCACCTGGACCCCGACCGCGTGATGAACTCCTACCCCCACGAGCTGTCGGGCGGGATGAAACAGCGCGCGCTCATCGCGCTCGCGCTGGTGCTCGAACCGGAGGTGCTCGTGATGGACGAGCCGACCGCGGCGCTGGATCTTTTGATGCAGCGGTCGATCATCTCGATGCTCCGGGAGCTGCGCGACGAGTTCGAGCTGACCATCGTCTTCATCACGCACGACCTGCCGCTGGTCGCGGGCCTGTCGGACCGCATCGGCGTGATGTACTCCTTCGAGTTCATCGAGGTGGGCGACACGCGTTCGCTGCTGAAGGACGCGGCCCACCCCTACACCCGGGCGCTGTTGCGCTCGGTTCCGAGCATCGAGTCGGACATCGACGCGATGGAGCCCATCGAGGGCGCGCGCCCGGACCCGGTGAACATCCCGACGGGGTGTTCGTTCCACCCGCGGTGTCCGATCGCCGACGACCGCTGTGAGATCGAGGACCCCGACCTCGTGACGGTCGACGAGGACCACGAGGCGGCGTGTTTCTATTCGGACCAGGCCCGCAACGAGCTGTCCTACAACCTCGACCACGGGACCACGGAGGACGACAGATGAGCACAGACGAACCCACGGCCGACGACGTGACGGCCGACGACGCGGCCGTCGACGAGGAATCGAGCGACGAACCGATCCTGTCGGTCGAGGACGTGAACGTCCACTACACGCCCGGCGGGATCGTCAAGCGGGCGCTGACCGACAAGAAGGTCCGCGCGGTCGACGGCGTCAGTTTCGACCTCTACGACAACGACATCGTCGTGCTGGTCGGCGAGTCGGGCTGTGGCAAGACCACGCTCGGCAAGACCGCGATCGGCCTCGAACAGCCCACCAGCGGGACGGTCTCCTACCGCGGCCAGGACATCTGGGACGCCAAGTCCAACCCGCGTGACGCGGACATCGAGTTCACCGAGATCCGCCGCGCGATGCAGATCATCCACCAGGACCCCGCGAACGCCCTGAACTCCTCGCGGCGGGTCAAGGCGATCCTCTCGGACCCGCTCAAGAAGTACCGGACCGAGCTGGGGCCCAAGGAGCGGGAGGACACGATCTATCGCTTCCTGGAGTACGTGGACATGATGCCGCCGGAGGACTACGCCGAGCGCTACCCCCACCAGCTGTCCGGCGGGGAGAAACAGCGGGTCGCTCTGGGGCGGGCGCTGCTGATGAACCCGGACGTGATCCTCGCCGACGAGGCCATCTCGGCGCTGGACGTGAGCCTCCGTGTCGGGATGATGGACCTGATCCTCGACCTGCAGGACACCTTCGACACGTCCTATATCTTCATCAGTCACGACCTGGCGAACGCCCGCTACCTCGCCAAGCGCGCGGGCGGCCGCATCGCCATCATGTACCTCGGGGAGATCGTCGAGATCGGGCCGCCCGAGGAGATCCTCCAGAACCCAACGCACCCGTACACGAAGGTCCTGAAGTGGTCGACGCCGACCGTCGACCCGGACCTAGCGAAACAGCGCATCCAGGAGGACCCGCCGGTCCGCAAGGTCGACGTGCCGGACCCCGAGGACCCGCCCTCGGGCTGCAAGTTCCACACGCGCTGCCCGGAGGCCCGCGAGGTCTGCACGCAGGAGGAGCCCGAGCTGTTCGACACCGCCGGCGAGAGCGACGCCGCCTGCTTCCGGGCGCTGGAGACCCACGAGTACTGGAACAGCGCGGAACTGGTCGACGCCGACGAGGACGAGTACGACGCCCAGGAGTCGGCGAGCTTCGGCGACTGAGCCGGCCGCGGACGCGTTTCGTTCCGGTCGCGCCCTCCCATATAGCTTCTGCGCTCGCCCGGAAAGCAAATCTTATTTCCGCCAGACGCGGTTGTGAGCACACATGGCACAACAGATGGCCGACGGACCGATGGTGGTCCTCTCCGACGAGAGCCAGCGCACGTCGGGCGAGGACGCCCGGTCGATGAATCTCGAAGCGGGGCGCGCAGTCGCGGAGACGATCCGGACGACCCTCGGCCCGCGAGGGATGGACAAGATGCTCGTCGACCAGGGCGGCAACGTCGTCGTCACGAACGACGGCGTGACGCTGCTGGAGGAGATGGACGTCGACCATCCCGCCGCCGACATGGTCGTCGACGTGGCGACCACACAGGAGGAGGAGGTCGGCGACGGCACCACCTCCGCAGTCGTCCTCGCCGGCGCGCTCCTCTCGAACGCCGAGGAACTCCTCGAACAGGACATCCACCCCACCTCCATCGTCTCGGGCTACCGCCACGCCGCCGAGGCGGTCACCGAGGTGTTCGAGGACATCGCGACCGAGGTCGACCCCGACGACACCGAGGTGCTCGAACAGGTCGCCGGCACCGCGATGACCGGCAAGGGCGCCGAGACCGCCAAGGACCTCCTCTCGTCGATGGTCGTCTCCGCCGTCCGCGCGGCCGTCCGCGAGGACGGCACCGTCGACCAGAACGCCGTCGACGTGCGCCAGTTCTACGGCGCCTCCATCGAGGACTCCGAGTTCGTCGAGGGCGTCCTCTTCGACATCGAGCCGGTCCACCAGAACATGAGCAGTGAGCTCTCCGACGCCGATGTCCTCGTCTACGAGGGCGACATCGAGGTCTCCGAGACGGAGATCGGCGCCGAGGCGTCGGTCGGCGACATGGACGACCTCCAGGGGTTCGTCGAACTCGAACAGTCTGAGCTCGCCGACAAGGTCGACAAGATCGTCGAAGCGGGGGCCGACGTGGTGCTCGCCGACGGCGGCATCGACGAGTACGCCGCCGAGCTGCTCGTCGAGAACGGCATCACCGCCTTCCGCCGGGTCGACGACGACAAGCGCAAGCGCGTCGCGGCCGCCACCGGCGCCGAGCGCGTCGGCGACCTGGAGCTGCTGACGGCCGACCACCTCGGCCACGCCGGCCGCGTCTCCGAGCGGGTCATCCGCGACCGCACCGTCCGCCGACAGGCCGACCACGAGTCGACCATCGTCTTCAGTGACCTGCCGGACGCCGACGTGGGGACGATCCTCCTCCGCGGCGGTACCGAGCACGTCCTCGACGAGGTCGAGCGCGCCGTCGTCGACAGCGTCGGCGTCGTCTCGGCCGCCCTCGAAGACGGCTACGTTCTCCCGGGCGGCGGCGCCCCGGAGATCGAGGCGTCGCTCGCGCTCCGCGAGGAGGCCGACTCCGTCGAGGGCCGCGAGCAGCTCGCCGTCGAGGCGTTCGCCGAGGCCTTCGAGGACGGCCCGCGCACCCTCGCCGAGAACGCCGGTCACGACGCCATCGACGCGCTGGTCGACATGACCGCCCGCCACGACGCGGGCGACGTGAACGTCGGCATCGACGCCGACACCGGCGAACTCGTCGAGATGTTCGACGACGGCGTCGTCGAGCCGCTGCGCGTCAAGACGACGGCCGTCAACTCCGCCGTCGACGCCGCGACGATGATCCTCCGCATCGACGACGTGATCTCCGCCGGCGACCTCTCGGTCGGCGGCGAGGACGAGGACGAAGGCGGTCCGGGCGGCGCCCCCGGCGGCGGCATGGGCGGTATGGGCGGCGGCATGGGCGGCATGATGTAAAAACCGGCTTTTATCCCACTTTTCTGTCCACTTTCGCACCCACTTTTTCCGGCGGAGAGCTCCTCGCGGCCCGTAGGGCCGCTGCGGGGATCCTCCGCCGCAAAAACGTGGGGAAAAAGGCCGGACGACTCGCTCACTGCGTTCGCTCGCGTCCGGTGTCTCGCGGAGGGGCAACGACGCGAGGCTCGTCAGAGCTTGACTCTGACGGAGAACCGCGCGCCTGCGGCGCGGGACGTTCTCTCACTATTTCCCGTCGTTCGCTATATCACGAGCATTCTCGGAGCTTCGGCCCCAATCCGGCGTCGCGTGTTGCGGCTCCAGCATCCGGCGCCTTCGGCGCCGGTTCACCGAACTCGCGCGGAGCGCGAGTTCGGCCTTTTTCGCCCACGTTTTTGGCGGAGGGGTGGGCGCGGTTTGCCCACCCCTCCGCGAAAAAGGTGGTTAGGAGTAGTTGTGCTCCAGTTCCACGACGTTCGCGGCGCCGAGGACGGCCTGGCGGAGCTCCTCGTAGAAGCGCTCGTCGTCGACGCGGTGGACGGGGCAGGAGACGCTGACGGCGGCGATGGCGCGGTCGTCGTCGTCGGTGATGGGCGCGGCGACACACCGGAGGCCGTTGAGCCGTTCCTCCTCGTCGATGGCGTAGCCCTGCTCGCGGATCTCGGCGAGTTCCTCGAAGAAGGCGTCGGGGTCGGTGATGGTGTGTTCGGTCTCGGCGGGCATGCCGTGGTCGTCGACGATCGCCTCGACCTCCTCCTCGGGGCGGAAGCCGAGGATGGCCTTGCCGAGGCCGGTGCAGTGGAGGTTGACGCGTTTCCCCTCGTAGGTGTCGAGTTCGACGGCGTTGTCGCCCCGGGCCTGGTAGAGGTAGATGCCCTGGCCACCCTTCTCGACGAGGAGGTTGACGAGTTCGCCCGTCTCGTCGGCGAGCTTGTCGACCTCTGCGTGGGCGGCGTCGTAGATCTCGTTGCGCTTGCGCGCGTAGGCGCCCAGCCCGAGGAAGGCGAGGCCGATGTGGTACTCGTCGCCCTCCGTGACGACGTACTCGCGGTTGGCGAGCGTGTTGAGGTGGTTGTGGACCGCGCTCTTGCCCACGTCGACCCGCTTGGCGATCTCCGAGACGCCGGCCCCGTCGAGCTCCTGGATGATCTCGACGATCTGCAGCGTCCGGTCGACCGTCGTGACCGGGTGTTTCGGTTCGTCCATACCTCACGGTTCGCGTCCCCGTACTTACCTGTTCTGTTCGGCTGAACTCCGTTCTGTATTCCAAGAACCACGGTTCGGTCTCGGAAAACGTGCTCAGACCGCGATGTCGTCGTTCCAGAAGGAGAAACGCGTTCGGCGACGGGACTCCCGGGAAGTCCGAACAGCGGGCGAAACGAAGTGAGTCCGGGGCGTTCGACGGACGCCGAGCGTCGGTCGGCGAGTCCGGACCGGCTTACGGAGCCGGATCGAACACCGCCGGCGCAAGCTCCGGCGAGCTCGACCCCGCTACGCGGGGTCGAACACCGAAAATCGAAGATTTTCGGGCTTGACTTCGGCTACGCCTCGTCGAACAGCGTCTCGCCTTCGACCATGTTCTCCTCGATGGTGTCCAGATCGAGGGTCAGGCCGAGGCCGGGCTCCTCGGGGATCTCCATGTAGCCGTCCTCGATGAGGTCGTTCTCTTCGACCAGGTCCTCCCACCAGCCGAGCTCGTAGGAGTGGTACTCGACGGCGAGGGAGTTCGGGATGGCGGCCGCGAGCTGCGCGGAGGCCATCGTGCCGATGGGCGAGGAGACGTTGTGCATGGCGACGGGGATGTAGTACATGTCGGCCATGGCGGCGATCTTGCGGCCCTCGCGCATGCCGCCGACGCGCGGGATGTCGGGGGCGATGATGTCGATGGCCTCGTTCTCGATGAGGTCGCGGTTGCCGTGGGTGCGGTAGACGTTCTCGCCGGTCGCGGTCGGCGTGGCGGTCGACTGCGTGACCTCGCGCTGGGCGTCGTGGTTCTCCGGCGGGACGACGTCCTCGAGCCACCACACGTCGTACTCCTCGAGGCGCTTGGCCAGGCGCTTGGCGCTGCCGGTGGCGTACGACCAGTGGCAGTCGAAGGCCACGTCGGCGCGGTCGCCGACGGCCTCGGTGGTCGCTTCGACGATCTCGGCCTTGTGCTCGATCTCCGGGCCGCGGAGGTGGCGGTTGGCGCGGTCCCGTTCGTGGCCGGAGGGCACGTCGAGGTCGAACTTGATTGCGTCGTAGCCTAGCTCGGAGACGACGCGGTCGGCCTCCTCGGCGCAGGCCTGGGGGTCGGCCTCGTCCTCGGTGTGGAGGTCGCAGTAGATGCGGGCCTCGTCGCGGTACTTGCCGCCGAGCAGCTGGTAGGCCGGCAGGTCGGTGAGCTTGCCCGCCACGTCGTGGAGGGCGATCTCGATGCCGGAGATGGCCGAGATGACCTTCCCGGAGATCGATCCCTCGCCGGACATCTTCTGGATGAGGTGCTCGTAGAGTCGGTCGATGTCCAGCGGGTTCTCGCCGATGAGGAACGGCTTCATCCGCTCGATGATGGCGGTGTCGCCGCCGCCCCAGTAACACTCGCCGTTGCCGACCGGGCCCGCGTCGGTGTAGACGCGCACGAGGATCCACGGGTAGTTCCCGTCGACCATCGTCGTCTGTACGTCCGTGATCTCGGCGTCGCGTGTGCCGCCGCGCTCCTTGGAGACACCCATCGTCTCCGCCGAGAGGTCCCGCATCGTATATTCAGCGTTCGGATCGCTGATCTTGTCGAAGTCGACCATGACGAGTATAGGTCCATACGTAACTCGCTTAAAGTTTCCCACATCCGCTCGGAGCCGCGTCGGCCGGCCCGATCGGGTCCCGGCGATCGAGATACGGGCATGGCGTGTCCCGTATGGAAACTCGTAAGTGGCCGCCATCCGACCGTTTAGGTGCATGACAGAGACAACAAACCTGTACATCGACGGCGAGTGGGTCCCGGCCGAGAGCGGGGACACCTTCGCGGTCGACAACCCGGCCGACACGACGGAGACGGTCGCAGAGTACGCGAAGGGCGGTACCGAGGACGCCCAGAAGGCCATCGACGCCGCCAACGAGGCCCAGGGCGACTGGGAGGCGATGCCCGCCCCGGACCGCGGGACGATCCTCCGCGAGACCGCGAAGATTCTGGACGACCAGAAGGAGGACCTTGTCGAGCAGCTCACCCGCGAGGAGGGCAAAACCCTCTCCGAGGCCAGCCCCGAGGTCCAGCGAGCCATCGACATCTTCTACTACTACGCGGAGAAAGCCTTCGACAACGATGGCAGCCGGAAGGGCGCCAGCAGCGGCCGAACCTCGGTCTACACGAAGCGCGAGCCGCTCGGCGTCGCCGGCCTCGTCACGCCGTGGAACTACCCGATCGCCATCCCGGCCTGGAAGATCGCCCCGGCGCTGGCGACCGGCAACGCGGTCGTCCTCAAGCCGGCGTCGGCCGCGCCCGGCCCGGCCGGCAGCATCGTGCAGGCCCTCGAGGAGGCCGGTCTCCCGGACGGCGTCATCAACTTCGTCCCCGGCTCCGGCAGCGACGTGGGCGCCGAGCTGACCTCGAACGACGGCATCGACGCCGTCTCGTTCACCGGTAGCTCCGAGGTCGGCCACCACGTCTACGACGCGGCCACCGACAACATGGCCCGCGCGCAGGCCGAGATGGGCGGCAAGAACCCGGCCATCATCACCGACAGCGCGGACGTCGACGAGGCGGTCGACATCGTCGGCGCCGGCGCGTTCGGCGTGACCGGTCAGGCCTGTACCGCCTGTTCCCGCGCCATCGTCCACACGGACGTCTACGACGAGTTCGTCGAGGGCATCGTCGAGTACGCCGAGTCCATCGACATCGGCCCCGGCATCGAGGACCCCGGCATGGGTCCGCACGTCACCCAGAGCGAGCTGGAGTCGACGCTCGAGTACGTCGACGTGGCCGCCAACGAGGGCGCGACCCACGAGACCGGCGGCGAGCGCCTCGAAGGCGACGAGTACGACGACGGCTACTACGTGAGCCCCGCCGTCTTCACCGACGTCGAGCGCGATATGCGCATCTTCCAGGAGGAGGTCTTCGGCCCGGTCCTCGCCGTCACCGAGGTCGACGACTTCGACGACGCTATCGAGGCCGCCAACGACAGCCAGTACGGTCTCTCCTCGTCGGTCGTCACCGACGACCTGAACGAGGCCCACGAGTTCGTCGAGCGCACCGAAGCCGGTGTCGCGAAGGTCAACGAGAAGACGACCGGCCTCGAACTCCACGTGCCCTTCGGCGGCAAGAAGGACTCCTCGACCAACACCTACCGCGAGCAGGGCGACGCCGGTCTCGACTTCTTCACCGAGATCAAGACGGTCTACCTCAACACGTAGACCGCTCCCACTCCTCTGTCGTTGGACCGCGTCCCGGCCGCGCCGGGTATTTTCGACTCAATTTTCTCCAAAACAGACGTTCAGGAAGAACGAACATACGTGTTATTCAACCGGGGGCGGATCCGATACGAGGCCCGGAAATTCCGGATCAGCGAAATGCACTCGACAGCCCGTTCATTATGAAATAACATTTGTTCAGATAGTATCAACTTGGATCCCAAACCTCGATCAGTCTAATATCCCCTAAACCGGAATTTTGACTGGTCTTAGGCCAAAATACTCGATCGAAACGTATAAAACTAGCATTCAGTAATTACGAACCCCTGGAGTGGTTGTTCGGAAACGGCTTCCCCGGGACTGGGCCCTGACATCATTACTACTGTAATCATGTTGCGGCGACCGCTCGTCGATGGGTGGAGCCAACTGTCTGCGGAGCGGATCTGAAATTACACTCATACCAATGTAATTGGATGCTGTCGACCAACAGTGCCCGTCGCAGCATCGAAGCGAAGGGCCGGCTGCCGTCAGGGCTGACGATCACGCACCCACTGGTCGATTCCTGAGAGGCGACCTCTCAATTTGCGGGGCTGATACGTCTAACTATCTTGAACGAGAGGGACGATGACCGGCCGGGGAGTGTCTAACACGTTCGGGAAGGTGTACTCACTACCCGTCCGGGGGTGAAGTTGCGCGGTGAGAGACGGCGACGAGAGCGGTAACCCGCAGTGTACGATGGGGGATCTCGGGAAGGGGAAGCGGCGATCGGTCGACCGAGTTCGCAAGCTGTACAATATGATTGGACGTGTCAGTAGTACTCGTATTCGAGCTCGATGGCCTCGACCGTGCTCTGGACGTCGCGGACGAGTTCCATCATCGGTTCGCCCGTCCCGATGCGGCTCTTGGGTCCGGAGATGGAGACGGCCGCCGAGACTGGGGGGTCGTCGATCCCGTGGACGGGGACCCCGATGGCCTTGATGCTCTGGTGGTGTTCCTCGTCCTCGATGGAGTATCCCTGGTCGCGAATGCGCTCGACCTCGCTCATCAGTTCCTCCCGGTCGGTGATGGTCTGCTCGGTCGCCGCCGGGAGCCCCTCCCGGTCGACGATTTCGTGGATCCGTTCGTCGGAGAACTGTGCGAGAAGCGCCTTTCCGAGCGCGGTGAGGTGCATTTTCCTGAACTGCCCCGTCGGCGCGTTGTCGAACAGCCCCTCCGGCGGTTTCGAGGAGTAGAGCAACACGCGCTTGCCGTCTTCTTCGACGCCGATGTTGGCGACCTCTCCGGTCTTGTCCGAGAGGTTGTCAACTTTGCTCCGGGAGGCACGGAAGATGTCGATACCGTGTCGCAGTTCGCCACCCAGTTCCAGGAACCGAAGGCCGAGCCGGTACTTTCCGTCACGTTTCGCCAGGAGTCCGTTGTCGTGCAGCGTCGCGAGGTAGACGTGCACGGTGCTTTTCGGGAGATCGAGCGTCCGCGCGAGTTCTGTGACCCCGGTCCATCCGGAACCGCGCAATGCTTCGAATATCTCCGCGGCCGTGTCGACCGCGTGGATCCGGTTTTCTTCCGCGCCGGTGGGCTCGGTCGCCATATCGGAAACACTCACGGAGCGATGAATAGACTTTCGCTGGTTCCCAGCACGGCTCACCGGCCGGATCCTCCCTCCCCAGATCGGCAGGTTCCGGCAGCCGGACCCATCTAGACCGGTGCCGACCTCGTCGATGCACCGTTATCGTGAAGAGTTCGCCCGCGGAGACTGGTCGTCCGCAGTGGTCGACCGCGCTCCATGGTGGAGCGGGGCGGCACGCTACCTGTCTAACACTGTTGAACGGAAGGCGATCATCGTTCGTGATGATTTCCGTCACGCAGTCGATACGAGCCGGTCCACACCGACCCGGTGTGGCGACGAGTTACTCTGAGCGACCGTTCATGATATCTATGGAACCATAATTATTTATGCCTGTAGGTTCGGGTGGGTGAATGTATGACGCGGAATGGTGAATCTGCGAGTGACAGTTACAGCATCGAAACCAGCCGTTCGACGACGCGACGGTCCGTCATCTCGGCGCTCGGAGCTGCGGGGATCACCGGCTTATCAGGGTGTCTCGGCGGCGACGGCGGCGGTGGCGACAACACCGACGACAGCGGCGGCGACAGCGGCGGTGGCACTACGGGGACGGTCACCGGCGAAACGGACGCGGCGAGCGTCGGAGACAATTTCAACATCACAATCGGGAGTACGTACGAACCGGGTCACATTCTGGTTCGCTGCGCCGAACGGTTCAAAGAGCGGATCGAGGACGAGTCGGGCGGCCGGATCACCGTCGAAGTCATCCCCGGCGGCGCGCTGGGGTCGGAGGAGGCGGTCATCCAGGCGGTCCAGAGCGGGTCGATCGAGGCCCAGATCGGCGGGGGCGTCCCAGTCTCCATGTACGCGCCCGATTACTACTTCGTCGACACGCCGTTCATCATGGAGGACTGGGAGCACTTCCAGAGCGTCTGGGAGAGCGACGCGTTCCAGCCGGCGCTGGACGCCATCCGCGAGGAGGGCAACCAGCGCAACCTCGGGATCATCTACCGCGGGATCCGCCACTACACGGCCAACAAACCGGTCAGGACGCCCGAGGACGTTCAGGGGATGAAGCTCCGGTTGCCCCAGCTCGACGACTGGGTCGCGATCTGGGAGGAGATCGGTGTCAACCCCACCCCGGTCGCCCTCGACGAGCTGTACTCGGCCCTCCAGCAGGGCGTCGCCGACGCCTCGGAGGGGCCGGCCCAGCAGGTCAGTAGCTTCAGCCTCTACGAGGTCCAGAGCCACTACAGCCTCACGTCCCACATGGTCCAGACCGGCGGGTTCTACATGAACGACAGCTTCATGTCCGAACTCGACGAGACCGACCGGGAGCTGATCGAGACGATCGGCGACGAGGCGACCACCTGGGCCAGCGAGACGGCCATCTCCGAGGAGGAGGCGCTTATCGAGGAACTCGGCGAACAGGGGATGACGATCGTCCGGGACACGGACGCGGCGGCGTTCCGAGAAGCCGGTATGCCGGCGGTGCGAGACCTCTTCGAGAACCAGTACGCTGCCTCGTGGGAAGACATCCAGGATGCCGCGTAAACCGAGCGAGAGAAACGATGGACGACACACCTGAACCGGAGAGCGCCGACGACCCAAGCGAGTCGATGACGTTCGTCTCTGAGCGTCCCTCGTCGCGGCTCGCCAGGTACACCGACCGGATCGGGGTCGGGCTGTTCGTGCTCCTGTTGGGTCTGGCGCTGGCACAGGTGATCATCAGGTTCGTCACGGCCCCGTACCTCGGCTGGAACGTGGCCTGGACCGGCGAGGCCGCGCAATTCGTGCTCGTCTACATGACGATGGTCGGGTCGATCATCGCGGCTCGCGACGACGACCACATCCGCGTGGAGCTGCTGCTCAACCAGTTCGCCGGGCGGGCCGAGACGGTTATCAGAGTCCTGATCGGTGTGCTCTCGGTCGGGTTCCTGCTGTTCGCGACCAACGGAGCGTACCTCACGATGCTAGACAACGTCGGCGTCACCCCGGGGGCCGTCCCGGTGATCACGCTCGAGGTCGTGTACGCCGCGCTCGTCGTCGGGTTCGCCGTGATGACACTGTACGAACTGCGGCGACTAGTGGGACAGTTCGGCATCGGAGGTGGATCCGATGGTTGACGCGGTGCTCATCGCGGCGTTCGTGCTCGCGCTGTTCGCGTACTTCCTGCTGGGAGTCCCCGTCGCGTACGCCATCGGACTGGCGTCGCTGACGATCATGCTCCTCCCGATCGGGATGGACATCAACTACACGATCGCCGGCTCGCGGATCTTCCAGGGGATGAACAGCTTCGTGCTGCTGGCGATCCCCTTCTTCATGCTCGCGGGACGACTGATGAACGAGGGCGGGGCGACGGAACCGCTGTTCGACTTCGCGCGGGCGCTGGTCGGTGACGTGCGGGCCGCGACCGGCCACGTCAACATCGTCGCGAGCATGATCTTCTCCGGGATGACCGGCGTCGCCGTCGCCGACGCTGCGGGCCTCGGGACCATCGAGTACAAAGCGATGAAATCCGAGGGGTACGACGACGGTTTCAGCGTCGCGATCACCGGCTCGTCGTCGATCATCGGCCCGATCATCCCCCCGAGTCTCCCGCTGATCCTCTACGGGATCCTTGCCGGGGTCTCGATCGGCCAGCTGTTCATCGCGGGCATCGTTCCCGGGATCATCATCGGGATCAGCCTGATGCTCATCGTCACGGTGATGGCCCACCGTCGAAGCTACCCCGGTGGACAGCCGCGGAGCCTCTCGCGTATCGCCGCGACGTTCCGCGAGTCGTTCCCCGCACTGCTGACGCCCGTGATCATCATCGGCGGGATCATGGTCGGCGTGTTCACCCCGACGGAGTCCGCCGTCGTTGCGTCGGTCTACGCGCTGGCGATCGGCCTCTTCTGGTACGAGGGGCTGACGCTCGAACGAACCTACTACATCTTCAGGTCCACGTTCGTCGACACGGCGGCGCTGATCCTCATCGTCGGGATCGCCAACTTCTACGGCTACCTGCTCGTTATCGCGGGGATCCCGCAGGCACTGGTGACGACGGTCCTCGGGATCAGCACCGACCCGCTCGTGGTGACGCTACTGCTGGTAGGCCTGCTGCTCGTCATCGGGACCATGCTCGAGACGATCGCCGCGCTGACCGTGTTCGTGCCGGTCCTGATGCCCGTCATCGAGGCCGTCCAGATCGACCCCGTCTACTTCGGGATCGTTATGGTCCTGACCCTGATGATCGGACTGCTCACGCCCCCCTTCGGGGTTATCCTGTTCGTGCTCGAACGGATCACGGACGTGAGCGTCGAGCGGATCGTCAGGGCGATGGGGCCGTTCTACGTCCCGCTGTTCCTGAGTCTGCTCGTCATCGTCCTGTTCCCGAAAGCGGTGATGTGGCTCCCGAGGCTGTTCGTCTGACCGTTCCGGGGTCCCACCGCCCACCACACCTGTACTCCGACAGTATCCTCGAGCGCCCGTAGAATCTCCGAAGCCGTCTACGGTCGCCGCCGACCCTACGGTCGCCGGCGACCGTCAGACGACCAGAACCGGCACGTCCGCATCGAGCAGAACCGACTGGGTTTTGCTGCCGAAGATAGCCTTCCCGGCGGGCGACCGATTGCGCGACGCCACGACGACGAGGTCCGTCTCGGACCCCGTCGCGTGCTCGACGACTTCCGTCGCCGGGTCGCCCTCCCTGAAGACCGTCTCGACCTCGTATCCGTCGAGCGTTTCCGCGACGGTCGCCTCGGTCTCCGGCGGGTCCTCGAAGCGACTCATCGGGACCGTCCCGCCCACGTCCGTCTCCAGCTCGTCGAACACGTACAGCACGGTGATCCGGACGTCGTCCGGCGAGACCGGCAGGTCCCGGATCGCCTCGGCCTGGCGCTGCGCTCGCTGCTCTTCCTGGTCGATCGACAGGAGTACCTCGTACATCCCGTCTGTACCACTCGAGCGAACCCAGATAATTTCTGCGGCCGTTCGCGTGGCGGTGGGGCGGCCGCCGGGCCGGATCACGGTCCCACCGAGCGCGACGTGACTCCCGGACTGCCGCGTTGGACTGTCAGTCGGCGTTCCGCACTCGACCGTGGACCGTTTTCACCGCACCGGAAAATTTTATGTGTGTCGATAACACACGTTAGCCTGTCCCAACCTGCATTGGGACGGCCGAGTACAGTACGAGAACCAACCGCCACCGAACCCCTGCGGATCCACTGTCAGCAGTCGACAACCGCCTGTCGACCGGGTTGCGACACCCCAGACATGCCGCCCGGCGGCCCGATCCGGCGGGTGCTTCCGCGCCGTCCGGACTGTACCGGGCCCCGTCGGAGTCGTCGCGGGTCGAACGGCCCGTACCAGCCCCGTCGACCCGCCCGCTTCGGCACGAGCTCGTCCGTTCGTACGATCGAACCTGCGGCACGGCACCGCGGCAGGACATCCGGTCAGTCGAGCGATCTATCGGACGACGACATACAAAATTTATACGTGTGGTCTCCTTGTGGCTGAATATGAGTGCGGTCGACGAGTTTACGCAGTCCTTGGAACGTCGAGACACAGAACTCACGGCGGTCGCTCCGTCGGACTTCGGGTCCGCTCTCGCGGAGCTCGTCGACACGCCTGCAGCCGGAGCGCCGCTCCCGTTCGAGGACCTCTCGCTGTCGGGGGCGCCGGTCACGGTCGACCCATCGCCGGACCAGTTGAAGGCCGCGAAGACGGGCGTGACGGGGGCGCGGATGGCGGTCGCCTCGCTGGGGACGGTCGCACTCGAATCCCGTCCGGGCGGTGACGAACTGGTGTCGCTGTTCCCTCAGCGCCACGTCGTCGTCGTCAAGGCGTCGCAGTTGCGGCCGGACCTGGCGTCCGCCTTCGAGTGGCTGGACGACGAGTTCGACGGGGGCTCCCCGTCAGTCGTGCTCGCGACGGGCCCGAGCGCGACGGGCGACATGGGCGCGCTCGTCCAGGGTGTCCACGGACCCGAAACCGTTCACGTACTGCTCGTCCGTGACGATGAGTGAGACAGACCTGGACGCGGAGCGCATCCGAACGCTACTCGAACGTGAGAGCGACGGGATCAAGGACAACATCCGCCGGTTGAACGACGAGCGCTACGATGCCATCGACGCGGTTGGCTCGGAGACGCACGAACACTACCGGACCCGGGCCAGGGAGATCAAAGAGGACGCCATCGAGCGGCTCCCCACCCTGATCCACCGGACGGAACAGGCCGTCGAGGCCAACGGCGGGTCGGTCTACGTCGCCGACGACCCTGCCGACGCCAACCGCTACATCACGGAGGTCCTCGACGACCGCGACGCGGAGTCGGTCGTCAAGTCGAAGTCGATGACGACGGAGGAGATCGACCTGAACGAGGCGCTGGAGGTCGCCGACCTCGACGTGTGGGAGACGGATCTGGGGGAGTTCGTCATCCAGGTGGCCGACGAAGCCCCCTCCCACATCGTCGGTCCGTCGCTCCACCGCTCGCGGGAGGACATCACGCGTCTCTTCGAGCGGGTCTTCGAGACGGACCGGGCGCTCGACTCGCCGGAGGCGCTCACGGCGTTCGCGCGCGAGTACCTCGGCGAACGCATCGAGACCGCCGACGTGGGTATCACGGGCGCGAACTTCGTGACCGCCGACAGCGGGTCGATCGCGCTCGTGACCAACGAGGGCAACGCCCGCAAGTGCGCGTCCGTACCCGACACGCACATCGCGGTCGCGGGGATCGAGAAGATCGTTCCCAGCGTCTCGGACCTGCATCCCTTCGCCGAGTTGATCTCCCGATCCGCGACCGGGCAGGACATCCCGCAGTACTTTTCGGTACTGACGCCGCCGGTCGACACCCCCACCGTCGACTTCGAAGCGAGCGAGGCTCCAGGCTTCGGCGGCTCCGACGACGACCGGGAGTTCCACCTCGTGCTCGTCGACAACGGCCGGCGGGAGATGCGGCGGGACGACGACCTCAGGGAGACGCTGTACTGCATCCGCTGTGGCGCCTGTGCCAACTCCTGCGCGAACTTCCAGTCGGTCGGCGGCCACGCCTTCGGCGGGGAGACGTACACCGGTGGGATCGCCACCGGCTGGGAGGCCGGCGTCGAGGGTCTGGAGGCCACGGAGTCGTTCAACGACCTCTGTACCGGCTGTAGTCGCTGCGTGAACGCCTGCCCTGTCAAGATCGACATCCCGTGGATCAACACCGTCGTCCGCGACCGTCGCAACCGCAGTCACGAGCCAGACTACGAGGACATCCTCGTCGACGGCCTGGTCCCCGACGAGGAGTCCGAGGGGACACCGCTCCGCAAGCGGTTCTTCGGGAACTTCGAGACGGTCGCGAAGCTCGGGAGCGCGACCGCGCCGCTGTCCAGCGCGGTCGCCTCGCTCGGGCCGGTTCGGCGGGTCATGGAGTCGACGCTCGGGATCGACGCCCGCCGCGACCTCCCGACGTTCGCGCGGACGACGTTCCGCGAGTGGGCGGCCGACCGGCCATCGGCGGTCGCCGACCCCGAGCGGACGGTAGCGCTGTACCCGGACGTGTACACGAACTACGTCCAGCCCGAGCGGGGGAAAGCGGCCGTCCGCGTGCTGGAGGCGCTCGGCTGTTCCGTCGAGGTCCCGTCGGTCGGCGGGTCCGGCCGCGCGCCGCTCTCTCAGGGGATGATCGACACAGCCCGCGCGAAGGCGGAGTCCGTCGCAGACGGGCTCGGCCCCCATCTCGACGACGGCCGCGACGTGGTCGTGGTCGAGCCCAGCGACCTCGCGATGTTCCACCGCGAGTACGAGCGCCTGCTCGACGACGGCTTCGAACGGCTCCGTGACAACAGTTACGAGGTCCTCGAGTACGTCTACGGGCTGCTGGAGAACGGCGCCGCCGAGAGCGCGCTCCCCGCCGGCGACGGCGAAGGAGTGGCCTATCACAGCCACTGCCAGCAGCGCACGCTCGGCCTCGAGCCGTACACCGAGCACGTGCTGGAGCGCCTCGGCTACGACGTGGTCACCTCCGACGTGGAGTGTTGCGGGATGGCCGGGAGCTTCGGCTACAAGTCGGAGTACTACGAGCTGAGCATGGACGTGGGCGAGCAACTCGCGGACCAGTTCGCCGACGCCGACCGGCAGGGACGCCGGATCGTCGCCAGCGGCACCTCCTGTATGGAGCAACTCGACGCGCTGCTGGAATCGCCCAACGAACACCCCGTCCAGTTGCTCGACCCGGAGCGGTAGCACGTTCGATACGGTCGTCGGCGCAAAAAGAGTCGTCACACCGGTCCCCGCGACGGTTATGGGGAACCGGCGGTTCCGGGTCGCTACTCCTCGAAGGTCGCGTCGAGGAAGCCGTCGTCGACGGTGATGATCTCACCGGTCGTGTACGAGGCGGCGTCGCTGGCGAGGTAGATGGCCGCCCCGGCCATCTCCTCCGGTTCGGCGAGCCGGCCGTTCGTCGTCCGGGACTTGATCGTCTCGAACCGCGGTTCGCCGCTGGTGTAGGTCCCCTTGGTCTGTTCCGTGACGACGAACCCAGGCCGGATGGCGTTTACTCGGATCTCGGGACCGAACTCCTCGGCCGCGACGCGAGTGAACGCGTCGATCCCGCCTTTCGCCATCGAGTAGGCGGCGAGGTTCGGGATCGCGGACTCGACCGACGCCGAGGAGATGTTGATGACCGACCCCGTGTCCATCTTCTCGGTGAAGGCCTGGGTGGCGCGGACCGGACCGCGCAACTGGACGCCGAACACGTCGTCCCACTCCTCGTCGGTCACGTCGGCGACGGTCGTCCGCGCGATGTAACTGGGTGAGTTGACCAGGATATCCACGTCACCGAACGCCTCGATGGTCTCGTCGCGGAGTGTTTCGACCGACGACCGGTCGGTGATGTCGCAGGTGACCTCGACCGTCTCCGCGCCGCGGTCGCGGATCTCCGCCGCCGTCCGTTCCACGTTCTCCTCTGTGCGCGAACTCGCGACGACGTCCGCGCCCTCGGCCGCGAACCCGAGCGCGATGGCGCGACCGATACCGCTCGTGCCGCCGATGACGACCGCCGTCTTGTCGGCTACCGTCACCGGTCGGTGTGTGTACTCGAGTGGCACGTGTTTCCCCCACTTTCGGGACTAATATAATTTTTTATATCCTGAACAGATCTTACTCCCGGTTACATAACGTATATACGGTCGGTCTGTCGAATTGGACCATGGTCGACGCACCGTCCGGTACGGCCAGCGTCCGCGACGTCGAGACGCGCCTCTACCGGGTTCCCAACGAGGAATCGCTCGAAGACGCCACCCAGTCGTTCGACACGCTCGAGGTCGTCGCCCTTCTGGCACGCGACGACGAGGGCCGCGAGGGGCTCGGGTTCACCTACACGATCGGCCGGGGCGGACCGGCGATACAGCGCTTCCTCGACGACGAGATCGCGCCTCGGCTGGAGGGCCACCCCGTCGCCCCGCGGTCGGTCCGGTCGACGATGCGCGAGTCGACGACGTTCGTCGGCCGGGAGGGGATCAGCGAGTTCGCCGTCGCGGCTGCCGACATCGCCGCCTGGGACCTCCTCGGGAAAGAGACGGGTCAACCGCTGTACGCCCTGCTCGGCGGGAGTCGCCGCTCCGTCGATATGTACGAGACCGACGGGGGGTGGCTCCAGTACGACGCCGAGGAACTCGTCGCCAACGCCGAGACCGTCGCGGCGGATGGGTTCGCCGGCATGAAAATGAAGGTCGGGTCGTCGGTCGACCGCGACATCGAACGGGTCAGCGCGGTCAGGGAGACGCTTCCGGACGAGTTGGACCTGATGCTCGACGCCAACTGCTCGTACACGGTTCCGGAGGCCCGTCGCCTCGCGTCGCGGATCGAAGGGCTGGACGTGACGTGGCTCGAGGAGCCACTCCCGAAGGGCGACTACGCCGCCTACGCGGACCTCCGCCGGCGGGTCGACGTTCCGATCGCCACCGGTGAGAACTTCTACAACGAGACGCAGTTCCGGCAGGTCCTCTCCCGCGACGCGGTCGATTTCCTCCAGCCGGATGTCTGTCGGGTCGGCGGGGTCACGCCGTGGCTGCGCGTGGCCGAGCTGGCGGCAAACAGCGGCGTCGCCGTCTCTCCCCACTACATCGAACCGCTCCACGCCCACCTCGCCGCCCTCTACGACAACGTCCCCTACATCGAACACCACTCGACGGTCCTGGACGAACTGGTCGAAGAGCCCCTCACTCCGGATGACGGCCGGGTCACCCCGCCCGACCGGCCCGGTCACGGCATCTCGTTCGACGGGGATCGGTACCTGGTCTCGGAGGGCAGCTGATGGCGACACCACGCAGGTCTGCAGGGGGTCGGCGGGATGGGGAGTGAGGGAACGTCGGGGACGGTCGTCGAGTCCGTCGAGACGGTCGCGCTCCGGTCCGAACTCGACGAGCCGTTCGGATACGCCCAGGCGTGGGTCGACGAGCGGTCGGCGCTGCTGGTCCGGATCGAAGCAACGGACGGCACCGTCGGCTGGGGCGAGTGCTGGGGACCGATAGCGGGCTCGCGGGAAACCGTCGAGGACCTGCTCGCGCCGATCGTCGAAGGACGCGACCCGAGGAACGTCGAGCGCGTCCACGAGGAGATGTACGACAGTGCGCGCGCGGCCTACCAGACGGTCGTCCCGCTGCCGGCCATCAGCGGCGTCGACCTCGCGCTGTGGGACCTGAAGGGCAAACTCGCCGACGAGTCCGTCGCGTCGCTGCTCGGCGGCCGACGACGGGACGCCGTCCGCGCGTACGCCACCGGCCACTACTTCAAACACGGCGCGGACCTCGACGAGCAGTTCGACCGCATCGCGGCGGAGGCCCGGCGTAACGCCGACCAGTTCGGCGCTGTGAAGGCCAAGATCGGACTCTCACTGTTGGGACACGGCCCCGATGCCGACGTGCGCCTCGTCGAGCGGATACGGGAGGCGATCGGTGACGACACGACGCTGTTCGTCGACGCGAACTACGCCTACGACACCGCGACCGCCCGCCGTGTCGGTCGGTCGCTGGAGGAGTTCGACGTGTCCTGGTTCGAGGAGCCCGTCCCGCCCGAACGGGTCGACGGCTACGCCCACCTCCGCGACGCGCTGGACGTACGCGTCGCCGGCGGGGAGTGTCACACACCGGCGGAGTTCACTCGTCTCTTCGAGGCCGGGGCCGTCGACGTTGCCCAACCCGACGTGTGCAACGTCGGGGGGCTCACGGCCGCTCGCCGGGTGGCGGACGCCGCCGACGCACACGGAGTCCCCGTGGTGCCTCACGTCTGGGGAACGCCTGTCGCTATCGCCGCGACCCTCCAGTTGATCGCCACGCTCGACGGGCGCCCCTGGCTGGAGTACGACAACTCCTCGAACCCGCTCCGGGAGTCCCTGGCCGCCGACGGATTCGACGTAGCCGACGACGGCCGGGTAGCCGTACCGGACGGCCCCGGCCTCGGCGTCGAACTGGACGGGTCCGCACTCGCGCGCTTCGAGGCCTGAGCGCGGGTGTAGCCCTGCTACTGGTGACTGGCTGGAATCCCTTCGACCAGTGTTCCGACCGGGGGCTCGACCGGTAGATTCCGTATAGCGGAATATAGTTTATCAGTACGGTTTCGGTCGAGTGTTCCGTCCACGGAAGCGGAGATGTATCAGCAAAGCTTGTAGATATTGTCCGCGTACACCTCCCGGACGCGGTCGCCCCAGTCGTGGGTGTAGGTGTCGATGATATCCTGGGCCACGTCGCCGCGGAGGTACTTGACGATGCCGCGGTCGCCGGTCCGGTCCCGGAGGTGCGTGGTGAAGAAGTGCCGGAAATAGTGGGGCGTGACGTTCTCCTCGGCGCCGCCACCTTCGCGGTACCAGCCCTGGTCGCGGGCGTGCGTTTCGACGATGTGGTGGACCATGTCCGGAGTGAGCCGTTTGCCCCACTCGTCGGCCGTGCTGACGAACAGCGGGTCGGCATCCGAACGGGGATCCGGTCGGACGGCCAACCACTCGTCGAGGACGGCGGCGAGTTCGTCGTCGACGGGGATCGTCGTCGCGCGTTTTCGTTTGTTCGACGCGGTCCGGACCTGTCCGTTGTACGCCTGGCCCGCGCTCGGCGCGTCGTCGACGTAGACCGAGTCGGGTTTCCCGTCGAGTTGCGGTCGATGCGACCACTCGAACGGCGAGTCCGACAGCGAGAGGTCCCGCCGATCGAGGTTGCACAGTTCACCGGCGCGCATCCCCGTCTTCAGCAGGGTCACGACGACCGCCCTGTCGAGCGGATGGGTCACCTCCGCCACGAACGACCGCATCGCGGGGACTGTGATGTCGCGACGCTCCGGGTCGACGGTGATCGACTCGTCGATCTCCTCCAGGACCAGCGCCATCGGGTTCTCCTCGAAGGTCCCGACCTCCGTCATGTAGCCGTAGAACCGGTGGAGATACGAGGCGTACGTCGCGACCGTGCTCTCGCCGACCGAGCCCCGCAGCTGGTGGATCCACGCCATGCAGTCACGGTGGTTCGCCTCGTCGAGGTCGAGTCCTCGTTCGGAGAGGTAGGCCTCGAACTCCCGGAGGACGCGCTCGTAGGCGTCCCGCGTTCGCTGGCTCTTGCCCTGGAACGTGATGTCGTCGAGGAAGTACGCGACCGGGTCCTCGGCGTCCGCCGACCCGCGCTCGGCCCTACTCATCGATCGTGTATCCCCCGTTGCGGCCGCTGTAGGTGACCCGCCCTTCCGACTGGAGCCGCTGGAGGGCGTCCTCCAGCTCCGCCTCGATGTCGTCGGCCACCGCCTCCAGCAGTTCGTCCCAGGAGAGATACTCCGCCGAACGGAGCGCGGCCGCGACCCGTTCTTCCATGCCCGAACCCTGGGGGTCAGCGTCGGAAGACGGCCCTCCACCGGATTCTTCGGGGCCCTGCTCGGGATCGGCGGGTTCGGACACTTCTACCGCCGAATCCGTGTCTCCGAACCCGCGCCGACCCGCCTGGACCATCGTCCGGACGAACTCGCTTCGACTCATGTCCAGCTCCGCCGCGTGGTCGTCCCACTCCTCGCGCTGGTAGGCGGGGACGTACGTCCGCACCGATACGCGCTCGGTGTCGAGATCCGACTCTCCCATCGATAGGCGAGTCTCACGCCACCACAATCAATCTGTCGCCAGACTCACGGATAAAGACCCTTATTTGTGTTCCTAGGGCCTGTTTCCGCCGGCCAGCGGATATTTTATGCGTAAATTTAGACCTAGATTATGCGGTTATCCAGGTACACAACTAATATCTGTTGGGTAGACGGAAACAGAATTCGCGTCGGGGCCGACTATCGGGGTCCGCGGTCGTAGCGGAGGGCGATACAGGTCTTCAGGACAGTCTGTTCTCGGCGCTGGCTGCGGCCCGTTCAACCCTTTCCAGAGCGCTCTCTCTGGCCGCTGTGGCGTGGCAAGCGCTTTCCTTCCCAGACGACATCAGTTAGCCACGACAGCCGGTGAGAACGATGCAGACATCCCCTGCCCGCTCCAGTCGTGTCCTCGGGCTACTCGGTCGATCCCGGCCCGGGGAGGCCGACTTCTGTGCCGACTCTCCGAACGGTCGGTGGTTCGTTCGCCGTGGCATCGGCCCGTCTGCGGATTGCGATTCCACGCCACGGCGGCGACCAGCGACTTTCCACGAACCGTCGTGACTGGGGACGGGTCCGAAGCTACCCGGTACCCGCGGCCCGGCGACAATCGTGTCGGGGCGCCAGAGCACCGCACAGTTCTCGTCCCGGAGATGCTTCGTTTCGGCTTGGACGTGCTTTCGGGACGTGGACCGGTTCGAGTCGTCGGCGCGCCCACGCGAGGGCGACACGGCCCTCGTGATATTCCGGTCGGCTCAGGTCGGGTTCTCCCAGGGGACTCGCGGCTCTGCAGTTCGCGCGGTGAGCTCGTCACAGTGCCCCTCTCCCAAGTCGAAGGCGGGAGGGAACCAGTCTCGACACGGCGGCACGGGTCCGATGCGTCCGTTTCGGTGGGCGACGACGGACACCCCCGGTTCGTACGCGTCCACTCACCGGTCCGTCAGCCTTCACCGGACAGACCCGCAACAGTCGCCCGTGGTCAGCCAGTCCGAAGGCAGCTCCACTGCCCAGAGCCCCCGACGACCCACACTCTGCTACCGGTGAGCGCCCGCTCTCCCGTGTCGCCCACACGCTCAGGGCCCAGAGACGGCAGGCCGTCCCCGAGACGTGGGCCCGACTCCGTTCGACAGCGGGACCAGTCGTCGAACGGTGACGGGTTCGAACCGGTCTCCGGCCAGGACTGCACGGGAATGTATCGGTCTCGCCAGGCGGGATTTATAACAAAAATTATGATATGGTCGGGGAGGGTTGTTCGTCAGCCTGCGCGTAAACCACATGCCGCTATACACAATACCTCGTGCCGGACGAGCGCGACATCCGACTCCCCGAACGGGAATCTAGTCGCTGAGCGGCCGTCAGCGGGTCGTTTGGGCGGGGCCGGGGATCCGTCGGTGGCGACGGAGTCGCCTCCCCAGTCAGTGGTCCGGGGGATCGGCGGAACGGCTCCGGGCGAGCCCGTGAACCACGAGTCCCGACAGGAGGGCGAGTGCGGCGATCTTCAGGGCCACGAGACGACCGAGCGCGGTCGCGACGTACGCCTCCGGATTCGCTCCCAGGAGGGTGACCGCCTGATGGAGACCGCTAACCGCGACGGCGGCGACGAACAGGGGGACGGCTCGCCGGAACTGTCGGACGACCGGTCGGATGCCGGCGTCGCCGTCGGCCGCCAGTGCCGGAACGACCACGGTGTTGTGCCAGACGGCACCGCCGATCCACGCCCCCGCGGCGACGAGGTGGACGGACCTGACGGCGGTCGCGGTGAGCGACCCGCCTCTCGTTCCCACGTCCAGCCACGCGATCGCGAGGAGACCGCCTCCCGCGGCCGTGCCCGCGACGAGCGCGACCGCCTGCGGGCGGAACGGGCTATCGAACTGTCGACCTGCGGCGGCTATCGCGGCCACCGACACCGTGCCAGCTGCGAGACCGACGCCCGTCGCGAGGGAAGGCCCAACGGCGGTCACGGCGTGGACGGCCCTGATCGCGAGCCCGGCGACCGCCCCCGCAACTGCGAGGGTTCCGACCCGCGACCAGCGGCGAGCCAGCCACTCCGGAGGTCGCCCGGGCTTCGAGGGGTACGTGGCCCACAGGATGCCGGTCGTCAGGAGCGTCCCCAGCGACACGATGGCCGCCCACGACGCAGCGGGGACGGCGATCGAAACACCGGTGCCGAACCAGGTGAGCGCCACGCCGACCGCCGAGGCGCCGAAGAGCGTACAGACCACGACCCGGGGTTTCAGTGGCACCGGTTCCACCCCGAATTACGCCCACGGACGGCGGTCAGGCTCGACGGACCGGTCCGCCCACGCTGTCGGGACCGACACCTTTCGCACCGCCGCCTCCGGCGGGCCCACCCTCTTTTAGGTCTGCCTAACTGCACGGATAGAAAGTCGATACTGGCAGAGCCGTAGTGGTTCTCCCGAAGTGGTTCGGGCCGGCGTGACCTCCGACCGCGACCGTCGTCCAGACGCTCCCGCCGAAGGGAGCGGGCACACTGTTCGGGGAAACCGTCCGGAGAGCGGGAGAACTGGAAGAACGCGCGGAATCGGGTGCACCCGGACGAACCGGGTCCGGAGCCGTTACTCTTCGGCCGGTTCGTCGGCGTCGCCGGCGTCCTCGGGACCGCCGGGGCCGGGCGAGCCGGCGCCGGTCTGGAAGACGAACTCGTGTTCCTCCTCGGTCTCGAAGTTACCCAGCCCGTCGCCCAGGTACTGGGCGTAGCGGGTGAGCTCCTCGGCGCGCGAGGAGACCTCGTTGAGCTCGGCGGCCTGTTCCTCGGCGGCGCCGGCGACGTTCTCGCTCTCGGACATCGTGTCCTCGGCGAGGTCGGCGGCCTGCTCGATCATACTCGCGACCTCGCGGATGCTGTCGAGCGAGTCGCCGAAGTCGACGTTGGGGTTGTCCGCCGCGAAGTCCTCGAGCTGTGCGGCGACGCCGTCCATCTCCTCGGAGATGTTCTGCAGGCGCTCCTTCTGGTCGTAGGCGTCGTCGGAGATCTTCTGGATGGAGTCGGCGACCTGTTCGCTGGCGTCGCGGACCGTCTCGGCGCTCTGCTGGACCGACTGACCGCTCTCCTCAACCTCGCTCGCGAAGGTCTTGAGCTGGCCGGTCGTCATCTCCAGCTCGGTGAGCATCTCGTTGAAGTCCTCCGCGATCTGGTCCATCGCCTCGTTCTCACCCTCGGGCTCCATGCGCTGGGTGAGGTCGCCGCGGGCGCAGGCCTGCATGATATCCGAGTACTCCTCGGCGCGGTCCTGAAGGTAATTCGACAGCTCCATCGCCTCGGCCCGGGAGACCTCCGCCTCCTTGCGGGCGCGCTCGGCCTCGTCGATCTGCTCGCGCAGCGAGTCGCGCATCGACGCGAACCCGGTGTAGAGCTGGCCGATGCTGTCGATGCGGCCCGACTGGATGTCCACGTCGAGGTTGCCCTCCTCCATCTCCTGGGCCTTGCCCTTCAGGCGGTCGATCGACGAGGAGGTGTTGTACCCCAGCACCGCGCCGATGAGCAGCATCACGAGCACGGCGCCGGCGGTCGCGATCATGCCGAACTGCTGGACCTGCTGGACGTCGCCGAAGAGCACGTCGGTCGGCGCGTGGACGAGCACCGCCCAAACCTCGGAGTTCCCGGGGACCAGGACCGGCGCGTACCCGACGGCGTACTCCTCGCCCATGACCTGGTCGTTCATCTGGCTCGGGTCGACGCCGCCCGCCTCGGACAGCCCGATCGCCTTCTCGACCGTCGCCTGGTCGCCGTAGGTGGTCAGCGTCTCGTCCGTGTCAATCTCCGGATCGCTCGCGCGTTCGTCGATCAGGATGGTCCCGCTCGCGTTGACGACGGTCGTGAAACCGCCCTGGGCGCGGTCAGTCCCCTGAAGCCGACTCCCGATGTCGGTCGTGGCGACCTCGACGAGCAGGACACGCTCGGTCGTCCCGTTGACCAGGCTCGCGAAGCCGACGACGGGGACGCCGTTGGGGCTCTGGTAGACGCTCGATACCTTCACCTCGTTCGTCTCCTCGAAGCTCCGTTCGGTGACCCAGTCGCGGACCGTCCCGTCGACCTCCGACCCGGGCGCGACCGTCTGGCTGGCGACGAACGTGGTCTGGCCGGCCCCGCCCTGGATGAGATGCATCGAACTCACGTCGCTCGGCATCTGGCTCCGCTGGCGTTCGCGCAGCGTCCGCGACATGGAGTCCCCGTCGTTGCCCCTGTAGGCGGGGTCGCCGGACGCGAGCCGGGTCGAGAGCCGGTTGCTCTCCAGCCACTGGCCGACGAGGTTCGACTCCTGAACTGCGAGCCCGCGGTACTCGCTTTCGACCTGGTCGCGGGTGTGGTCGACGAACTGCTGGGTGCCGACGAGCCCGACCGCACCGATCGCCAGGCCCATCACCAGCAGCACGATGAGGAACTTCAGCGCGAATCGTTTCCTGACGAAGTCCGGCACCACCGTCCGGACGACGCCCATGGCTCCACCACTGCCGCTGTCGCTGTCTTCGCCGCTCATGTGTCCTGTCTCCGTTCGGTCGTCGGTCGATACCCCGTGCCCGAGTCAGCGTCGACCGGGGAGCGCCCCCGGAACCCTGACTCGACTGCTCGGCTGTGCCCCTTGCCCATGGAGTCCCATGTCCGACTATCTCATATATAGCTTTGGAGTAAGGTGGCCGCAGATGTGACAACGGGATACGTAACTGGCCCGAACGGTGAACGGCGACGCCCGCCCGGGATCCCTGCGGATTTAAGCCGAACGCCCTCCCAGCGACGGGTATGACCGACCTCGTGACCGTCGGCGAGTCGATGCTCAGGCTCTCGCCGCCGGACCACCAGCGCCTCGAGGCGATGGACGAACTCGACGTGCACGTCGCGGGCGCCGAGAGCAACGTCGCCGTCGCCGCCGGGCGACTCGGCCTCGACGCCGCCTGGGTGTCGAAACTACCCGACTCCCCCCTGGGCCGGCGAGTGACCAGCGCCCTGGGCACCCACGGCGTCGATACCGATGTAGTCTGGGACGACGACGCCCGGATGGGCACCTACTACGTCGAGATGGCCGGCAAGCCCCGCGGGACGAACGTCATCTACGACCGCGCCGACTCCGCGGTCACCACCGCCACCGCCGACGAACTCGCCACCGACCGGATCGCCGAGGCCGACGCCTTCCACACCACCGGGATCACCCCCGCCCTCTCCGAGACGCTGCGGGAGACGACGGCGGACCTGCTCGAACTCGCCGGCGACCACGACACGACGACGGTCTTCGACGTGAACTACCGCTCGAAGCTCTGGTCGCCCGCCGAGGCCCGCGACACCCTGGAGGACCTGTTCCCCGACGTCGACGTGCTCGTCGTCGCCGTCCGCGACGCCCGGTCGGTCCTCGACCGCGAGGGCGACGCCGAGGAAATCGCCCGCGGACTCGCCGAGGAGTTCGACTTCGGGGTGACGCTGGTGACCCGGGGCGGCGAGGGGTCGCTCGCGCTCGCGGACGGCGAGGTACACGAACAGGGCGTCTTCGAGGCCGACGAGTACGACACCGTCGGCACCGGCGACGCCTTCGTCGGCGGGTTCCTCGCCTCGTGGCTCGACGGGGGGTCGGTGCCCGACGCCCTGGAGTACGGCGCCGCCGCGGCCTCGCTCAAGCGGACCATCCCCGGCGACATCGCCCTGGTCACTCCCGAAGAGGTCGAGCGCGTCGTCGAGTCCGGCGAACAGAGCGGTATCTCGCGGTAGCCGGGCGGTTCGCCCTCACTCGCTCGCCTCGAACGCCCGTACGAGTTCCTCGGGGAACGTCTCGGGCGAGAATATCGACACGACGTCGCCGGTCTCGATCCGGGTGTCCCCGTCGGGCGTGATGCGGTCGTCGCCCCGCTCGATGCTGACGACCAGCGCCTCGTCGGGAAGGAGCCCGTCACTGTTGGCACTTTCGAGCGTCCTCCCGGTGATCGCGGCGTCCTCCTGGACGGTGAACTCGACGACCTCGGCGCCGCCGACCACGCTCTGGAAGTCGGTGACCGCCGACCGCGGGGAGTCGACCTCGGGCGCGAACGACCCGTAGGGCTGGGTCGTCTCCTCGCGGACGATGTCCTCCCGTTCGATCGTCAACCCGGCCGCCGACAGCTGCTGGGCGATCCGGTTGATGTCGCCCGTGTCCGAACCGACGGCCGTGACGACGACGTTCTCCTGCCCGGCGAGCAGTTCGCGCACGCCGACGACGCCGGGCGTTCCGAGGGCCTCGTTCGCGATGGCCGAGCGCTCGCCCACCGGCGCCGTACAGGTGAACTGCGTCGTCATCTTCCCGTCGGTCGCCTCGTAGTCGATGTCGGCGTGGTAGCCGCGGATGATCCCCGCCTCCTCCAGCTGGCGGATCCGGTTGCGGACCGTCGCCGGCGTCACGTCGACCTCCTCCGCGATCGTCGGTGCCGACGTGTTCCGCGCGTCGCCCGCGAGGTAGTAGAGGATGCGCTCGTCGATCTCGTCGATCCGGTAACTCATACCGGCCGTTGTTTCGGATCGGCAAAAGGAGTTGTGCGATCCGTTCGATACTATCTCGTCGGTGCCGTTTATTGTAGGAGATATCTTTCGTAGCGATAATTGAAATCGTTCAAATTTTTGTACCGGAAATACATTCGACAATTTTTTGTGCCGGTGTCGAAAACACACTGGCATGACCAGTGACGGACCGGGTTCGGCACTGGAGAAGTTGCGGGACTACTACGACCACGAGGAGCTCGTCTGTCCGGACTGCGGGTACGAGGACGAGGGCGGTAGCTGGGACAGCGAAACCGACGGGGAAGTGGTCGAGTACACCCACGAGTGTCCAGAGTGCGGGGCCGTCAGGGAACACACGCTGGAGGTCGGCGACGAGTGAGTGTGGGGCGCGACCCGCCGAGCGGCGTTCGGCCCTGATCGACACTGTTACACGACCGGCCGCGATGAACGGAGAACGATGAGAGGGGTCGTCGACCGCACAGGGACCCGGTCTCGACCGGCCGTGGTGCCGCGAGAGCGCGGATACAGGCCGTGTGGGGGACGGGCGACGGCGTCCGAACGAGCGACACGTCCCGGGCGGGCTCAGCGATGAACACCGACATACGCGTCGACTGGCGGGCGAGCGTCAGCCTCACCGGGAGCGTCGTCAAGTGGCTCGCGGTACCGATGCTGTTCCCCGTCGCCCTGGCGCTGTACTACGGCCGGGGCATCGAGGCGTTCGTGGTGACCGTCCCGCTCGCGCTCGCGGTCGGCTGGTCGCTGGAGCGGCTCCACGACGACCCCGGCGAGGCGCTGGGCGCCCGCGAGGGGTTCCTGATGGTCGCGCTGACGTGGCTGCTGGTCAGCCTCGTCGGCGCCGTCCCGTACGTCGCGGAGGGGTGGCTGACCGCCTACGGGTCGGCCTCGACGCTGCGGTGGCCGGTCAACGCCCTGTTCGAGTCGATGAGCGGGTTCACCACCACGGGGTCGACCGTGATGGGCACCATCTCCTTCGAGGGGCACTCCCGGGCGCTGCTGATGTGGCGCCAGCTCTCCCAGTGGCTCGGCGGCATGGGCATCGTCGTCCTCGCTATCGCCATCCTCCCGGAGCTGTCGGTCGGCGGCGCCCAGCTGATGGACGCCGAGGCCCCGGGCCCGGGCATCGAGAAACTCACTCCCCGGATCGCCGAGACCGCCCGGACGCTCTGGGGGCTGTACCTCGGCCTGACCGCCCTGGAGATCGTCGGCCTCTACGCCTTCCACCGGGTCGGCGTCGCCCCCGAGATGACGCTGTACAACGCCGTCGCCCACGGGTTCACGACGATGCCGACCGGCGGGTTCTCCCCCGAGGCGCGCTCGATCGAGGCGTTCTCCGCCGTGGTCCAGTGGTTCGTGATCCCGTTCATGGTCGCCGCGGGGACGAACTTCGCGCTGTTCTGGCACTGCTGGAACCGCGACCTGCGGACCGTCGTCGAGGACGTGGAGTTCGGCTCGTATCTGGGGATCATCGGGGTGCTGTCGGCGCTGGTCGCCGGCCTCCTCTTCACCGCCCCCGGCCACGACGCGCTCACGGGCGCCCTCGAACCGTCGCTGCGCCACGCCGCCTTCCAGGTCACGTCCATCGTCACCACGACGGGGTACGCGAGCATGAACTTCGACCTCTGGGGGGAACAGGCCAAGTTCGTGCTCCTGTTCGCCATGTTCGTCGGCGGCTCGGCCGGCAGTACCGGCGGGTCGATCAAGGTCATCCGCTGGGTCGTGATCGTCAAGTCGCTGTTCCGGGAGCTGTTCACCACGGTCCACCCCGAGGCCGTCGAGCCCGTCCGGCTGGGGGACACGGCCATCGACGAGTCGACGATCCGCGGCGTCTACGCCTTCACGCTCCTCTATCTGGTCATCTTCGCCCTCGCGACGGTGGTCGTCGTCCTCGTCGGCCACACCGAGGCGTCGCTGTCGGTGTTCGAGGGGACCAGCGCCGTCGCCGCGACGCTCGGCAACGTCGGCCCCGGCGTCGGCGTCGTCGGCCCGATGGCGAACTTCGAGGGGTTCCCCGCCGTCTCGAAGCTGCTGATGGTCTTCCTGATGTGGATCGGCCGCCTGGAGGTCTTCCCAGTGCTCGTCCTGCTCACGCGGGCCTACTGGCGATCCTGACGCGTCGGCGAGCGCCGATACGCGGCACCACTCCGGGATGCGAGGACCGCCGGTAAAGAACGGTAGACAAACCCTTTATTCCTGCCGCGGGAAGCCGTTCACATGAACCGAACACCGACGCCGCGGGGGGTATCGATCTGAGATGCGCAGCGCGAAGATAGTCTGCACGCTGGGGCCCGCCAGCGAGTCCGAGGAGACGATCGAGGCGCTCGCCGAAGAGGGGATGTCCGTCGCGCGGATGAACGCGAGCCACGGCTCGCCCGAACACAGGCGCGAACTCGTCGACCGCATCCGAACGGTCGACCGCCGGACCGACCGCCCGGTCGCGGCGATGCTCGACCTGCCCGGCCCGGAGGTCCGGACAGCGCCGGTCCGCGACGAGATAACGCTCGAAGGCGGGTCGACGGTCCGGTTCGTCGAGGGCGACGAGGCGACGCCCGAGGAGATCGGGGTCTCCCACGACATCTCCGCGGTCGAGCCGGGCGACGTGGTCCTGCTCGACGACGGGCGCATCGAGACGACCGTCGAGTCGGTCGACGACGGCGTCGTGACCGCGACCGTCGAGAGCGGCGGCGACCTGGGGGCCCGCAAGGGCGTCAACGTCCCCGGCGTCGACCTGGGGCTGCCGGTCATCACCGACCAGGACCGCGAGGAGTTGCAGGTCGCGGCCGACAAGGAGGTCGACTTCGTGGCGGCGAGTTTCGTCCGCGACGGCGAGGACGTCTACGAGATCACCGACGCGCTGGACGAACTCGGCGCGGACATCCCCGTCATCGCGAAGATCGAGCGGGACGTGGCCGTCGAGAACCTGGAGGGGATCATCGACGCCGCCTACGGCGTGATGGTCGCCCGCGGGGATCTGGGCGTGGAGTGCCCGCTGGAGGACGTGCCGATGATCCAGAAGCGGATCATCCGGAAGTGCCACGAGGAAGGGGTGCCCGTCATCACCGCGACGGAGATGCTCGACTCGATGGTGACGGCCCGGCGACCCACCCGCGCGGAGGCGTCGGACGTGGCAAACGCCGTCCTCGACGGCACCGACGCGGTGATGCTGTCGGGCGAGACGGCCATCGGCGACCACCCCGTCCGGGTGGTCGAGACGATGAACCGGATCGTCCGCGACGTGGAGGAATCCCCGGAGTACGCCGAGAACCGCGAGCAGCGCGTCCCCACGGCCGACGAGACGCGGACGGACGCGCTCGCTCGCTCGGCCCGCTTTCTCGCCCGTGACATCGACGCGGCGGCCATCGTCGCGGCCAGCGAGTCCGGCTACACCGCGCTGAAGGCGGCGAAGTTCCGCCCGTCGATCCCTATCGTCGCCTCGACGCCCAGCGAACGGATCCGCCGCCGGCTCGCGCTGTCGTGGGGCATCATCCCGAAGAGTTCGCCCTACACCGCCGACGGCGCCGACGCGGTCATCAACAACGCCGTCCAGTCGGCGCTGGACACCGGCGCGGCCGACAGCGGCGACACCGTGGTCGTCCTCTCGGGCATGATGACCGAGCTGGAGGGGGTGAACACGGCGAACATGCTGAAGGTCCACGTCGCCTCCGAGACCATCGCCTCCGGGCGGTCGGTCGTCGAGGGACTGGTCTCCGGGCAACTCCACTGGACCGACGACGGCGACCTCGCCGAGCTCCCCGAGGACGCGATCCTGGCGGTTCCCGAGGATTTCGACGGGGAGTTCACCGGCGACATCGAGAAGCTCGCGGGGATCGTCGACCGTCACGGCGGCATGACCAGCTACGCGGCCATCGTCGCTCGCGAACTCGACGTACCGATGATCTCCAACGCGTCGCTGCCACGCGACGTGGAGTCGGGGACCGTCGTGACGCTGGACGCCGAGCGCGGCATCGTCTACGACGAGGCGATCCAGAGTCGCGCGCGCGAGCGCACGGCCGAACGAAACCTGTAGCGCCGCGGCGGACGGCCGTTCGAACGCCCGGAGGCCGCGAGGACGCCGCTCCCGACGTTCGAAGGAGGTACTCGGAGGCGGGTGAATATGTGCAGTTAAGTAGCGGAGGGTACACCGTAGAGGTACCATGGCCACCTACGCAGGGGTCGACCTCGGCGCGACGAACATCCGCGCCGTCGTGGGGGACGAGTCGGGGACCGTCGTCGCGTCCCGGCGGACGGAGACGCCCCAGGGACCGAACGGGATCGCGGTCACGGAGGCGGTCCTCGACGCGCTCCGCGGCGCCGCCGACGAGGCGGGCGTCGACCCGACGCGGATCGCCGCCGTCGGCATCGGTTCCATCGGCCCGCTCGACCTCGCGGAGGGGGCGATCGACAACCCCGCGAACCTCCCGGACTCCATCGACCGCATCCCGCTGACCGGCCCCATCGGTGAACTCGTCGACAGCGACGAGGTCTACCTGCACAACGACACCACCGCCGGCGTCATCGGCGAGCGGTTCTACTCGGAGCGCAACCCCGACGACATGGTCTATCTCACCATCTCCAGCGGCATCGGCGCCGGCGTCTGCGTCGACGGCGAAGTCATCCAGGGCTGGGACGGCAACGCCGGCGAGGTCGGCCACATGACCGTCGACCCCAACGGCTTCATGACCTGTGGCTGCGGCGTCGACGGCCACTGGGAGGCCTACTGCTCGGGCAACAACATCTTCCGCTACGCCCGGTGGCTCCACGACGAGGACCCCGTCGACACGTCGATGCCACTGGACAGCGCCGACTTCTCCTCGGCGGACGTGTTCGCCCACGCCGCGGAGGGCGACGCGTTCGCCGAGCACGTCCTGGACCAGGTGACCCGGTGGAACGTCATCGCCATCGCCAACATCGTCGACGCCTACGCCCCGCTGGTCATCTACGTCGGCGGCGCCGTCACGCTCAACAACCCCGAGCGGACCCTCGACCCGATCCGCGACCGGCTCGACGACGTTGTGTTCGGGAACGTCCCCGACGTGCAACTGACCACGCTCGGCGACGACGTGGTCGTCAAGGGCGCGCTCGCAAGCGCCATGACCGGCGGGACGGGCGACCGCTCGCGAGTTCGGTAGCGCAAATTCTGCTCAGGCGAGGACATCGAGTAGGACCCACGAGGTGGCAGTCTCCGGCTGGACTTCGGTGATTGCCCGTTCAGTTTATGTTGCGAGTTGAACGTCAGATCGTGTGGCTGTGTGAGACTGAACTCTGACAGACCCGGTCCGTTTATCCGCTCTCAGTCTCATCCCTCGATACAAAACGATGGAGACAACCACTATATGATCGCCAGAGAGGTCTCAGTAACAATGTTCTCCAAAAAAGCGTTGAGACTAACCGTCAGATAGTCATAATAGCATAATTGCTTGTATGATAGATGGATTTCCGCCGACGATTTTCGGCCCGCACTGTTGTTACTGTACTTACCGGACTCTGGACAATGGTTGTGGGTTTTGTGGCGTATTTCGCCCCGAACCACGGATTATATCCGCCGGTCGTCTGGTGGGCGATATTCCCTCTCGGGTGGGGACTTGTGCACCGTGGCACGCTGTCGGATAGGCGCCAACGCACTATTGTAGTGGGTACGACACTCCTCGGAAGTGCACTTATTATCGCTGGTTCGTGGATGGAATGGCCTGTAACGGGCCCGTTTGATCCCTCGGTAGTACTAACACTACTTGGAGAGAGTATCGAAAGAGGATACCAGTTCTTTGACCTTCCACTGGTGGCACTGGCGATAGTGGCTGGTCTCAGTGTCACGCGCTCCGGAGGCGGGCTGGGTAGAGCCCTGATCTCTCTCGTGACCGGCCTCTGTACGTTCCTGTGGATATTCAGTATTACTGCGCTCTGGACAGATGCATTTTGGACCTTCACGTGGACGTTCTACGTTCCGGTCGGCGGCGCTATCTGTCTGGTCTATGCCGGATTATTCGGCTTACTGTCTCTCGACAACGAGCAGTACGCCGCGATGGGCCCGCTCCCGACCTAATCATCCCAGAATAGCCGGGTCCGCACTGATTGTTATGCCTACAGTCTGTACTGAGCAAAAGTCGACGCCGGAACGGATGTCCGAACTATCGTACGACACCCGCTCGCTCGCGGCCGCTCACCCCCGCAGGTCGTACAGCCGTCGGAACGCCGTCGGGGGGAATCGCAGTTCGACGCGGCTCGGCGGGCGGCCCTGGCCGTCGGTGGCCTCCGCCTGGACGCGCTCGACGACGCCGACCTCGGCCATCTCGTAGAGGTAGCGCTTGACGGTGCCCGGCGAGAGGTCCACGGCGGGGACGGCGCCGATCGCCTCGGTGGTCGCGGTGACGGAGGCGCGGTCCTCGGCGGGGAGGTCGACGAGCTCGCGGAGGACGAGCTGTTTGTTCGCCGGGAGCGCGAGTACGCGGGCGAGCGAGGCCGCCCCGCGGGGGACCTCCTCGGTCGCGGCGGTCACGTCCGCCTCGGTGAGGCGGGTCCGTTCGTCCTCCGTGGCGCGGACCACGGCGACGAACAGCGCGGCCATCGCGTCGTGGGCGTTGCCCTCGGCCCACTCGGCGATCCGGCGGGCCAGGTCGTGGTCGAGACCCTGCCGACTGAGCCCGAGCGAGGCGCGGGTCATCAGCAGGTCGACGAGCGTCTCGCGGCGGTAACGGTCGACGCGGATCTCGGTCGCGGTGTACTCGGTCAACACCGTCTCCTCGGGGTCGCGGCGGCCGACGGCGAGCCAGCTCACGTTGCTCGGGAGACCGGCGAACAGGTCGACCAGCTCCTCGTCGCCGGTGCCGTCGGGCTCGCCGACGTGGTCGACGGCGACGACGACGCCCGTGCCGGCGTCGCCCAGCAGGGCGTGGAGCCGTTCGCGCAGCTCCGCGGTGGAGATCCCGTGGTCGGGCACCGACTCCTCGACCAGCGCGTCGAGGACCGCGTGGTAGAAGGCGAACTCGCTGGTCGTCTCGCGCAGGTCGAGGTAGGCGAACGCCGGCGAGGTGGGCGTGGCCGCGCGCGTGCTCGTGTGGATGATCGACCGGGTCTCGGTCGACAGCCGGTCGAGGTGGGTGAACAGTGCGGTGACGACGGCGGACTTGCCGGCGCCGAACGGGCCGGAGACGTAGGCGTTCGGCGGGAGCTTGCCGTCGAAGACCGGGTCGAGGTGGTCGAGCAGGCGCTCGAAGGTCGGCCCGCGGTCCGACGGCTCCTCGACGTGGGCGACCGGCGAGAGCGACTCGTAGTCCTCGACGAGGCGGCGGCCGTCCGTCCGTCGCTGTCGCCGTTTGATGCGCGCGTCGATGTCCATGGGAGTCCGGGCGAACGGTTGTGAATCAGTTCCGTCTCAGTATATAAATCGGTCGGGAGTGGCGAACGGCCGGGTGGGGCCGCCGCGGCGGGGACCGCTCAGAGGTACCCCGCGTTGGGCAGCACGCCCAGGATGGCCAGGATGCCGACGACCAGCATCGCGATGGCGATGGCCATCGCCGGCGGGTCGACGTGCGTGTCCGAGTGGGCGTAGAAGATCCGCTGGGTGACCTCGCCGAGCAGGCCGCTGACGGCGCCGAAGACGCCGGCGGCCAGCAGCGCGACGACGCTCCCGGCGACGGGGGCGAAGACGACTGCGCCGACCGCGCCGACGAGCGTGATGTGGTGGGTCACGGGGATCTTCTCGACGCCGAGATTCAGGAACAGCAGGCTCATCGCCGAGATGGCGTAGCCCATGAAGATGCTGCCCGTCTGGATCCAGATGTAGCCGCCGAGGATCCCGCCGACGAGGCCGATGGCGGTGACGCCCGACCACTTGTACTGGTGGGGGAGCCACGGCTCGGTCGCCAGCCGGCCGGCGTGCTCCTCGTCCACCTCGCCGCCGTCGGTCGCCATCCGCGGTTCCTCGCGCTCGAATGGCGACATATCCAGCAGGCTCCCGCCGGCCGAGCGGCCGACGATCGGGTAACCGAAGACGATCCGCGCGATGAACGCGCTGGCGACGACCGTCAGCGCGATGGAGTCGGTGACGCCCGTCCCGCCGACGACCAGCACCGCCGCCGAGAGCTGGTTGATGACCACGCCGATGACGCCGAAGACGGCGCCGACTGCGAGGATGTCCGGCTTCGTGCCGAACGCGTAGAGGATGTTCTTCCCGAAGTGGTAGTCCCACCCCTCGGGTTCCATCTCGGGGTACTTCTTGCCCGCGTACGCGGAGGCCGCGACACCGCCGGCGAAGGCAATGTGCGGGCCGGTGACGGCGCCGAAGCCGATGACGCCGGTGACGCCGGCGGCGAGTTCGCCCTGACCGATGGCCGGGAGGTCCATGACCTCGCGCTGGATGATCGCAAGCCCCTCGCCGAGGAAGACGACGAAGCCGGTGAAGATGAACGCCGGGAGCGCGCCCAGCGCCGCGCCGAACGCGCCGCCCGCCATCGCGGTGATCAACAGCAGGATGAACTGTTCCCACTCCATGCCGATGAGCGGCACCTGGAGGACCGTCTCGTACATGGATTACTCCTCCCGCGCCCAGTCGAGCGAGCGCTCGACGGCGTCGTCCCAGCGGCTGTACATCCGGTCGGCCTCTTCGCTGTCCATCTCCGGCGAGAACTCGCGGTCGACCTGCCAGTTGTCGCGCAACTCGTCGACCGAGTCCCAGTAACCGACGGCGAGACCGGCGGCGTAGGCCGACCCGAGTGCGGTCGTCTCGTCGACCTCCGGTCGGGCGATCTCCGTCTGGATGATGTCCGACTGGAGCTGACAGAGGAAGTTGTTCTTGACCGCGCCGCCGTCGACCCGGAGGCTCGTCGTCTCGACGCCGGAGTCGGCCTCCATCGCCTCGGCGATGTCGCGGGTCTGGTAGGCGATCGATTCCAGCGTCGCCCGGACGATGTGCTCCTTTCGGGTGCCGCGGGTCATCCCGACGATGGTGCCGCGGGCGCGGCCGTCCCAGTGGGGGGCGCCCAGCCCGGTGAACGCCGGGACCATGTACACCCCGTCCGTCGACTCCACGGAGCGGGCCAGTTCGGCGGTCTGGGCGGCGTTGTTGATCAGGTCCACGTCCTCGAGCCACTCGATGGCGGCGCCGGTGATGAAGATCGACCCTTCCAGGGCGTACTGGACGGGTTCGCCCGACATCTGGAAGCCGATGGTCGTAAGCAAGCCGTGTTCCGAGGAGACGGCCTCGTCGCCGGTGTTCATGAGGTAGAACGAGCCGGTCCCGTAGGTGTTCTTGGCGTCGCCGGCGTCGAAGCAGGTCTGGCCGAACAGCGCGGCCTGCTGGTCGCCCAGGGCCCCGGCGACGGGCACCTCGGCGCCGAGGAAGCCGTCCGGGTCGGTCGAGCCGTAGGTCGCCTCGTCGGAGGAGGGGCGGACCTCGGGGAGCATCGACTCGGGGACGCCGAACTCCTCTAAGAGGTCCGGATCCCAGTTGAGCCCCTCGATGTCGTAGAGCATCGTCCGGGAGGCGTTGGTCACGTCGGTGATGTGCTCGCCGGTGAGGTTGTAGATGAGCCAGGTGTCGATGGTGCCCATCCTGAGTTCGCCCTGCTCGGCGCGGTCGCGGACGCTCTCGCCGCGGGAGCTCTGGAGCTTCAGCGGCTCGGCGTTGTCGAGGATCCACTCGGCCTTCGTAGCGGCGAAGTAGGCGTCGGCTTCGAGGCCAGTCTTCTCGCGGATCCACCCGACCTTGTCCTCCTTTTCGAGCTGTTCGACGCGGTCGGTGGTGCGGCGGTCCTGCCAGACGATGGCGTTGTGGACCGGCTTGCCCGTCTCGGCGTCCCACACGACGGTCGTCTCGCGCTGGTTCGTGATCCCCAGCGCCTCGAGCTGGCTCGCGTCGAGCCCGCCGTCACGGAGGCCCCGCGTGACGACCTCCTGGGTGTTCTCCCAGATCTCGATGGGGTCGTGCTCGACCCACCCCGGCTCGGGGTAGATCTGTTCGTGCTGTTCGTATGCGTTCGCGACGACCTGGCCCTCGTGGTCGAACACCATGAATCGGGTGCCGGTCGTCCCCTGGTCGATCGCGCCGATGTACGTGTCTGCCATTGTCTGTCACCATGTGGCGGGATGTTTACGCCTGTCGCCGCCCTATCGATAAACAATATTGGGAATCATTATAAATGTTACTGACGGTCGGGCGGCTCCGGATATAGTAAGCCCGTGATACCGCTCGCTCGCGCGCCTGTGAGCCCGCGTCCGGGGTCGCGCGCGTCACGTTCGCGGGTCGACACCCGCGGACTGCGGATCCCTCACCGTCCGGTCGGGGAGTACGGACCGTCTACGGGCTGCTGGGGTCGACCCTCCGGCGAGTATTGCGTTCGTTCGAGCGGATAATCCGGGGCAGACCGAGAATTTGTCGACCCGACGAGGTAATAAAACCATTTTATTTATCGAGGGTATCGGTTCGCCGGTGAAGTAAAGTGGGTGGACGCCGAAGGTCCGGAGAGATGGCATCGACACCCCACATCGCGGTGCTCGGGGGCGGTTCGACGGGCAGCGGCGTCGCGCGCGACCTGGCGATGCGCGGGTTCGACGTGACGCTCGTCGAGCAGGGCAACCTCACGCACGGGACGACCGGGCGGATGCACGGGTTGCTCCACAGCGGCGGCCGCTACGCGGTCTCCGACCAGTCCAGCGCCCGGGAGTGCATCGAGGAGAACCGCGTCCTCCGGGACATCGCCGCCCACTGCGTCGAGGAGACCGGCGGCCTGTTCGTCAAGCGCCCCGAGGACTCCGAGGCGTACTTCAGGGAGAAGCTCGAGGGCTGCGAGGCCTGCGGGATCCCCGCCGAGGTGCTCTCCGGACGGGAGGCCCGCGCGATGGAACCCCACCTCGCCGAGGATATCGACAGGGCGATCCACGTCCCGGACGGCGCGGTCGACCCGTTCCGGCTGGTCGTCGCCAACGCCGCCAGCGCCGTCGAACACGGCGCGCGCGTCGAGACCCACTCCGAGGTCACCGACCTGCTCGTCGAGGACGGACAGGTCGTCGGCGTCGAGGTCGAACACGCCTCCGGGCCGGGCCTGCGCGTCCACGGCACCGAGGGCGGTCGCGAGGAGATCCGCGCCGACCACGTCGTCAACGCGACCGGCGCGTGGGCGGGCCAGATCGGCGACATGGCCGGCGTCGACATCGAGGTCCGCCCCTCGAAGGGCGTGATGACGATCATGAACGTCCGGCAGGTCGATACGGTGATCAACCGCTGCCGGCCGAAGGGCGACGCCGACATCGTCGTCCCCCACGAGACGACGGCGATCCTCGGGACGACCGACGAGGAGGTCTCCGACCCCGAGGACTACCCCGAGGAACAGTGGGAGGTCGACATGATGATCGACACCCTCTCGGAGCTGATCCCCATGCTCGAAGACGCCCGGACGATCCGCTCGTTCTGGGGCGTCCGCCCGCTGTACGAGCCGCCGGACGTGGGCAGCGAGGACCCCACCGACATCACGCGCGACTTCTTCCTGCTCAACCACGACGACCGCGACGACCTGCCGGGGATGACCAGCATCGTCGGCGGGAAGTTCACCACCTACCGGATGATGGCGGAGGGGATTTCGGACCACGTCTGCGACCGCTTCGGGGTCGACGCCGCCTGCCGCACCGCCGACGTACCGCTTCCGGGTAGCGAGGACTTCGACGTGCTCCGCGATTACATGGACGAGTTCGGCCTCCAGTCGCCGATCGGCCGCCGCAGTGTCGAACGGCTGGGGTCGCGGGCCGAGGAGGTGCTCGACACCGACGGGCCGAACCCCGTCGTCTGCAACTGCGAGGGCGTCACGCGCGCGGAGGTCCAGGACGCCATCGAGGGATCGGGTTCGGACCTCAACGCCGTCCGCATCCGGACCCGAGCCACGATGGGCAACTGCCAGGGCGGCTTCTGCGCCCACCGCCTCGCGGGGGAACTGGAGGACAGCTACGGCGAACCGACCGTCCGGGAGGCCTGGGACGAGCTCCTGCAGGAGCGCTGGAAGGGCCAACGGCACGCGCTGTGGGGCCAGCAGCTCTCCCAGGCGATGCTCAACTACGCGCTGCACGCCACGACCCAGAACCGCGACCGCGACCCCGCTGACGCCGACGAACCGGTCGACTTCGCGGCGTTCGACGCCGGGCCGACCGGAGCGGTCGACGGCCCGACGGACGGGAGCGCGGGCGATACCGGCGTCGCGACCGACGGAGGGCGCGATGGCGATTGACTCGGAAGTCGTCGTGGTCGGCGGCGGGCTCGCCGGCGGGTTCGCCGCGCTCGGGGCCGCCCGTGCGGGCGCCGACGTGCGGCTGCTCTCCTACAAACAGAGCACGCTCGCGCAGGCATCCGGGCTCGTCGACGTGCTGGGGTACGTGCCGGACGGAGCCGCGAACGGAGCGGCCGCCGACGGCCCCGTCGTCGACCCGTACGCGGCGATCCCGGACCTTCCGGACGACCACCCCTACCGGACGGTCGGCGTCGACGGGGTCCGCGAGGCCATGGCGGTCTTCGACGCGGTGGCCGACCGCTACCGCGGCGAACACACCGACCGCAACGCACTCCTGCCGACCCACGGCGGGACGGTCAAGCCTACCGCGCGATACCCAGCCGGCGCCGCGGCGGGCGTCGCCAGCGACGACCGCGACGCCCTGCTGGTCGGCTTCGAACGGCTGGTCGACTTCGACGCGCCACACGCGGCCACCCACCTCGAAAACGCGGGCGTCCCGTTCGAGGTCGAGGGCGCGACCATCGCCTTCCCCGGCGATCTGGCCGCCGACGCGAAGGTGACCCGCTACGCGAAACTGCTCGACGAGGACGCGCCGGTCGAGACCCGGTCGGGCGGGCAGCGCCGGGCCCGCGACGCGCTCGCGGCCGCGGTCGAACCCCACCTCGACGGTGCAGAGCGGGTCGGCTTCCCCGCGGTGCTGGGCGACGACGACCCCGGCGCGGTCCGCGAGTCACTCGAATCGACGCTGGGTGTCCCCGTCTTCGAGGTGCCGATGGGGCCGCCGTCGCTGCCGGGACTCCGCCTGGAGGACGACCTCTACGCGGCGCTGGACGCCGCGGGCGTCAGCATGGAGACGGGCAACCCGGTCGTCGACTACGACGGGGAAGACCGGCTCGAAGAAGTCCACGTCGACCGCAACGGGGCGAGCATTCCGTTCTCCGCCGACCAGTTCGTCCTCGCGACGGGCGGGCTGGTCGGGAAGGGGGTCGGATCGGACCGCGAGGGCGTCGAGGAGTCGGTCTTCGACTGCCACGTCCCACACCCCTCGGACCGCTACGAGTGGTTCGACACGGACGCCTTCGGCGACCACGACTTCGCCCGCTTCGGCGTCCCGACCGACGGGGGCCTGCGGCCCCTCGACGCCGGCGGCGACCCCGAGTTCGGGAACCTCCGGGCCGCCGGCTCGGTGCTGGGCGGCTACGACTTCGCGGCCGAGAAGTCGGGCAGCGGCGTCTCCATCGCGACCGGACACGCGGCCGGTGGGGCCGCCGCGGAGGCGGTCCGATGACCGACGAGCGAGCGGCGGACGGGCCGGCCGGCGCGGACGAGACGGACGGCGTGGACGATACGGACGGCGTGGACGATACGGACGGCGTGGACGATACGGGCGGTGTAGCGGACGGTACGGACGACAGCGCGGGAGACGACTCCGATTCCGGACCGCCGCGGGTCCCGGACGGCGGGACGGCGAGCGGCGGCGCGAGCGACACGACGGGACCTATGAGCGACACGGACCACACCAGCGACTTCGAACCGGCGGCACCGAACCCCGACGAGAACCACGAGCCGACGCAGGTCTTCGGCGAGGCCGAGGAGTTCGACCTGCGGCCGGGCGCCGACTCCTGTTACAAGTGCTCGTCCTGCGACACCAGTTGCCCGGTCGCGGAGGTCGACGACGACTTCCCCGGGCCGAAGTTCCAGGGGCCCGAGCAGTGGCGGCTCACACAGACCGACGAGGACTACGAGGTCGACGAGTCGGTGATGTCCTGCTCGAACTGTATGCGCTGCGACGACGCCTGCCCGTCGGGCGTCCCCCTCAGCCAGATGCACAACACCACCCGGGGCCGGTACGTCGACGAGCAGATGAGCAAGCTCTCCGTCGAGTACTGGCGCAACCGCATTCTGGCCAACTACCGCACGTCGGCCGCCCTCGCGAGCAAGGTCCCCCGGCTCGCCAGCTTCGCGATGAACTTCGGCCCGGCCCGCTGGGTCATGGAGAAGACGCTCGGCGTCACCAGCGAACGCGACTTCCCGGAGTTCGCGACCGAGACGTTCACCGACTGGTGGCAGGCCCGCGGCGGCGCGCAGGTCCAGTCCGACGACAAGCGGGTCGCGTACTTCCACGGTTGCTACGCCGAGTACAACACCCCCGAGGTGGCCAAGGCGCTCGTCCGGCTGTTCGAGCACTTCGGCTACCAGGTGGCGGTCCCCGAACAGGGCTGTTCGGGCACGCCGATGTTCGCCAACGGGATGTTGGACGACGCCCGCCGCGACGCCGAGACCAACGTCGCGTCGCTGTCGGCGCTGGTCGAGGAGGGCTACGACGCCGTCTGTTCCTGCACCTCCTGTTCGATGAGCCTCCGCCAGGAGTACCCCGAGCTGTTCGACTTCGAGGGCACGGCGGAGGTGGCCGCCCACACCTACGAGGCCGTCGAGTACCTGCGGATCCACGAGGACCTGTCCGGTGCGGTCGCCGACGCGGACGTGGACGGCGAACTCGCCGAGGAGTTCGCCTACCACGCGCCGTGTCACGCCCGCAACCAGGGGCTCGACCGCCAGGCCGTCGAACTGTTCCGGGACCTGGACGGCGTCGATATCGAGGACGTTGGCGACTCCTGTTCCGGTATCTCGGGCACCTACGGGTGGAAGGAGGAGAAGTACGACTACTCGATGGAGATCGGCGAGGAGATGTTCGACCACATGGAGGATGCGGAGGGCCAGACCGGCATGACGGAGTGTCCCACCTGCGCGATGCAGATGGAACACGGCACGGGCTACGAGATCCGCCACCCGCTGGAACTGCTCGAAGCCGCCCTGGTCGAGTGAGACTGCGGCGCTCTCACCACTTTCTTGTCGGCTGGCGCACCACCCGCGGGCATGCCAGAGCGTACTCCACCCGACCGGTCGACCCCCGTCTACGCGAGCCGTACGGGAACGAACGCCCTGCTCGCGCTTCTCACCGTCACCGTCGCGGCCGGCTTCGCCGGGGCCGAACCGGTCGTCTACGCAGTCCTCTACGGGGTCCCCGTGCTGGCCGCGCTCGTGTGGGTGAAGCGACCCGTGGACCACGTCGCGGAGTGACCGTGCGGTGCCGCACCCGGAGCGTCGCCGTCGGGTCACCCGCCCCGGACGAACGTCACGGGGCAGGGCGCTTCCAGCAGGACCTTCTGGGCCGTCGACCCGAACACCGCTTTCCCGGACGGGCGGCGCTTGCGGCCGCCCACGAACACGAGATCCGCGTCGGTGGACTCCGCGAGCCCGACGACTTCCTCGCCCACCTCGCCGACGCGACCTCGGATCCGCACGTCGAGCCCAGCCTCCGAGAGCCGGTCCCGGAACGACTGGACGGTGGTCTGCCGGGCGGCGACCGCGTCGGGTTCGGCGTCGTCCCCGAAACCCAGCCGGTCGCTCACCTCGGCGAATCGCTCGCGGGAGAAGACGTGCCCGAGGACGACCGTGGCGTCGGCCGGCCCCGCCACGTCGCTGACGGCGGTCACGATCGGGTCCGTTCGTTCCTCGTCGCCGGGCCCGACCGCGACGAGGACGGTGTCGAGTGCCATGGGCGGCGGTTCGGCCCCTCGCCGCAAGCGCCTTTCGTCGGTTCATCCGCGGAGGAACCCGTGAACGGCGAGTAAGGGGTTCCTACCCGGTGTTCTTCATCCCCGCGGCGATGCCCTGAACCGTGAGCCGCAGGGTGCGCTCCTCGGCCTCGGTGAGGTGCGACTGGTCGAGCAGCCGCACCTGCAGGAGGTTCAGCGGGTCGACGTAGGGGTTGCGTCGGGCGAGGTTCTCGGCCAGCCACTCGCGGCGCAGGAGACTGTCGCGGTCGGTGATCGTCTTCACCAGCTCGACGGCGGATTCGTACTCCTCGCGGATTCGCGGGAAGAACTCCGCGCGGAGTTCGTCGGGCGCGAGGTCGGCGTAGCGCTCGGCGATCTCCATCTCCGAGCGGGCCAGCGCCAGCGCCGCGTTGTCCAGCGTCGTCTGGAAGAACAGCCACTCGTCGTACATCTCCCGCAGCGTCCCCACGTCGCCGCCCGAATCGAGGTACGCCTCGATGCCGGTCGCAAGCGAGTACCAGCCGGGGAGGATACAGCGGGCCTGGGTCCACGAGAACACCCACGGGATGGCGCGCAGGTCGTCGACGCTGCGGTCCTCCGAGCGCGAGGCCGGCCGCGACCCGAGGTTCAGGTCCTCGATGACGGTGATGGGGGTGGCGGTCTCGAAGAACTCGACGAACCCGTCGGATTCGAGCAGGTCGACGTACTCCTGGCGGGCGGCCTCGGCGGCCGTCTCCATCGCCTCGGCCCACTTTTCGGGCACCTCTTCGACCGGGTTCTCCATCGCGTTGTGCCGGGCGCGGATCTGGGCGTCGAGCATCTGTTCGAGGTTGCGCTCGGCGATACGGCGGTTGGCGTACTTCTCGGAGATGGTCTCGCCCTGCTCGGTGAACTTGATCTGCCCGGAGACCGTCTCGTTGGGCAGGGCGAGCATGGCGTCGTTCATCGGGCCGCCGCCCCGGGAGATGGAGCCGCCGCGACCGTGGAACAGCCGCATCTCCACGTCGTAGTCGTCGGTGATCGCGGCCAGCCGGCGCTGGTTGCGGAAGAGGCTCCAGTTCGCCGCGAGGAAGCCGTTCTCCTTGTTGGAGTCGGAGTAGCCGAGCATGATCTCCTGAATGCCGTCACGCGCTTCGAGAGCCTGCTGGTAGGCCTCGTTCTCGAACAGCGTCCCCATGATCCGGCGGGCGCCGTCGAGCGCGTACTTCGACTCCAGGAGCGGCACCACGTCCAGCCCGCAGTAGCCCGGCAGGTCGACGACCCCGGCCTGGTCGGCGAGGAAGAGGACTTCGAGGACGTGAGACGGCTCCTCGCACCAGCTGATCGCGTAGGTGTCGATGGCGTCGACGCCGTAGTCGTCCTGCCACTCGGCGGTCTTCTCGAAGCGGCGGAGCACGCGGGCGGCCTCGTCGGAGAGGTCCGCGCGGTCTTCGAGGTCGACGACGGGCTGGTCCTGGAGGATGGCTTCGGTGAGGAAGTCGACGCGCTCGTCCTCGTCCATCGACTCGTAGTCGATCCCGTCGCGGTCGACGGCCTCGGCGATGGCGTTGGTGTGTTTCGCGCGGTGGTCGCGCAGGTCGAGGCTGGCGAGGTTGAACCCGAAGGTGTCGACGGTCCGGTAGAGGGGGTCGACGTGGGCCTCGGCGATGGCCTCGCCCCCGTTGGCTCGCAGGCTCTCGGCGATAGCTTCGATGTCTTCGAGGAACTCGCTCTCGTCGCCGTAGCCGCCGGGGCGCACGTCGTCGACGCGGAGGACGCGCTCGCGCATCAGCTTCAGCAGCTGCCGGTAGGGTTCGTCGGGGTAGCGCTCGCGAGCCGTCTCGGCCACGGCGGGCAACCGTTCGCGGTTGTCGGTCAGCCGCTCCTCGAGGCGCCCGCCGGTGTCGAGCTGCCCCGCGTCCTGGCTGAGCACCCCCGACAGGGTCTTCAGCCGGTCGCGGTACAGCGGGACCGCGACCGACTGCTGGCGGTCGAGCGTCTCCTCGGTCACCTCGGGCGTGACGAAGGGGTTGCCGTCGCGGTCCGACCCGGCCCACGAGCGGAACTCGTAGAGCTTCGGCACGTCGACCTCGCCGTCGAACTCGTCGTCGACGGCACGTTCCAGGGCGTCGTACACCTCGCTGATGACCTCGAAGAGGACGTTCTCCAGGTACCACTGGACGTTCAGCGCCTCGTCGGTCACGTCGGGCCGGCGCTCGCGGACCTGCGCGGTCTGCCAGAGACTCGTCACCTCGGGCTCCAGGTCCCGCTCGACCGCGGCCTGCTCGTCGCGGGTCAGCCGCACCTCGTCGAGCCGTTCGAGGTCGTTCGCGACCGACCGGAGCTTCGCCTTGACGGTCTTCCGCCGGGCCTCGGTCGGGTGGGCGGTGAACGTCGGCTGGATGAGTACGTCGTCGAGCACCTGCTCGACGGTCTCGGCGTCGAGGCCCCGCTCGGCCAGTTCCTCGACGGCCGCGCGGACGCTGTCCTCCAGCGTCCCCTCGTGGCTCCCCTCGCGGATCTCCCGGACCCGCTGGCGCTCCTCGGCGAGGTTGATCAGCTCGAAGTACGTCGTGAACGCCCGCGCGACCACGTCGCTCTCCTCCGGCGAGAGCCCGTCGAGCGTCTCGTGGATCGCCGCGCGGTCCTCGGCGTCGCCCCGGCGGTAGTCGACCGCCGCCGTCCGGATCCGTTCGACTATCTCGAACGCGGAGTCGGAGCGCTGTTCCCGGATTATCTCCCCGAGCAGCTCGCCCAGCTCCCGCACGTCGCGGTTGACCTCTCTGGCATGTAATTCCATAACAGTCCGTCTCAGGGCCACTCGTAAAACTCTAGCGGAACTCGGAATCTCTCAGGGTCGTGTATTCGGAATCGGACCCCCCTCCCGAAACCGGCTTGACGGGTCGGCCAGGTTTCTGGAACCGAGTCGGAAACGGTTCGGCTCTGACGAAAGTTCCGTTCAAGGGCTAACGAGCGCCGAAGTGCGTCCGTCGCGGCGTTCGAGGGCATCGATTCCGGCCCGCTGGCGTTCGGGAGGCTGTCGCGGGGTTCACACGTGAACGTCCGGGTTGAAGGACGAGGGCTTCGATGACTCCGCCATGGCGTACGCGACGAACGACGGGACCCGGATCGCCTACGACGTGGCGGGGCCTGCCGACGCCGAGACGGTGACCTTCCTCGAGGGGCTGGCTTACGGGACCTGGATGTGGAACTGGCAGCGCGAGGGGCTCGACGACTACCGCACGGTCGTCATGGACAACCGGGGGACCGGCGACTCAGACGCGCCGGAGGGGCCGTACACCGCCGCGGAGATGGCCGCCGACCTGGAAGCGGTCCTCGACGACGCGGGGATCGAGCGGACGCACCTGGTCGGCGCCAGCCTCGGCGGGATGATCGCCCAGCGCTACGCGATCGACTACGACCGCGCCGAGTCGGTCGCGCTGCTCTGTACGACCCACGGGGGCGAGGAGTCGGTCCCGATCCCCGAGGAGACGCAGGCGCGGATGCTCTCCGTCCCCGAGGAGTACGGCCCCGCCGAGCGGATCCGCCACAAGATGGAACCGGCGTTCACCGACGAGTTCTGGGCGGAGAATCAGGATGTCGTCGAACAGATCGTCGACTGGCGGCTGGAGACCGACCCCTCCGAGGACGCCTACGAGTGGCAGAGCGCGGCCGCGGTGGGCTTCGACGCGAGCGACGAACTGGCGGCGATCGACGTGCCGACGCTCGTCCTCCACGGCACCGCCGACCGCGTGCTGCCGCCCGAGAACGGGAGGCTCCTGGCGGAACGGATCCCCGGCGCGGAGCTGGTGGAGATCGAGGGCGGCTCGCACCTGTTCTTCGTCGAGCGTGCCGATCGGGTAACCGACGAGCTCCGGGAGTTCGTCGAGAATGTCTGACTGGGTCGGCGCCTGGAGCGAGAAGCGCGCCGCGCTCTCGCCCGACAGGGTCGGGCTCGTCGACGCCGCGACGGGGACCGAGTACACCTACGCCGACCTCGACAGCCGGGCCAACCGCTGTGCGCGGCTCCTCGCAGACCAGGGGGTCACGGCAGAATCGAGCGACACGCCCACCGACGCGGGTGGTCGCGTCGCGGTCGTCTCCCGGAACCGCCCGGAGTTCGTCGACCTGTTCTTCGCGACGGGCAAGACCGGCGGCGTCCTCGCCCCGCTGTCCCACCGGCTGGCCGCGCCGGAACTCGCGGAACTCCTGGCGAACGTCGACCCCGAACTCGTGGTCGTCGAGGAGCCGTTCGCAGACCTCGTCGGCGACGCGGCCGACGAGGTGGCCTGGGACGCCGACGCGCCGATCCTGTCATTGGCAGTCGACGGCGAAGCGACCTGGAAGTCCTACGAGTCCGCCCTGCCGGAGGACGATGCGCCGTTCGACGGTCCCGCCGTCGACGCCGCCGACCCCCACCTGTTCCTCCACACCGGCGGGTCGACTGGGACGCCGAAGGAGACGGTCGTCTCCCACGAGGCGCTCGTCTGGAACTCGGTGAACACGATCACCGCGTGGGGCCTGCGGGACGACGACGTGACGCCGATGGTGTTCCCGATGTTCCACACCGGCGGCTGGAACGTTCTGACACTGCCCCTGTTCCACATGGGCGGGACGGTGGTGATCGACCGCGAGTTCGACCCCGGCCAGATCCTCGGGATCGTCGAGGAGCGGTCGGCGACCGTCCTCGTGGCCGTCCCCGCCGTGCTCCGGATGATGACCGAACACGACCGCTGGGCGGAGACGGATCTGTCCTCGCTGCGGTTCGTCAAGTCCGGGGGCGGACCCTGCCGCGAGTCGGTCATGGAGGCGTGGTGGGACCGCGGTGTCGACCTCTCGCAGGGGTACGGGCTGACGGAGTGTGGCCCCAACAACTTCGCGATGCCGGACGACTGGCCGCGAGAGAAGGCACACACCGTCGGCGTGGCGAACATCCACGTCGACGCGCGCGTCGTCGACGACGACGGCGAGGAACTCTCGGCGGGGGAGATCGGCGAACTCCAGTTGCGGTCGCCCCACGCGGCGGACGGCTACTGGTCGTCGCCGGAGGAGAGCGCCGAGACCTTCGGCGAGTGGGTGTCGACCGGCGACCTGGCCCGCGTCGACGACGCGGGCTACGTCTCCATCGAGGGCCGCAAGAAGAACATGTTCGTCAGCGGCGGCGAGAACGTCTACCCCGCCGAAGTCGAGGACGCCGTCGTCGACCACCCCGCCGTCGCTGACGCCGTCGTGATCCCCGTCCCCGACGAGCAGTGGGGCCAGGTCGGGAAGGCCGTCGTCGAACCCGCGGACGGCGAGCGGGAACTGGCCCTCGACGACCTCCGGGGGTTCCTCGACGGCCGGCTGGCCCGATTCAAACACCCCAGACACCTCGCGTTCGTCGACGAACTCCCGACGAGCGGCCCGGACAAGATCGACCGCGAGGCCGTCGCCGCCGAGTTCGGCGAGTAGCGGTCATTCCGCATCGGACCGCGCCCCGGTTCACGGTCCGCGGTTCCCCGACTAGGATTCGCCTACCCCGAACGCTGCCTTCGAGGGTAGAATCATTTATGTTCGTGAGGGAAGTCGGTTCGAAGAAGGGGTGTTTCGCACGTGATCGACATCTCGATGGACATGGAGCAGTACGACTGCCCGTTCATCGACACGACGGCGGACCACGGGGTCGCGTTCTCGGCGGTCCACTGGGAGTTCGACCAGTCCCGGCGTGCGCTGGAGACGCGGATGGTCGTCGAGGGGGGCGACCGCGACCAGCTCACGAACGGGCTCGACGCGCTCCGCGAGCACGGCAACATGAACGACTACACGCTGTTGCGCCGGCGCGACGACGTGGCCCACATCCGGACGGTCATCGACGAGACGGCGGCGATGGAGACCATCCGGGACAACGACGGCTACATCACCGGCCCGTTCTACATCGAGGACGGCAGCGAGGTGTGGCACGTCGGCTTCGACCGCGCGCGCCAGGCCGACGACACGCTCGCCGAGCTCGAACGGGACAACGAGTTCGACGTGCTCGAGCGCTCGGACACGACGCTGCCGGACCTCCAGCAGCTGGTCCAGAACGCCGGCGCCGCGATGACGCTCGTCCAGGGCTGCGAGGAACTGTCGGAGACCGAGCGGGAGACCCTGGAGACGGCCGTCTCCTCGGGCTACTTCGAGTCGCCCCGCGACGCCACCCTCGGGACGCTGGCCGACGAGTTCGACGTCTCCAAGCCCGCCGTCTCCAAGAACCTCCGGCGGGGCCAGCGCAAGATGATCGAACGGGTCGTCGACGCGCTCGACGAGATCGACGACGCGGAGTGAACCCGCTCTCCGAACCACGGATTCTCACGCCGGTCGGGCCGTGGAACCCCTGTTTCGCTCGCCCGAACTCGCTCGTTAACATGTGAACCCGGGTGGATATGGCCGTGAGGGGAGTATCACAAACTATCATGCGAGAGCATATCACGCGGAGACGGGCGCTGAAGTCGCTGGGTGTCGCCGGTGCCGCGGCGCTGGCCGGCTGTTCCGACGGCGGCGGCACACCGACCGACGGTGACGGCGACACCGGCGGCGACGGGAACGGTGGCGGCAACGACGGAGACGGCGGCGACGCGGCGACCGACTCAGGCATGAACGGAACGGCGACGGGCACGGCGAGCAGCGTATCGGGCGAGGTGACGATCGGCGTCCTCCAGCCGATGTCGGGCAACCTGGCGTACTACGGCCAGCAGGGCCTGTGGGGGTTCCTCTCCGGGCTGGCTTACAAGGCCGGGGCGGACCCGGCCGGACAGGTCGGCACCGGCGAGACGACCGTGACCGTCGGCGACGTGGATTACCGGCTGCTCGTCCGCGACACGGAGTTCGCGGCGGACGCAGCCCAGTCGGCGGCCACGTCGCTCGTCCGGGACGACGGCGTCGACATGCTCGTCGGCTGTTCGTCGTCGTCGGCGGCCGAGCGGGTCATCGGCCAGGTCGTCACCCAGGCGCAGGTGCCGTTCGTGGCCGGTCCCGCCGCCTCGGCGGCGATCACGTCGAACGGCGACTACTGCAGCGACCTGGTCTTCCGGGCCAGCGAGAACACGGCGATGGACGCCCGCTCGGGCGGCCGCTACGTCGCCAACGAGACGGACGTGTCCCGGGTGTACCTGTTCGGTGCCGACTACAGCTTCGGCCGCGCCGTCGTCAACAACTACGAGACGGTCCTGCGGGACAACGGCGTCGAGATCATCAACAAGCGCTTCGTCGAGCGGGGCTACGCCGAGTGGGACGGCCTGCTCGACAACGCCGAGGAGGCCGGCGCCGAGGGCATCGTCGGCGGGTTCACCGTCACGACGCTCCCGAACCTGTTCAGTTCGTTCCTCTCGGGGGACTACTCGTTCCGGGCGTTCGGCGGGTTCGCGACCCAGATCACAAACCAGGTCGTCGGCAACACGATGGAGTCGGTCCTCGGGTCGCCGCTGACGGCGGAGAAGATCGAGGGTTCGCAACTGGGTCCGTTCACCACGCGGTACCACTGGAACCAGTACGACAACGAGATCAACGACTGGTTCGTCGACAACTACACGAGCGCCTACGAGGTCGTCCCCGACCTCTTCACCTCGGGGACGTTCACGGCCGCCTCGGCCATTCACCAGGCCGTTCAGTCGTCGGGCTCGACCGAGGGCGCCGACATCGCGGGCGCGCTGAAGGGGATGACCGTCGCCGACACGCCGAAAGGCGAGGACGGCTACACGTTCCAGGAGTACAACAACCAGGCCCGCTCGGAGATGACCGTGGCGAGCCCGGTCCCGACGAGCGACGAGTACGCCGACAGCTGGGGCGCCTCGATCATGCCCGGCGAGCCCCAGGCCCGCATCTCCGGCGAGAACGCCACCATCCCGGCCGACAGCCCGGACATGAACTGCTCGCTGTGAGCATGCTGCGGACGAACGGCCTCACGAAGGAGTTCGGCGGCCTCACAGCCGTCGACGACGTGGACTTCGAGCTGGGCGACGAGCTGTGCTCGCTCATCGGCCCCAACGGCGCCGGGAAGACGACCTTTTTCGACCTGCTGACGGGCGCGCTCGAACCGACCCGGGGAACCATCGAGTTGCGCCGCGGAGGGAGCGACGGCGCGGGCGGAGCCGACGCCGGCGGGAGCGCCGCAGCCGACGGCGCCGACGAGTGGGTCGACGTGACCGACGCCTCGCCCGACGAGACGGCGGCGATGGGGGTCCACCGCTCGTACCAGATCACGAACGTCTTCCCGACGCTGTCGGTGCTGGAGAACGTCCGGATCGCCGCGCAGGCGGCCGGCGACGACGCCGCGACGTTCTGGCGGAACGTCGACGCCTACGACGAGTACGTCGCGGAGGCCCGCGAGATCCTCGACCGGGTAGGGCTGGCGGGCCGGGCCGACGACCTGGCGGAGAACCTCAGCCACGGCGCCAGTCGGCAACTGGAAGTGGCGGTCGCGCTGGCGGGCGACCCCGACGTGCTCCTGCTGGACGAGCCCAACGCCGGGGTCTCCTCGGAGAGCGTCGACGACATCGTCGCGCTCATCGAGGACGTGGCCGCGGACCACGCCGTCCTGCTGGTCGAACACAACATGGACATCGTGATGGAGGTCTCCGACCGGGTGGTCGTCCTCAACCAGGGCGCGGTCATCGCCGACGGCGAGCCCGAGGCGGTCCGCGAGGACCCCGCCGTCCAGGAGGCCTACCTCGGCGGCTACGAGCCCGGCGACCTGGACCGCCGCGGGGACGGGACCGCGACCGACTCCGACGACACGGAGGGAGTCGCGTGAGCGCGCTCCGACCGCTCGGGAGGTGGGCCGCGTGACACTGCTCGAACTCGCCGACGTGGAGACGTACTACGGTGAGAGCCACGTGCTGGAGGGCGTCACGCTCTCTGTCGAGGAGGGCGAGGTAGTCGCGCTCGTCGGGCGCAACGGCGTCGGCAAGACGACGACGCTGCGGTCGGTCCTCCAGCTGACCCCGCCCCGCGAGGGGACGATCCAGTACCGCGGCGAGGAGCTGGTCGGCCTCGAGACTCACGAGGTGGCCGAGCGCGGCGTCGGCTGGATCCCCGAGGACCGGCGGGTCTTCTCGCAGCTCACCGTCGCCGAGAACGTCCGCGTCGCGGTGCCCGACGGCGCCGACGCCGGCGAACGGGTCGCCCGCGTCTACGACACGTTCCCGATCCTCGAGGAACGACGCGACCAGGAGGCGGGGACGCTCTCGGGCGGCCAGCAGCAGATGCTCGCGCTCGCCCGCGGGCTCGTCGGCGACAACGACCTCCTGCTGGTCGACGAGCCCAGCGAGGGGCTGGCGCCGCAGATCGTCGCCGACGTGGCCGAGGCGCTGGCCGACGCAGCGACCGAGACCACGCTGCTGCTCGTCGAGCAGAACCTCCCGCTGGCGCTCGATCTCGCCGACCGCTTCTACGTCCTCGACAAGGGACGGGTCGTCGACGACGGCGACACCGCCGACGTGTCCGCCGACGACGAACGGCTCAGGAGGTACCTCTCGGCATGACCGGGGGGGCACTCCTTCCGGCCGTCGCCGGGGCCACCCAGCCCGCGGCCGTCCCCGGCGTCCCCGACGCGGCGGCCGTCGCCATGCAGATGGGCTTCGGCGAGGGCCTGGGGCAGTTCCTCGGGCCGGACACGCTGGCGAGCGTGGTCGTCGAGGGACTGGCGAAGTCGGCCATCTACGTGATGATCGCCAGCGGGCTGACGCTCATCTTCGGGCTGATGGGCGTGCTCAACTTCGCGCACGGCTCGCTGACGATGATCGGCGCCTACCTCGCCGGCCTCGTCATGGTCACGCTCGTCGGGAGCGCAACGGGCGCGTGGACGCGGCTCGCCCTCTTCTTCGTCGCGCTCGTCGCCGTCTTCGCCGCACTCGCGCTGCTGGGCGGCGTCATGGAGGTCGGGCTGATCCGCCAGCTGTACGACCGGCCGCCGATCTACCAGATACTGCTCACCTTCGGGCTGACGCTCGTGCTTGAGGAGATCGTCCGGATCGTCGTCCTGTTCTACGGGCTCCAGCCCATCTCGGAGTGGCGGGCCGCGCTCGGCACGCGGCCGGCGATGCTCTCGGCCGAGCACTCGCTCGGGCCGCTGTCGGTCCGCGGGCTGGCCCTCTTCGAGATCGCGCTCGGCGCGGCGACCGTGGTGGGCATCTGGGCCTTCCTCACGCGGACCCGCTACGGACTGTACATCCGCGCGGGCAGCGAGGACGCCGAGATGGCCGAGGCGCTGGGGATCGACGTGCGCCGCGTGTTCACCGTCGTCTTCGCGCTCGGCGCCGGGGTGGCCGGCGCCGCCGGCGCGCTGCTGATGTGGGACCCCGTCTGGGGCGCGAACGTGCCGCTCGCGGCCGAGACGCTGCTGCCGGCGTTCGTCGTCGTCATCATCGGCGGTCTGGGCACCTTCCGCGGGACAGTCGCCGGCGCGGTCGTCGTCGGGATGGCCGACGCGACGACGACCTGGTGGTTCCAGAACGTCGTCGTCACGTGGACCTGGCTGCCCGAGATCACCGTCTTCCTCATCCTCGTCGGCATGCTGATCGTCAAACCGCAGGGGCTGTTCGGCGTCGAGGAGGTGGGCGGCCATTAGCTCCGTCACCCGCTGGGTCGGCGACCGCGAGTTCGCCTGGCCCGTCGAACACCTCCGCAGCCAGCAGGTCCACCTGCTGGTGATCCTCGCCCTCGTCGCCTATCCCGGGATCTACCACCTGCTGACGACCTTCCCGTTCCCCGTCTTCCGCTCGGTGATCCACAGCTTCGCTATCGCCGTCCTGCCCCGGGTCGACTCGATGGTGGCGGTCCTCTACTTCGCGCTCTTTGCCATGTCGTTCGACTTCATCAGCGGCTACACCGGCTACCTTTCCTTCGGCCACGCCGCCTTCTACGGGACGGGAGCGTACACGGTCATCCTGATCGCCAACGACAAGGTCCCGCTGCTGCCCGCGGGGACGCCGTTCATGGTCTCACTGCTGGTCGCGGCCGTCCTCGCCGGGCTGCTGGCGGTCGCCATCGGGCTGGTCTCCTTCCGCCTGTCGGGCGTCTACTTCGCGATGATCACCCTCGGGTTCGCGCAGGTGCTGTACGTGTTCGTCCGCGGCTGGGACTACGTGGCGAGCAACCCCCGCGACGGCCCCGCGGTCGGCTCGACCCACCCCGAGGGATTCGAGATCGGGATCCCCTTTATCGACCAGTTGAGCCTCGCGATCGGCACGTTCTCCGGCGACACGGTGACGCTGCTGGGCCACGAACTGGGCACCTACACCGTCTCGTTCTACATGGTCGGGCTGGTCGCGCTGGTCTCCTACTTCGCGATGCAGCGGATCGTCCACTCCCCGTTCGGCCGGGTGATGATCGCCATCCGCGAGAACGAGGAGCGCGCGAGGGCGATCGGCTACGACACGTTCCGCTACAAGCTCGGGGCGTTCGTCATCAGCGGCTTCTTCGGCGGCGTCGCGGGGGCGCTGTACGCCGGCTTCGCCCGGTCGGTCACGCCCGAGAGCACGTTCTACTTCCTGACGACCGGCGACGCGCTGCTGGCGAGCATCATCGGCGGGTTCGGCACGCTCGCCGGCCCGCTGTACGGCCACCTGTTCGACCACTCGATCCGGGAGTTCCTCTCGAACACCGGCCAGGGCGGCGGCCTGCTCCCGTTCCTCCGGGAGACGCTGTCCGAGGGCGTCCTCTCGGCGGAACTGCTCGGCGGCCTCACGGTCGAGGGGTTCATCGGCGCGGCGCTGAACGGCCACGCCAGCCTCTACGTCGGGATCGTCTTCGTCCTGTTCGTCCTCTACGTCCCCAGCGGCCTCGTCGGCACGCTGCGGAGCTACCTCGGCGGCCCCGTCGCCGAGCGACTGCCCGCGAAACTGTGGGGCGAGCGATGAGCGCGGACGGCCGCGTGGCGCGACCGTCCCCGACCGCGGGGGGTGAGCGATGACGGTCCACCTCACCGGGATCGGGACGGCGCTGCCCGAGGAGACGGTCGGCGGAGCCGACATCGCCGAGCGCTCGGGGATCCCCCGCGAGGTGGTCGTCGAGAAGATGGGCGTCCGCCGCAAGCACGTCTGCCGGAACGGTGACGAGCAGCCCAGCGATCTGTGCGTCGCGGCCGCGGAAGACGCGCTGGCCGACGCCGACTGCGACCCCGCGGAACTCGACGCCGTCCGCTACCACGGCAGCGAGTTCAAGGACCACGTCGTCTGGAGCCTCGCGGCCGACGTGGCCGAGCGGGTCGGCGCGACCGACGCCTACGCCGCCGAGAGCTACGCGCTCTGTGCCGGCGCGCCGATCGCCCTCCGGGAGACGAAAGCGCAACTCGAGGCCGACGCCGTCGACCGGGTGCTGCTGGTCGCGGCCAGCCGCGAGGAGGACCTGGTCGACTACGACGACCCCGACACCTCCTTCACGTTCAACTTCGGGAGCGGCGCCTCGGCGATGGTGCTCGAACGCGACGCGGCCGACCGCGCGCTCGCGACCGTCCGCGAGAGCGCCGCGCTGACCGACGGCTCGTTCTCACGCGACGTGGTGATGCCCGGCGGTGGCACCCGCCACCCGCCCTCCCACGACACCGTCGACGCCGGGATGCACTCGCTGCGGGTGCCCGACCACGAGTCGATGAAAGAGCGGCTGGGCGAGGTGAGCCTCCCGAACTTCCTGGAAGTCGCCGACACCGCGCTGGGGCGGTCCGGGCTCGACCGCTCGGACCTGAACTTCGCGGCGATCACCCACATGAAGCGGTCGTTCCACGCCCACCTCTGTGACGAACTCGGCCTCGGCGAGCGCGAGCAGTACTACCTCGACGACTACGGGCACGTCCAGAGCGTCGACCAGGCGCTGGCGACCGCCGAAGCCCGGTCGCGCGGGTGGCTCTCGCCCGGCGACACGGTCCTGTATCTCGCCGCAGGCACCGGCTACACCTGGGCGGCGACGGCCCTGGAGTGGCGGGGCTAACCGCGCCGAACGACTCGTCCGGCCGTCCGGAATTACCGAACCCGAACGGCTCACACGGCCGGTCTCGGCCGCCTTCGCATCACTTATGCCGGTCGCGTGCGCGGACTCGCCCATGGAACTACAGGCGTACCTCGACGACTTCACGGAGCGGGACTGGCCCCAGGCGGAGGACGGAACGGTGCGGTTCGCGATGGTCGGGCTGGGCTGGTGGACGATGGAGTTCGCCATCCCCGCCACCGAGGAACTCGACCACCTGGAGACGACCGTCGTCGTCTCCTCGACGACCGAGAAGGCCGAGGGCGTCGCCGAGGACCACGAGACCATCGAGCACGGGCTCACCTACGACGAGTTCCAGGAGGGCGCGGCGACCGACGCCTACGACGCCGTCTACATCGCGACGCCCAACGCCCTGCACCTGCCCTACGTCGAGAGCGCCGCCGAGTTCGGCAAGGACATCCTCTGCGAGAAGCCCCTGGAGGCCAACACCGAGCGCGCCGAGCAACTCGTCGCGGCCGCCGAGGACGTGACCCTGGGCGTCGAGTACCGGATGCACGTCCAGCCCGCCGTCCGGATGATGCGCAAGCTCGTCGACGCCGGGTTCATCGGCGACGTGGCGATGGTCCACGGAAATATGTCCCAGCCCCTGCTGGACATCAACGACAACTACGACCAGTGGCGGCTCAACCCCGACATGGCCGGCCCGGGCGCTTCCGTGACGGACCTGGGCATCTACTCCATCAACACGACGCGGTTCGTCATCGACGAGGACCCTGTCGCCGTCACCGCGACGGACTGGTCGGGCCACGAGGCCTTCGACGAGGTGCCCGACGAGCGGGCCGCCTTCACCGTCGAGTTCCCCGACGGCGTCGTCGCCGCCTGCACGGCCAGCCAGAACACCCAGGAGACGAGCAACCTCCGCATCATCGGCACCGAGGGGGAACTCCTGCTCGAAGACGCCTTCCTCTCGGGCGACCGCGAGCTGACGATCACCCGCGGCGAGACGACGATCACTACCGAGTTCGACGGCATCGAGGAGACCCGCCGCTCGCTCGGCTACTTCGGCGACCACGTCCTGACGGACACCCCCATCCACGGCGACGGCGAGCACGGCCTCGTCGACCAGCGCGCCATCGACGCCATCTACGAGGCCGCCGAGACCGGCGAGCGCGTCGAGTTGTAGAAGGCACCTGAACCGGGTTTTCGCCGAGTGGAGTGGTTCCCCGCTGCACACGCTCAGTACAGACGGTTGCTGTTGCAGTGAGCGGTCGCGATGCGGTCGGCGCGCGCTGGAGCGCGCGTTCATGCGTGCGACCGTAGCCGCGCGAGGCCTTCGTAAACGTGCGACGAAAGCTCGTCAGAGTGTGCTCTGACGGTGGATGAGTATCGCAGCCTGCGAGCAGCGAGGGACCGGAGGCCCCTCGGCCATGCGGGCGACGCTCGGGTCGCCCGCAGACAGCGCAATCGGCTGGGGAGGCTTGTGGCCCGTTGCGGTGCTGTGCGGGGTGGTTGCGGTCCTGGTGAACTGAACGGGCGAGGCGCGCTCGCGCTTGTGCAGTCGCCTGAGCGATCCCTATCCGCGCGGTGCGAGGCGCTGGGCGCCTCGAAGCGAACGGCTCTGCCGTGAGCGGGCGGTGTCGAGAGCGCGGATATCCCGCTCGGTTCGAGAGGGCGAAGCTCTCGCGTCACTGAGCGAATCGGAGATTCGCGAGGGCTGCGAGAGCTGTGCTCTCGCCCGATCCCGGAAACTCCCGATTTCCGGTGCCAGCGACCGCGAGCGCGGCGAGGACGTTCAGCGCTCACCGATGAGCACGGTCGCGGTCACTCGCCCTCGTTTCACATCGATTCAAACAGAACTCACGGATAAGCGAGCAGCACACTGAACGGAGAGACTGCGCTTTGCCTGTCGACTACCGCGATTCCCCACCGACGAGCCCCTCGTCGGTGATCTTGAACTGGGCCTTCTCGCCGGCCGCCTTCGCCCGGTGTTTCTCCAGGGTCGCACGCCGATTCCCGCCCCGGAAGCGGTCGACCCGGAGGATGGTCGCCGACCAGTGGTTGAGCGTGTGGCCGCCAAGCGCGCGGGCCTGCTCGGAGTCGGGGTCGGTGTACACCTGGTTGGTGAACGCGACGGCGATGTCGTGTTTCCGGGCGAGCGAGAGCAGATGGGCGAGCTGTCGTCCGACTGCGCGCAGCGCCTCGCCCTCCTCCTGTTCGGTGCGCTGGAGCCGGTAGAAACCGGTCGCGCTGTCGACGGCGACGAGATCGACGGCGTCGACGAACTCCTCGACGTCGCGGACGGCCTCCTCCTGTTCCTCGAAGGTGTACGCCTCGGTGATGATGAGCCGTGAGGCCACGTCGTCGGCGTCGCGGCCGCCGGCGCCGGCGAGTTGCTCCATGCGGTCGACGGAGAGGCCCTCGGTGTCGACGAGCAGCGCCGAGTCGCCGGCGGCGGCCAGTTCCGTCGCGGCCGAGAGGACGATGTTCGTCTTGCCGGCGGCGGGCGGGCCGTAGACCTGCGTGACCGCGCCGCGCTCGAACCCGCCGCCCAGCAGGTCGTCGATGGCCTCGCAGCCGGTCGGGATACGCTCGCTCACGCCCGGGAGTTGGTCGGCTCCCGACAAAAACGCTCGCAAACGGGCGCGCCCGGTGTCGCCGGCTCGTCCGGCTGGACGGGGCGGGGTGACGCCCGTGCCCGGCCTGCACCCGGCCATACGTCGAACACTTAGGTGGGAGGGCCGCGAAGTGCGACCGTGATAGTCGTCGCGACGGCGGACTTCGAGGTCTACCACGGCGTCGTCAACGAACTGCGCGACCGCGGCGTCACGTTCACAACGATCGAACTCGACGACGACCTCCCCGAGCGGGCGACGGTCGTCGTCAGCGCGGCGGGCGAGGAGCCGCCCAACCCCGACGACGTGCCGGTGGTCCGCGCCGACCCCGACGACCCCCGCCACGCCGTCGACGAGGTGGTCGCCATCCTCCGCGGGGGCAGCGGCCGCACCGTCGTCGGCGTCGACCCCGGCGAGCGACCGGGGATCGCGGTCCTCTCGGGGGAGATGGTCGTCGCCACGTTCCACGTCCCGCTGGCCGACGCCGCAGAGGTCGTCCGCGAGGAGGTCGACGACGCCGTCGACCCCGTGGTCCGCATCGGCGACGGCGCCCGCCTCCAGGGCGCGAAGATCATCGACGACCTGGAGGACGTGCCGGTCGAACTCGTCGACGAGACGGGGACGACCCCCTACCTCGGCACCGGCGCCCGCGGCATGGGCGACGTGCTCGCCGCCGTCAACATCGCGCGGCTCTCCGGCGAGCGCGTCGAGTCACGGACGATCGAACCGACGACGGGCGAACTCCAGCGGATCAAGGAACGGTCCCGGGAGGCGGGCGATGCCAACCGCGCCATCGACGAGAACCTCGCGCGGCGCGTCGCCGTCGGCGAGTTGACGATGGACGAGGCGCTCGCCGAACACCGCGAGGACGAGGAGTGACAGTCCCGTGGCCGGCGCCCCGACCGCCTACTCGGCCTCGCCGGCGTCGACCTGCGAACGCAGTCCCTCGCCGACTGCGGACGGCTCGAAGTCGACCAGCGAGTCGAACCGCTCGGAGGCCAGGGAGGTGTCGGGGGCCACGTCCATCGCCTCGGGGATCGCGTCGCGCTCGACGGGGGAGGGGTCGTACCCGAGCGCTGCCATCGCCTCGCAGTGGAAGTCGTAGACGCTGATCCGCGGGGTCGGGACGTGGACGACGCCGGTCGCGTCGCCGTCGACCAGCGCGGCGACCGCGTCGGCGGCCTCGGTGACGAGCACCGGGCTCTTGTACATGTCCGTGAAGTACGCGACCGACTCGCCGCGGTCGAGGTGGTCGCGGGTCCGCGCCAGCCGGTCGTCGAGTCGCCCCGTCGAGAAGCCGAACAGGTAGCTCGTCCGCAACACCGCCGCGTCGTCGCAGTGGGCGTCGACGGCGTCCTCGAACGTGACGAGTCGTCGGCCGTAGTCGTCCCGGGGAGCGCGCGGGTCCGACTCCGTGTACCGCGAGCCTGTCCCGTCGAACACCGACGCGCTGGAGACGTAGACGATACGCGTGTCGGCGACCCCTGCGGCGAACCGCTCGGCGCGCTCGGCGAAGGTCGCGTCGGCCCCCGACTCGCCCGTGTCCGCGTCGCCGCCGTACTCGACGGCCGCGGCGAAGACCACCGTGTCCACGTCGTGCTCGTCGACCAGTTCCCCCACGTCGTCCGTCCAGAAGTCGAACTGGACCCCGGCGGTCGGCCCCGGCTCCGAGCAGTAGGTCCCGAGGACGCGGCGATCCTCCCGGTCGTCCGGTGCATCCCGGCCGGCCGTGTCCGTCCGGTCGCCCTCGTTCTCACGGTCGTCGCGCGGATGCCGGAGCCGGTAGACGACCGACCGGCCGAGGTAGCCGCTCGCGCCGACGACGAGGACGGTCTCGGTCATTCGCGGGCCGCCGCCTCCGCGCGGCGGGCGATCTCGCGCACCGGCAGGTCCGTCTCACGGGCGACCGCCGCGGCGTCGTCGTACTCGGCGCTCACGTCGAATATCTCCCCTTCGCTGTCCGTGCCGATCTTGACCGCCACCTCGTGGGTCGCCCCGTCGACCTCGACCTCGACCGTGCGGACCTCGCGGTCGGCGATCCAGCGGTGGCCGGCGCCGTGCTCGCGGACGCCCAGGGTGCCTGTCTCCTCGGCCAGCCGCCGCGCGACCCGCTGGGCGTCCTCCGGCTTGGTGACGACCTTCACGAGGTGGCCCGGCCGGGACTTCTTCATCGTCGCCGGCAGTATCGACACGTCCCGCGCGCCCGCCTCGGCCAGCGACTCCTGGAGGCCCCCGAGCACCTCCGGCGTCGCGTCGTCGAGGTTCGTCTCCAGTACGGTGATCGCGTCCCGCGAGAGGCCGCCCCGGGACTCGCCGACGATGGCCCGGAGGACGTTGGGGTACTCGGCGAGGTCGTAGCCGCCGGCGCCGTAGCCCGAGGCCGACACGTCCAAGTCCGGCAGCGCCTCGACGCCGTCGGCGTAGTGGGCCAGCAGCGCCGCGCCCGTGGGGGTCAGCAGTTCCCGCTCGACCGGGCCGCCCGTCAGCGACCAGTCGGCGCGCTCGGCGAGTTCGACGACCGCCGGCGCGGGGACCGGGTACGTGCCGTGGCTCATCTCTACCTCGCCGCCGCCCGCCGCGAGCGGTGTCGTCACCACCCGCTCGACGCCCAGGTCGTCCACCAGGAGGGCGACGCCGACCACGTCGGCGATGGCGTCGTCGGCGCCCACCTCGTGGAAGTGCGTGTCGTCGATGTCGGTGCCGTGGACGCTCGCCTCCGCCTCGCCGAGCAACTCGAACACGTCGAGCGCGTCCCGCTCGACCCCCGACGGGAGGTCCATCGACTCGACGAGGTCGACGACCTCCGCGTAGGTCCGGTTCGGCCCCGCGCCCTCCGCGTGGGTGTGCTCGTGGTCGTGGCTCTGGTCGTCACCGTGTTCCTGATCGCCGTGTCCCTGGTCGTCGTGGCTGTGGCTGTGTCCGTCGTGACCGTGTCCGGTACTGTCCGCATCGCCGTGGTCGTCCTCCCCGTCGTCGTCGCACTCGCCGTGGTTGCGGTCGTCACTCTCCCCGGCCGCGTCGGCGTGGCGCACGTCGACGGCGGTGGCGGCGATGCCGTTCTTCGTGACCGACCGGACCTCGTAGCGGACCGGCAGGGCCTCCTCGACGCGGTCCAGGGCCGCCGGGTCGGCGCCGGCAGCCACGAGCGCGCCCAGGAGCATGTCGCCGCTGGCGCCCAGCCGACCGTCGAACGCGAGGGTTCGCATACACCACAACGGGCGCGCGGCGGCGGCAAAAACGGTCCGGTCGCCCGGTGCGCGAGCGCGGCTCCCGCGGCGGTGCGGCGGGATCGCCAGTGACCGGCGTTCGGTGCTCGGCAGCGATCTCCCCTAATCGCCCGATCGCGAACGGGTCGTCGGCCGCGAAGCGACCCCTGAATCGGTGTCGATCGACCGAGGGGACCGCCGGGAGCAAAAAGCATATCCGCGGGGGTACCCGAGTGAGACACACTCCCACCCACCTATGAACGAAGTGCAACTAGAAGTGGCGAAAGCGTACCCGAACGACTCGGGGCGCGGCATCGCCCGGCTGGATCCCGACACGCTCCTCCACCTCAAGCTCTCTCCCGGCGACATCATCGAGATCGAGGGCAGCGAGGTGACCGCCGCGAAGGTCTGGCGCGCGGACCGCCAGGACTGGAACACCGACACCGTCCGCATCGACGGGTTCACGCGCCAGAACGCCGACGTGGGCATCGGCGAGCGCGTCGAGATACGGAAGGCCGAGGCCGAGAAGGCCGACAAGCTGGTGCTGGCGCCGCCGGAGGAGGCCTCGGTCCAGTTCGGCTCCGACGCCGCCGGCATGGTCAAGCGGCAGATCCTCAAGCGGCCGGTCGTCGAGCGCGACATCGTCCCGGTGATGTCCTCGACGAACCACCCCTTCATGCGCTCGCCCGGCCAGGCGATCCCGCTGATCGCCGTCGAGACCGAACCCGAGGGCGTCTGTCTCATCACCGAGGACACCGAGGTCGAACTCCGCGAGGAGCCCATCTCCGGCTTCGAGAAGACCGGCGGCGGGATCACCTACGAGGACATCGGTGGCCTGCAAAACGAGATCCAGCGCGTCCGGGAGATGGTCGAGCTCCCGATGAAACACCCCCAGATCTTCAAGAAACTGGGCATCGAGCCGCCCCAGGGGGTCCTGCTGCACGGCCCGCCGGGCACCGGGAAGACGCTGCTCGCCAAGGCCGTCGCCAACGAGACCTCCGCCAGTTTCTTCTCTATTGCCGGCCCGGAGATCATCTCGAAGTACTACGGCGAGTCCGAACAGCAGTTACGCGAGATCTTCGAGGACGCCAGCGAGGAGGCGCCCTCGATCATCTTCATCGACGAACTCGACTCCATCGCACCGAAGCGCGAGGACGTGACCGGCGAGGTCGAGCGGCGCGTCGTCGCTCAGCTGCTGACGATGATGGACGGCCTCGAATCCCGCGGCCAGGTCATCGTCATCGCCGCGACCAACCGCGTCGACAGCGTCGACCCCGCCCTTCGGCGGCCGGGTCGGTTCGACCGCGAGATCGAGATCGGCGTCCCCGACGAGATGGGTCGAGAAGAGATCCTCCAGATCCACACCCGCGGCATGCCGCTGTCCGACGACGTGGCGCTCGGTCGCCTGGCCGACGAGACCCACGGCTTCGTCGGTGCCGACATCGAGAGCCTCACGAAGGAGGCCGCGATGAAGGCCCTGCGGCGGTACCTCCCCGAGATCGACCTGGACGAGGAGGACATCCCGCCGAGCCTCATCGACCGGATGATCATCAAACGGGAGGACTTCCGCGGCGCCCTCAACGAGGTGAGTCCGAGCGCCATGCGGGAGGTCCTCGTCGAGTTGCCCAAGGTGTCGTGGGACGACGTGGGCGGCCTCGAAGAGGCGAAAGGCAAGGTCCAGGAGTCCGTCGAGTGGCCGCTGAACAAGCCCGAGAAGTTCCAGCGGATGGGCATCGACCCGCCCAGCGGCGTCCTGCTGTACGGCCCGCCGGGCACCGGGAAGACGCTGATGGCCAAGGCCGTCGCCAACGAGACCGACGCCAACTTCATCTCGGTGCGTGGCCCGCAACTGCTCAGCAAGTGGGTCGGCGAGTCCGAGAAAGCCATCCGCCAGACGTTCCGGAAAGCCAAGCAGGTCGCGCCCACCGTCATCTTCTTCGACGAGCTGGACTCGCTGGCGCCCGGCCGCGGCGGCGACGTGGGCAGTAACGTCTCCGAGCGCGTCGTCAACCAGCTCCTCACGGAGCTCGACGGGCTGGAGGACATGGAGGACGTGATGGTCATCGGCGCGACCAACCGCCCGGACATGATCGACCCCGCGCTCATCCGCTCGGGCCGGTTCGACCGCCTCGTGATGATCGGCGAACCCGACACCGAGGGCCGCGAGCAGATCCTCCGCATCCACACCGAGGACCAGCCCCTCGCCGCGGACGTGAGCCTCCGGGAGATCGCGGAGATCACCGACGGCTACGTCGGCTCGGACCTCGAATCGATCGGCCGCGAGGCGGCCATCGAGGCGCTGCGGGAGGACGAGGACGCCGACGTCGTCGACATGGGCCACTTCCGGCAGGCGCTGGACAACGTCCGGCCGACCATCACTGACGACATCCGCGACTACTACGAGCAGATGGAAGACGAGTTCCAGAGCGGCGGCCAGAGCCGGCAGGGCCCCCGCTCGGGCGGCCGCATCGGGTTCCAGTAGAGCCCCCTTTTTTGCGGAGGGACTTCCTCGGTCGCCTGCCCGACTGCGAGGAGCCCCTCTCGCAAAACCCGGAAGAACTGTCGGCCGACTCGCTCACTCCGTTCGCTCGCGTCCGGCATCTGCGGGAGTGAGTACCGCGAACGACCGCACGCTCGTCAGAGCAAGCTCTGGCAGCGAACCGGCGCTCCGCTCCGGATGCTCAGTACGGGCAGTAGCTGTTGCGGTGAGCGGTCGCGGTGTGGTCGGCGCGTGCTGTCACGCGCTTTCATGCGCGCGACGAGGGCCGCGCGAGGTCTTCGTGAACTGTGTGAAGGCTCGTCGGAGCTTGCTCCGACGGTGGATGAGCGACGACAGGAGCGAATCGGCTGGGGAGGGTCGTGGCCGTCTGCGGTGCTGTGCAGGGCGGGTGCGGTCGCGGTGCTGTCCTGGCGTCCGCGCGAACGTGTGAGCGCGGGCCCGGGAGAGCACGCTCTCCCGGTGGACTGAACGGGCGAAGTGCGCTCGCGCCGAGAGTCACCTGAGCGGGCAACGTGTCCGCGCGGTGCGAGGCGCTGTGCGCCTCGAAGCGAACGGCTGTGCCGTGAGCGGGCGGTGCCGAGAGCGCGGATATCCCGCCTCAGCGACCCCGAGCGCGCCGAGGGCTTTCATCACCTGCTGTCCACTCCAATCGCTGTCGTGCCGGTCTCTTCCACACTAGAACAGAAACCACTACTCAACGAGCAACACCCACAGAACACGCTCACGTTCGAGGTGCCAACGCTCTTGCGACTGGCGGCCCGACAGGGGATATGAGCGGTCGACACGCCCGCCTCACCGTAGTCCTCACAGTGGCCCTTCTGGCAGTCCTGAGCGGCTGCGCCGGGTTCTCGCTGTCGGTGGGCGAGGAGACCGCCACGGGACCGACCGCCGCGGCGCCCGAGGTCGCGAACGGGACGGCGGCAACCGTGGTCGGGGTGGTCGACGGGGACACCATCGACGTGCGGTACGCCAACGGGTCGACGGACACGGTGCGGCTGCTGGGCGTGGACACGCCGGAGGTGTACGCCGACAACGACCCCGCCGAGTTCGAGGGGGTACCGAACAACGAGACGGGCCGCGCCTGCCTCGAATCCGCGGGCGAGGACGCCACAGCGTTCGCCGAGCGGTGGCTGGCCGGTGAGCGAGTGACCCTGGTCACCGACCCGGCGGCCGACCGGCGGGGCAGCTACGGCCGGCTGCTCGCGTACGTCCACGTAAACGCGAGCGGCAGGGACACGGGCGGTATGAATGGGTCACTCGCCGGGACAACCACGACGAACGCCACCGCGACGACGAGTACCACGACCACGGTCAACAGCACGGACTTCAATTACCGGCTGGTCGCGACCGGTCACGCCCGCGTCTACGACAGCACGTTCCAGCGGTCCGACCGGTACTACACCGCCGAGGACGACGCGCAGGCCGAACGGCGCGGGCTGTGGCGCTGCCGGGACCCGGACGCGAACGTGACCGCCGACACCGGCGGCCCGGTCGCCACCTCCTCGGCGGGGCTGGCCGTCGAGCGGGTCCACGCCGACGCGGCGGGCAACGACCACGAGAACCTGAACGACGAGTTCGTGGTCTTCGGCAACGACGGCGAAGCGGCGCTGGACCTGGGCGGCTGGACGGTCAGCGACGAGGCCGACCACACCTACACGTTCCCCGACGGTTTCTCGCTCGCCCCGGGCGAGACGGTGACGCTCCGCACCGGCTCGGGCAGCGACACCGCAGACACCCTCTACTGGGGCAGCGACTCGGCGGTCTGGAACAACGGCGGCGACACGGTGGTCGTCACGCGCGACGGCGAGACGGTCCTGCGGTACGCGTACGGTTGAACGGCGCGGATCGGCTGTCCCGACGCGTGTCATCGCTAAAGCCAACTGTGTCCCGCCGCAGGGTTCGCTATGGACCTCCCACCGGTCGGACTCGGCACAATGGGGATCGACGACCCCGGGACGGTCGAGACGGCGGTCGACGAGGGCTATCGCCACCTCGACACGGCACAGATCTACGGCAACGAGACGGTCGTCGGCGACGGGATCGCGGCGAGCGATACCCCCCGCGAGGACCTCACGGTCGCGACGAAACTCTGGGTCGATTCGCTGGGGGCCGAAGACGTGCGGCCCAGCGCGGCGGCGAGCCTGGACCGGCTCGGCGTCGACGCGGTCGACCTGCTGTACGTCCACCGGCCCCGCGGCGACTACGACCCCGAACGGACCCTGCCCGCGCTGGACGAACTCGTCGACGACGGCCTCGTCGAGGGCGTCGGCCTCTCGAACTTCGAGCCCGACCAGCTGCAGCGCGCCCGCGAGGTGCTCGACGCGCCGGTCGCCGCCCACCAGATCGAGTTTCACCCCTACTTCGGGAACCGCGACCTACTGGCGGACGCACAGGAACACGGCTACCCGGTAGTTGCCTACTCGCCGCTGATCGGCGGCGAGGCGTTCGACGACCCCGTGCTGACCGAGATCGCCGAGCGCCACGACACCTCGCCGGCGGCGGTGGCCATCGCGTGGGCGCTCGCCCACGAGAGCGTCGTGACTATCCCGAAGGCCTCCTCGGCGGAGCACCTGCGGGCGAACCTGGCGGCGCGGTCGCTGGAGCTTTCGCCCGCGGAGGTCGAACGCATCGACGACATCGACCGCGAGCGGGAACTGTACCCCGAGTGACCATGCGCGCAGTCGTCCTCGCCGAGCACGGCGAACCGCTCGAACTCCGCGACGTACCGGAACCCGATGTCGACCCCGACGGCGCCGTCGTCGAGACGGAGGCCTGCGGGATCTGCCGGAGCGACTGGCACGCCTGGCAGGGCCACGGCGACTGGGTCGACGACCGCGTGCCGACGGGACAGGTCCTCGGGCACGAGCCCGTGGGAACGGTCCGCGAGGTCGGCGCGGACGTGGAGACGGTCGCGGTCGGCGACCGCGTGGTCGTCCCGTTCAGCCTCGCCGACGGCACCTGCCCGGCCTGCCGGGCGGGGCGACAGAACTACTGCGAGGGCGCGACCGCGCTGGGGTTCGGCCCCGAGGCGCCGGGCGCGTTCGCCGAGCGGTTCCACGTCCCCGCGGCGGACGTGAACGCGGTCCCGCTCCCCGACGGCGTCTCGGCGGTCGCCGCCGCGAGCATGGGCTGTCGGTTCGTCACCGCCTTCGAGGCGCTGGACGCGACCGCCGACGCCGGCGGTGGCGACGTGGTCGCCGTCGTCGGCTGCGGCGGCGTCGGGCTCTCGGCCGTCCAGATAGCCGCGGCGCTCGGGGCGACGCCCGTCGCCATCGACGTGCGCGAGGCACCGCTGGAGCTGGCCGCCAAGACGGGCGCCGCGGCGACGCTGAACGCCGAGGAGGTCGACGTGCCCGCGCGGGTCCGCGAGCGGTTCGGCGGTGCCGACGTGTCGGTCGACGCGCTCGGATCCGCGGAGACGTTCCGGACGGCCGTCGACTCGCTGGGGAGCGGCGCCACGCACGTCCAGGTGGGGCTGACCGGCGACGACGACCGCGGCGAGGTCCCGCTGCCGGTCGACAGGATCGTCCAGGCGGACCTGACCGTCGCCGGCTCGCGCGGGATGCCCCCGCGCCGCTACGACGACATCTTCGCGATGGTCGCCGCCGGGCAGGTCGACCCCGGAGCCCTGGTGACCGACCGCGTCGCCCTCGCCGACGTGCCCGACCGGCTGGCGGCGATGAGCGAGTTCGACACCGTCGGCGTCGAGGTCGTCACGGAGTTTTGAGCGGGGTGGTCGCCCGAGCGCGTCGGGTCGGGCTGGGTCCGGCCGGACCCCCGGCAAAAGACGGATAGGGTTTCCGGGTGTGCCCCTCACACGAATGGCCCTCTCCGACGTGTTCCTCGCACCGCTCGGGCTCGCCGCCGCCCTGGTCGCGGTTCCCATCGTCCTCCTGTACCTGATCCGGCCCGACCCCGAGCGCGTCGAGCTCCCCACGTTCCGCTTCGTCGCCGACGAACAGCGCCAGCGCTCGGTCACGCCGCTACTGGAGCGGATCTCCCGCAGCCTCCTGTTGCTGATCCAGATCCTCGCCGTCCTGCTGCTGGCGGGGTCGCTCGCCGCGCCGTACGTCCCCGTCCAGGAGCGGGCAGTCGTCGAGGAGACGGTGCTGGTCGTCGACACGAGCGCGAGCATGGCGACGACCGACGGCGACCGGACGCGGCTGGACCGGGCCGTCGCAGCCGCCCGCGAGGAGGTGACGACCCGGACCTCCGTGGTGACGACCGCCGGCGGCGGACGTGTGACTGTCCGGCGCGAACCACCGAGCGCCGCCCGCGACGCGCTCGGCGACCTCGCGGCGACGGACGCGCCCGGCGACCTCCGGGGCGCCGTCGCCCAGGCGCGGGCGCTCGCCGACGAGGACGTGCGCGTGGTCGTCCTGAGCGACTTCCAGGGCGAGGAGTGGGTCGACGCCGTCCGGGGCCTGCGGGCCCGCGACGTGAGCGTCAGCCTCCGGCAGTTCGCCGGCGGCGGGGCGGACAACGTGGGGTTCGTCGACCGCCGGTTCGGCGGCTCGGAGGTGACCCTCTCGGTGAAGAACTTCGGCGAGGAGTCGGTGGCGCGGACCGTCTCGCTTGGCGACCGCGAGCGCGAACTCGAACTGGCTGGCGGCGACGTGGCGACGGTGACGTTCCCGGTGCCCGCGGGGGCGAGCGAGGCGCGGCTCTCGCCCGGAGACGACTTCGCGACCGACGACGCCGTCCCCGTCGTCGCGCCCGCGGACCCGACCGTCGACACGCTCGTGCTCACCAACGACCGCAACCGCTACCTGACGACGGCGCTCTCGCTGGTCGACCAGGTCGACCTGACGGTCGACAGTCCCCCGACGACCGTCGAGGGCGACTACGACGTGATCGTCTACAGCAACGTCGACAGTGACTCGCTGCTGCCCGGCAACGTCCAGGCGGGCCGGGACACGCTCGCCGCGGGCGGCGGCGTCGCCGTCCAGGCCCAGGAGAGCCCGCCCGAGCGACTGCGGGACCTCATGCTGATCGACCCGGGGTCGATCGGGTCGGCGCCGACGGTCAGGCAGACGACCGAGACAGACCTGACCGCGGGCATCGACTTCCAGGCGCCCGACGAGTACCTGACCGGGTCGCTGCGGTCGGGCGAGGCGCTCGTCGAGCTGCGCGACGGGACGCCGCTGATCGCGACCGACAGCCGCGACGGCGGCCGGCTGCTGTACTACGGCTACATCGAAGAGCGCTCCAGTTTCAAGTACAACTACCAGTACCCCGTCTTCTGGAAGCGCGCGGTCTTCCACCTCGCGGGGCGGGAGCCGCTGTCGGCGCTGAACCACGAGACGGGCGACACCGTCCAGTTCGGCGCCGAGCGGGTCGAGGGGCCGTCCGGACAACTGCGGGGACCGACGGTCACCGTCCGCGAGGCGGGGGTCTACACCGCCGGCGGGACCGCCGAGAGCGCGGCGCTGCTGTCCGAGCGGGAGTCGACCGTCGACGCGGCCGCCCTGACCGAGCGGTCCGGGCCGACCGGCAACGTCACGCGCACCGAGACCAGAACGGTCCCGCAGCGGGTCACCGAGTTCGTCGCGCTCGGGGCCTTGCTCGTGGTCCTCCTGGAGATCGGCTACCTGCGCCGGCGGGGTGAGCTGTGATGATCGAAGTCGCCTCGCTCCCGGGTGCGGTCTCCTACTCGCTGGACGGACTGACGGTCGGCGTCGAGCACCTCTGGCCGGTCGCGGCGCTGCCGGTCGCCGCGGCCCTGCTCGCGTACCTGATCTTCCGCGGCGAGGCAGGGGCCCGGTCGGCCTCCGCACGGAGCCGGCGCCTGCTCTTTGCCAGTCGGCTGCTCGTCGTCCTCCTGCTGGTCGTCGGGGCGATGGGGCCGTACACGGTTCAGACGCGGGAGACGCCGGGCGAGCCGCGCGTGACGCTGTTGACCGACGAGTCGGCGAGCATGGGGGTGTTCCCGAACGCGACCGACGACCTCGTCGACGACATCGAGGCGGCGGGGGTCCCGGTGACGAGCGCGACCGTCGGCAGCGGGGCGGATTCGCGGCTCGGCGACGGCATCGCCGCCAACCTGCAGGAGAACGGTACCGTTGTCGTCGCCTCGGACGGCCAGGTGACCGGCGGGCGCAGCCTCGCGGTCGCCGCCGAGGACGCCCGGGCGCTCAACGCGACCGTCAGCGCCGTCGAATTCTCGCCCGACCGGACCGAGCGGGCCGTCTCGGTGGCCGGCCCGTCGACGGCGAGCGTCGGCCTCCCGACGGAGTTCGTCGTCTCGCTCTCGGGCGTCGAGGCCGACGACGCCGTCCCGGTCACCGTCGAGATCGACGGCGAGGAAGTTCAGACGGGGCGGCTTGCCGAGGGGGAGTCGCTGGCGGTCAACCACACCTTCGACGCGGTCGGCGCCCACCGGGTGACCGCCAGGGTGGACGGGCAAGACATCTACGAGCGCAACGACGCCTTCTACCACGACGTGCGCGTCGTCGAGAAGCCGCGGCTGCTGTACGTCGCCCAGGGCGAGTACCCGCTGCGGGGCTACCTCGCGTCGCTGTACGACGTGACCAACGCCACCTCGGTGCCCGCCGACCTCGACGACTACGCGGCCGTCGTGGTCCAGGACACGCCCGCGGGGCAGCTCGGGAACGTCAGCGCCCTGCAGGAACACGTCATCGACGGCGGCGGGCTCGTGACCGTCGGCGGCGAGAACGCCTACCAGGAGGGCGGCTACGGTGAGTCGCCCATCGCCGCGATGCTCCCGGTCAGGATGGGCAACGCGACCGGCGGCCGGACGAACATCGTGATGCTCGTGGACATCTCCGGCAGCGCCGAGGAGGGCCTCTCGACCCAGAAGGGCATCGCGCTGGACGTGCTGGACCAGCTGGGCGACCGCAACCAGGTCGGCGTCGTCGCCTTCGGGGGCGAGCCCTACCGGATCGCCGACCGTCAGCCCCTGGGCGAGGCCCGCGAGACCATCGGCGAGCGGATCCGCCGCCTGCAGACCACCCGCGGCGGCACAGACATCGCCGTCGGCCTGCTGGGCGCGGCGGACATGCTCGGGGACAGGCCCGGGACGGTCATCCTCCTGTCCGACGGCGCTGACGACGTGGAGGAGCCGGCCGCGGTCGCCAGCCAGCTGGGCCGGCAGGGTGTCCGCGTCATCACCGTCGGCGCCGGCGACCGCGTCGACGCGGACACGCTCCGGCGGATCGCCGAGGAGTCGGGCGGCTCCTACTTCGCCGCCGACGAGACCAGCCGCCTGCGCCTGCTGTTCGGGGGGAGTTCCCGGCAGTTCCGCGGGCAGAACCTCACCGTCGTGCGCCAGAACACGTTCATCACCTCCGGGGTGACGCTGACGGCAAACCCCTCGCGGGCCAACGACGTGGCCGTCAAGGCGGGCGCGGACTACCAGGTGGCGACCGCTGACGGGACGCCCGCGATCGCCTCCTGGCGGTTCGGACTCGGTCGCGTCGTCTCGCTGACCGCCTACGGCGAGGACGGCGGTCTCGACGGCCTGCTCGACCGGCCGGACTCGCTGGTCGTCACGAAGTCGGTCAACTACGCCATCGGCGACCCGGCGCGCGACCGGACGGGCGTGACCGACGTGAGCGACGCCCGCGTGGGGAGCCGGGCGACGCTCACCTACCGCGGCGACGAGCGCCCGAGCGCGGCGAACGTCACGTTCCGGCAGGTCGCCGAGCGGACGTTCCGCGGGGAGTTCACCCCCCGCGAGGCCGGCTACCACGACCTGCTCGACGCGACCTACGCCGCCAACTACCCGGTCGAGTACGCCCGCCTCGGCGTCGACCCCGACCTCGAACGGCTGGTCGACGTGACCGGCGGCCGGGAGTTCGCCCCCGACGAGGGCGCGCGGATCGCGGAACTCGCCCGCGAGCAATCGACGCGGGTCCGCTCGGTGCGCGACACCTGGGGGTGGGTCGCGCTGCTCGGCGCGCTGGTCGTCTTCTCGACAGAAGTGATCGTCCGGCGCGTTCAAGTGTACCGCGGTCGCACGTCACTCACGAGTGGTCTCCCGTGAGCGCAATCGGCCGACCGATCAGTCTGGGCCTGGTGGCCCTCGTCGTCCTCACCACCGCCGGCGCGGCGGGCGCGACCGTCCTCTATCAGGACTCGGCCCAGCAACTGCGGTCACAGAACGACGCCCTCCGGACGGAGAAAGCCCAGCTGACCGCCGAGCTCAACGAGACGCGGACCGAGGTAGCGACGCTGCGCCAGCGGCTCAACGAGACGCGGGCGCAGCTGAACACCCGGACCGAGGACGTCGACCAGGTCGCCGGGGAGCTCAACCGCACCGAGCGCCAGCTCAACACCACCGAGACACAGCTCGCGCGGACCCGCCAGCGGCTCGCGAACGCCAACGAGAACATCTCGCGGCTGGAGAGCGAGGTGGCCGCCCTCGAGGAGCGCCGCGACGAACTGGAGTCGACGGTCGCCACCCTCCGGGAGCGCCGCGACGAACTGGAGTCGACGGTCGCCGACCTGCGCGGCCGGGTCGACACGCTGGAGACCGACCTCTCGGACGCGGAGGACCGCATCGACGAACTGGAGGTGGCGCTCGCCGAGCGCGACGACCGCATCGACGAACTCGAATCGAGCGTCGGCGACCTCCGTGACGACCTCGACCGGAAGAACCGCACGATCGCCGACCTGGAGGACGACGTGGCGGACCTCGAGGACGAACTCCGGGACCGCGAGACGCTGATCGACGAGTTGAGAGCGACGATCGACGAGCAAAACGAGACGATCGACGGCCTCGAGACCGACCTCGACCGGCTCTGTTCGGACCCGGCGAACCGGAACAAGACGACCTGCCAGGGGTACGGATGACCGGCGACGACTCCCGCGAGCGGATGGACGCGGCGGTCCACGAGATCCGCCGCGAGGCCTGGAAGGCGGCCGTGACAGCCGCGGCCGTCGAGGCGACGGCCGTCTTCCTCGGCGCCAACCTCGTCCTCGCGGCGCTGGACCCGTCGTGGCTCCCCGACCGGCTGCCCGTCCCGGCGAGCGTGACCGGGGCCGTCGGCTCGGCGCTCGGCCGGAACCTCGGGACGGTCGCCGTCCCGGGGTCGGCGACGGTCGCCGCCGCGGTCGGCGCGCTCGCGCTCGCACTCGCGGTGTGGCTGCGCGTCCGGAAGCCGCTCGTCGAGCAGTTCGAGGCGGTCAACCCCGAGGTCGCCGGGAAGCTGCGGACCGCCCGCGACGCGGTCGAGGCCGACGCCGACTCGCGGATGGCCCGGCGGCTCTACGAGGAGGTACTGGACGACCTGCGGGGGAGTTCGGCCGTCGGCCTGCTGAACGTCGGCCGGCTCGGCGCGGCCGCGGTCGTGATCGCCGCGCTGAGCCTCGCGACCCTCCAGGTGGCGGTCGTCGACCTGGCGCTGCTCGACCGGGACGGGCCCGCGACCGACGACGGCCGGACGGACGAGCCGACCAACTACACCGGGCTGCTCGACGGCGACCGCGTCCTCGGCGACCGCGAGGAGGTCTCGGCCGGCGACGACAACCGGACCGCCGAGCTGGAGTCGTCCGGCGGCGGCCGCGACGTGGCGGAGGACCGGACGTTCCCCGACCGCGAGTCCGGCGGCGCCGGCGACGGGAGTTCGAGCGCCGTCGACAGCCAGCAGGCCGAGTTCGCCGCCCCCGAGCAGGTCGAGGACGCAGACCTCGTCCGCGAGTACAACCAGCGGATCCGCGGCGGCGCGGCCGGCGACGGCACCGGCGGCGACGGCAGCGACGACAGCAGCGACGACAGTGCCAGTTAACCTGACCCTCCGACTCATGCAAGACGAACCCGACACGGACGACGTGGACGCACTGCAGCGGAAACTCGCGACGGCCCGCGAGGAGGTCGGCGAGCGGATCGTCGGCCAGCGAGACGTGCTCGAAGGGCTCTTCGTGTGCATCCTCGCCGACGGCAACGCCCTGCTCGAATCGAACCCCGGGCTCGGCAAGACCACCATGGTCCGCACCCTCGCCGAGGTGACCGACCTGGCGTTCTCGCGGATCCAGAACACCCCCGACCTGATGCCCTCGGACATCACCGGCACGGAGATCATCCGCGAGACCGACGACGGCCGGGAGTTCGTCTTCGAGAAGGGGCCCGTCTTCGCCAACGTCGTGCTCGCCGACGAGATCAACCGGGCGACGCCGAAGACCCAGGCCGCGCTTCTGGAGGCGATGCAGGAGCGACAGGTGACCGCCGGCGGCGACACCTACGAGTTGCCCGACCCCTTCTTCGTCCTCGCGACGCAGAACCCCATCGACCAGGGCGGCACCTACGCCCTCCCGGAGGCCCAGACCGACCGCTTCATGCTCAAACTGCTGGTCGACTACCCCGGGGCCGACGAGGAGCGAGACATCGTCGATCTCTACACCAGCCGCAGCCAGCAGGTGCCCGTCGAGCGGGTGCTCACCCGCGCGGAGATCCGCGAGGCCCAGGAACTCGTCCGCGAGGTACCCATCGCCGAGGACCTGCGCGACCGCGCCATCGACCTCGTCCGGCGGACCCGCGAGGCCGAGGAAGTGGAGTTCGGCGCCAGCCCGCGGGCGAGCATGGCGCTGGTCGTCGCCTCGAAGGCCAGAGCCTTCCTCCGCGGCCGGAACCACGTCGCCGAGGAGGACATCGAGGCGCTCGCCGCGCCCGTCCTCCGGCACCGCATCATCCTCGACTTCCGCGCCGAACGAGACGGACAGACCCCCGACGACGTGGTCGCCGACCTGCTCGAATGACGCCTACCGTGCGACGGGCCGCCGTCCCCGACACCCCGGAGGCCACGCGATGACCATCGACCCGGACTTCCTCGACGAACTCGACCGCTTCGACGCGGCACTGGACCGCGAGACCGCCGCCCTCCGCCAGGGCGAACAGCAGTCACCGCGCGTCGGCGAGGGGCTCACCTTCAGCGACTACCGGCGGTACTCCCCCGGCGACGACACCCGCCTCGTCGACTGGAAGCTGTTCGCCCGCACCGAGGAGTACTACATCAAGCAGTTCGAGGAGGAGCGCAACCTCACGGTCCACGTGCTCCTCGATTCCTCCGCGTCGATGGACTACGGAGAGGGCGCGGCCCACAAGTTCGAGTACGCCGCGAAGATCGGACTCGGCTTCTGCTATCTCACCGCCGAGGAGCACAACGACTTCCGCTTCTCGACGATGGGCGAGCGCTCCGAGCGGCTGGACACAGGGCGGTCGAACCGCGGCGAGGTGCTCGCACTGATCGACCAGGTCAACGGGCTCGACCCCGAAGGCGAGGCGGACTTCGAGGCGGTGCTCGAAGCCTACGCCGACCGGATCCGCTCGCGGTCGCTCGTCGTCGTGTTGACCGACTGCCTGGCCGAGCCCGAGGCGATCGAATCGGGCGTGTCGGCGCTGGCGCGCAACGAGGTCGACGTGTTGCTGGTGCGGGTGATGGCCCCCGACGAGCGCGACCCCGACGTGGTGGGCGACGCGCTGTTCGCGGACCCCGAGAGCGAGACGACCCGCCGGTCGTACTTCAGCCAGTCGCTGGCCGACACGTATCGGTCGCGGCTGGACGCCCACGTCGACGAGGTGAAGAATCGAGTGACCGGACTGGGCGCCGACCACGTACTGGTCGACACCGGCGACGAGTACTTCGATTCGTTCGCGAGCGTGTGGCTGGGGTAAGTCCATGCCGATCGCGTGTAGTCGGTCACCCGCCGTCTCGGAACCACCGAGCGACCTGCCGGCTGAACGAATCGTACACGGTGAGACCGGTCTGGAGCGTCTCGTACACTTCGGCATGATCGACGTGCCCGTATTGGTGAGCGAGTACGTTCCTGAAACCGACTGCAGCGACTAGCGTCGTCGCCGTCTCTTCGTCGACGACTCCTTCCCGATGGAGCGTCTGAACTGCTCCCTTAGCCGTAGTGCCGTCGAAATCGAAGTCCTGCGTGGCGATGTGTTGAGCGAGGTCGGAACTGGCCTGGATAGCGTTCTCGAACATCCGCTCGACGGCGCGCTGCTCTGTGGTATCCCGGAGGAACTCGTCCCGTGATAGCGTCTGCTGCTTTTCTTTCAGTTCGCCGTGATACTGCTCGATCTGTTCGAGCTTCGTCGAGACGATCCGTTCGTCAGCCACGCAGTCCGTCCTCCGCGATCCGGTCGATTACACCGTGCTGGCGATCTCGAAGCGTGTCGCGCTGTTCGGCGAAGGTCGCTTCGACGTCCGCCTTGAACCGCTCGAACTCCCGTTCGTCCCCGCAGAGAAACCTCCCGTTGACGGCGTCCCGTGCGAGGTCCACCGGGAGCGACTCGATGTCCGAGAGGTCGACGAAAGGAGCGTCTTCGCGCTGGAGGTCGCCGGACAGGAAGCACCGCTTTTCGAACCGCTGGCGGTCGGAAAGGTCGTCGGAGAACCTGACTGCGACGTCGATATCGGACGACTGAGTCGGTTCGCCCTCGACCTGCGACCCAAACGCTACCGCGAACTCGACCGCCGGATCGGAGCAGAGCGACTTCTCGAAGTCATCGAGTACCGAAGATGGTCCGCCACTCCCGCTCATACGTCAAACGACGGCGCATCGTCACAAAAGAATTCCGCCGTTACATCCTCTTGAACGCCACCCGACAGTCAGAGCGTTCGCTTGAGAGGGCTGATTGTAGAGTGAACGTCAAGCGGCAAACAGAGCCGCTTTACTTTTATACGGTATGGGGTCGGAGGGATTTGAACCCCCGATCGACTGATATCTCCGGTAGCGCCTCGGAACCCCAGAGGGTCATCACAGGGTCAGTGATCAGCCGACCCGTTCAGTATATCAGCTGGAGTGTCGTCCCGGGCGCCGTTGCCTCTGGAGTCAGTCGCCATGCCGGACTTGGCCACGACCCCGCCTGCATCACCGGATAAGCCCAATTCCACTAAAGGGGTTTCGGTCTCCCGTAGTCAGTCCTCGTCGGTCTCGGCCCAGTCGCACTCCTGGCACTTGTAGCCCGTGACGAAGGAGGTGACGCCGGGCATGTAGCCGACTTTCAGCACGTTCTCGCCGCACTCGGGGCAGTCCCGGTCGGCGTCCTCGATGGCCTCGGCGTCCATGACCGACTCGCCCTCGATCAGTTCGGCCAGGCGCTTGGGGGTGACCATCCGCCCCTGCACGACGCGATTGTCTGCCATACCCGTACGTCGCCGCGCCCGCCCGTAAGCCCTCTGCTTCCGGACGCCCTGCGCGGGAGGGGACACAGGCTCACAGCCAGGGCGCGCGTTCGTCCTCGGCGGTGACGTAGTCGGAGACGCGGCCGGGGACCGATTCCGACTCGTCGTCGGCCGGGTCCTCCGGTTGCGCTTCGGCGTCCTCGGGTTCGCCGCCGTCGGCGACCGCGGGGTCGTCGGACACGTCGCCCGGAACGCCGTCGTACTCGCGGTCGCCGTCGGGGTCGAAGGCGAACAGCGCGGTGACGCACAGCACCGCCAGCGCGATGGGGGCGTCGCCCGGGACCAGACCGAAGATAGACAGCGGGAGGACGCCGAGCGCGACCGCGCTGCCGAAGCGGAAGCGGTCGATGTCGACGACGGCGCGGAGCCACGGCCCGAGTAGCGCGACGAGGAGGGCGAAGCCGACGCCGACGCCGGCCGCGGCGACCGCCCGCGCGACGAGTTCGGGGTCGGTCGTCACCGACAGCGAGAGGCCGCTCGGGTCGAAACTCGCGACGAGCCCGAGGGCGATGACGATCGCCGGACGGGGGAGGTACTCGCCGACGCGGGCGCTGGCGGTCTTCGCGGCGACGGTCAGGATGACGAGGCCCGCGAACCGGGAGAACACCGGCATGTTCAGCATGTCGCGGATGGTCGGCGCCAGCGCGGCCTCGACGGCGGCGACCGGGATCAGCACGGCGCCGACGGCGAGGATGGCGGTCGCGACCTCACGGCGGGAGCCGTCCATCTCGGCGAGGACGACGGCGACGGTCGCGCTGCCACCGAAGATGAGCAGGCCGACCTCGAGGATGCCGATAGGATCGCCGAGCGCGCCCGCGAGGACGAGCGCGGGGAAGATGCCGTCGACCAGCGGGAGACACATGATGGTCGCGAGGAGCTTCGTCGCACCGCCGACGCGCCGCTCGACGGTGAGTGCGACCGGGTGCTGGGAGCTACTCATGCGCTCAGCAGTGGCCGTCTCCCGTGGCCAGTGGGTGATCCGACCTCCGATACGGGCGTCGGCGGACGACCGCGGGCCGCCGCTTCGCGCCGAACGTCGAGGTCGATTTCACCCCGAAATTCCAGCCCCATGTAAAGAACTCGGCAGAAGCTTTCGTCGCGACGCCGGCGGCGTCGCTGGAAGTCTTCTGGCCGATGCCAGCGGTGGTGGGACTGGCGGAGTCCATATCTATCACTATTTTCCAGCCGAGTATAAGAATTGCGTGAGAGGCGGCCACATACGGCGCGATCCGGTCGAACAGCGGTCGGAAGGGACGAACCCGCGGACACGGCGGGCGAACTCATAGACGACCGAGGCAAATAGATCGTCGGGACAGCCGAACGGCCGTTCGGCATCAGCTTCGGATCGGTGGGCCGTGAGCTCGTGTCTCGGGAACGGCTGGCACGGAGCGGGCGTCTCGCAACGTTTTTGGGCCGGCGGGGGCGACGGTTTACATGGCGAACGATCCCGAACCTTTCTCGGAGAAACTCCGCGTACCGGAGGCGCTGACGTTCGACGACGTGCTCCTGCGGCCGAAGGAGAGCCGCGTCGAACCGGACGACGCCGACACGACGACACGGGTCTCGAAGAACGTCCAGCTGCAGGTGCCGGTGCTCTCGGCGGCGATGGACACCGTCACCGAGAGCGAGATGGCCATCGCGATGGCCCGGGAGGGCGGCCTGGGCGTCATGCACCGCAACATGGACGTCGACGAGATGGTCGCGGAGATCGAGCGCGTCAAGCGCGCCGACGAGCTCATCATCCGCGACGTGGTGACGGCCTCGCCGGACCAGACGGTCCGCGAGGTCGACGAGATGATGGCCCGCGCGGGCGTCTCCGGCGCGCCGGTCGTCAGCGACGACGACGAGGTGCTCGGGATCATCTCCGGCACGGACATCCGCCCGTACCTCGAAGTGGGCGAGTCCGACGAGGTGCGCGAGGCGATGACCGACGAGGTCATCACCGCGCCGGAGGACGTGACCCCTCGCGAGGCGCTGGAGCTCATGTACGAGCACAAGATCGAACGGGTCCCCATCGTCGACGACGGGGACCGGCTCATCGGGCTCATCACGATGCAGGGCATCCTCCAGCGCCGCGAGTACGACGCGGCCGCCCGCGACGAGGACGGCGCCCTCCGGGCGGGCGTCGCCGTCAGCCCGTTCGAGGCCGAGCGCGCGGAGGCCGCCGACGAGGCCGGCGCCGACGTGCTGTTCATCGACACGGCCCACGCGCACAATCTCAACGTCATCGAGGGCGCCCGCGAGATCAAGGAGTCCGTCGACGCCGACGTGGTCGTCGGCAACATCGGCACCCGCGAGGCCGCCGAGGCCGTCGTCGACTTCGCCGACGGCGTCAAGGTCGGCATCGGCCCCGGCTCGATCTGTACGACCCGCGTCGTCACCGGCGCCGGGATGCCCCAGATCACCGCCGTCGCGCAGGTCGCCGACGTGGCCAGCCAGCACGACGTGCCCGTCATCGCCGACGGCGGCATCCGCTACTCCGGCGACGCTATCAAGGCCGTCGCCGCGGGCGCGGACGCGGTCATGCTGGGGTCGTACTTCGCCGGCACCGACGAGGCGCCGGGTCGCGTCGTCACGATGAACGGCAAGAAGTACAAACAGTACCGCGGCATGGGCTCGGTCGGCGCGATGTCCGAGGGCGGCGGCGACCGCTACCTCAAAGAGGACGAGGAGGACGAGGAGTTCGTCCCCGAGGGCGTCGAGGCGGCGACCCCCTACAAGGGGTCGCTGGCCTCCGAACTCCACCAGCTCGTCGGCGGGATGCAGTCGGGCATGGGCTACGTCGGCGCCGAGACCATCCCCGAGTTCAAGGAGCGCGCCGAGTTCGTGAAGGTCTCGTCGGCGGGCCAGCAGGAGAGCCACCCCCACGACGTGATGATCACCGACGAGGCGCCCAACTACAGCCCCGACGACGCCTGACGGGGCGCGCCCGGACGCCGTTTTCGGTCAGTTCAGTCCCTTCCCTTCGGACAGACACCGAGGGCTGCAGTAGGTGTCGGTCGCCGCCCGAGCGCTGTCGTGCGCGACGAACGATTCGCCACACTGTTCGCACTCGTAGGTCTCGAAGTCCGACATACCACCCGCCGAGTAGGTGCGCGAACGGCAAAAAATCAACGGGGCTCCGTCGACGCGCCGCGACCGCAATTCTCAGGGCCGTCCGGCCCCGTCGCTCCCCCATGAGCGTCGACGTTCGCGTCGCCGGCGGCGAGGCGGACCGCGAGGCCGCCCTCGCGGTCCGGCGCGAGGTTTTCATCGAAGAACAGGGCGTCCCCGAGAACATCGAGATGGACGGCGAGGACGACGAGGCGGTCCACTTCGTCGCCGTCGACGACGACCCCGTCGGCGCGGCGCGGCTCCAGGAGGTCGACCCGGGCGTCGGCAAGGTCGAGCGTGTGGCCGTGCTCGCCGACCGCCGCGGCGAGGGGATCGGTCGGGCGCTGATGGACCGACTGGAGGCCGCCGCGGCCGACCGGGGGATCGACCGCCTCGTGATGCACGCCCAGACGCACGTCGAGGGGTTCTACGCGCGGCTCGGGTACGAACGGACCAGCGACGTGTTCGAGGAGGCGGGCATCGACCACGTCGAGATGGAGAAGGAGCTCTGATACGGATTATTGCAAGTCATTCCGGGATCGACCGCACGCAGTCGTGCGGTCGACCCGGTAAACGCTCCCAATAATCCGTATGAGCCGAGTCCCTGCCGTTACTCGCCGGTCCCGCGGTCCCGGTCCTCCCGCACGCCCGCACCGGGTGCGGCGGTCGCGCGCGTCGCGGTGGCCTTGAACGAGGCGACCACGTCAGCGCCCCGCTCCAGCCCGAGCCGTTCGAGACTCGTCTCGGTGACTCGCACCGCCAGCGGGTCGTCCGCGCCGACGTCGATACGCACGAGGGCCGTGCCGTCGCCGCGGTCGACGCCGATTACCTGCCCCCGGAAGCGGTTCCGGGCGCTCGTCACGTCACCTCTGGGAGCGCTCTCGGGGTCGTGTAGCGTCACCGCGTCCGAGCGGAAGGCTACCCGCACGTTATCGGCGTCGGTGAGCGCGAGCGCCCGGACCGTCCCGGCGTCGGTCTCGACGGTGGCGAGGTCGCCGTCCCGGGCCGCGACGCGGCCGTCGAGGACGAGCCGTTCGGTGGCAGCCGTCCCACCGAGCGCGGCCTGCAGGCGGTCGAACTCCGCGAGGAGTTCGCGTGCCTCGTCGGTCAGGCGACTGCCGCCGCCTTCGCTCCCGCCGCGGCGGCGCTCGACCAGCGGCCCGGCGGCGTCCTCCAGGTCGCCGATGCGGCCGTGGGCGCGCGAGTACGAGCGCCCGAGCGCCGAGGCGGCGGCGTTGAGCGACCCCTCCGCGGCAACCGCGCGCAACAGCGCCGCGTCCCGTTCGTCGAAGGTCTCCCCGCCGACCCGCAGGTGCGCCTCGAACCCCGCGTCCATACCCCACCCCTCGACTTCGCCGACCAAAATCGTTATGTCTCGACCGACACAACGTCGATATGTCTATGCCGACACAACGGTCGGCCGACGGGCGCGTCGGTTCTGCCGACGCCACCGATGCCGCCGACGCCCGGGTGGACGGCGAGGGAACCACCCGGCGCGGATTCCTGTCCGGGCTCGGCGCGACGGGAGCGGTCGGGCTGTCGGCGGGGCTGGGCGGCTGTGTCGGGAACGTGGGAGGCGTCGCCGGGGTGGGCGGCGAAGACGACGGCGAGCGGCCGGTGTCGGTTCTGGCCGCCGGGAGCCTCCAGTTGGCCTTCTCGGAGGGGCTGCGCGGGGCGGTCGACCGGCCGGTGCGCGTCGAGGCCCACGGTTCCGTGACGGTCGCGCGGCTCGTCGCCGAGGGCAAGCGCGACCCGGACATCGTCGCGCTGGCCGACACGGCGCTGTTCGACGGGCCGCTGGCCGCCGACTGGCACGCCGCGTTCGCCACGAACGCGCTCGTGGTCGCCTACGACGCCGAGAGCGAGGCCGGCCGCCGCGTCGGGACGGCCGACCGCTGGTTCGACCCGCTGCTCGCGGGCGACGCGACCCTCGGGCGGACGGACCCGGACCTGGACCCGCTCGGCTACCGCACGCTGTTCGCGCTCGCCCTCGCCGGCGAGTATTACGACCGGCCGGGCCTGCGCGACGTCCTCGTCGACCCGCGGGCCGTCTACCCCGAGACCACGCTACTCTCGCGGCTGGAGACCGGCGACCTCGACGCAGCGGTCGTCTACCGGAGCATGGCCGAGGATCGGGGCTACGACTACGTCGACCTCCCGGCCGAGATCGACCTGAGCGACCCCGCTCTGGCGGACACCTACGGAGCGGTCAGCTACGATCTCCCGACCGGCGAGACCGTGCGGGGCGCCCCCATCGCCTACGGCGCCGTCGCCCGGCGGGACGCCGAATGGGTCGCCGAAACGTTCCAGACGCTCGTCGGCGGCGGATACCTGGGCGACCACGGCTTCGCCGTCCCCGAGACGTTCCCCGAGTACAGTGGTGATGTCCCGCGTGCCCACCGCCCGTGAGTTCTCGCCGTGGGGTGCCACGGCGCCCGTTCTGGGTGGCGTCCTGCTCACTCTCTACACCGTCCCGGTCGCGTGGCTGCTCGTCGCCCAGCCGCCGGGCGCGGTCCTGGCGGCGCTCGACGCGCCGTTCGTCGTCGGCGCCGCCAGGAACACGCTCGTCTCGGCGTCGGTCAGCACCGCGCTCGCGACGCTGTTCGGCGTGCCGCTGGCCTACTGGCTCGCCCGCGCGCAGTTCCGCGGGCGGACGCTCGTCACCGCCGTCGTCGCCTTCCCGCTCGTGCTCCCGCCGGTCGTCAGCGGGATGGTCCTCCTGAGCGCCGTCGGGTCGGGTGGGCTCGGCGGCCTGCTCGGCGTCGAGGTCACCGGGACCTTCGCGGGTGTCGTCCTCGCCCAGACGTTCGTCGCCTCGCCGTTCGTCGTCCTCACCGCCCGGAGCGCGTTCGAACGCGTCGACGCTCACACCGAGGAGGCGGCCCGCACGCTCGGCGCGTCCGAGTGGAGGACCTTCCGGCGCGTGAGCCTGCCTCTGGCCCGGCGGGGGATCCTGGCGGGGGTCACGCTCGCGTTCGCCCGCGCGGCCGGCGAGTTCGGCGCGACGCTCGTGCTGGCGTACTACCCGCGCACGCTCCCGGTCCAGATCTGGGCCACCTTCCAGGGCCGCGGCCTCGACGCCGCCTACCCCGTGGCCGTCGTCCTCCTCGCGCTCGCCTCGGGCGCGCTGGTCCTCATCAACCTGCTCGGCGAGTCCGCGCCCGTCCTCCCCGAGTGAGCGGGGAGCGAGGCCGGCGAGCGGTCGGAGGCGCCGACCCGGAGCCGCGCCACTTTTCACCGCTCCCCGACTCTCGGCGGACATGAGCGACCGCGAGGAGTTCCTGGCCGGCGACCGGCCGGAGGACGTGTTCATGTACTTCGCCGACGACGCCGTCTCGGGGATCGACGCCCTGGCGGGCCACGGCGAGCGCGTCGACGACGGGGTCGTCCTCGTCGTCGAGGGCGACAGCGGCCGTAGCGCCTTCCAGCGCGCGACCGATCTGGACCCGATGGCCTTCGCCAAGCAGGCGATGCCCAACGAAGGGACCGTCGACGCCGACGCGACCGGCGGGGTCTGCCCGGATAGCGACGACACCGAGGGACCGCACGACGCCCGGTTCGTCTTCGCCTTCGCCGAGGAACAGAACGAGGAGGTCGAGGGACTCTACCAGGAGGGCGACGTGATCCACGCCTACGTCCAGTGTACCTGCGGCACCGCCTACTCCGAGAAGTGGCTCGCCGGCGAGAAGTGAGAGCTGACGCCCGGCGATGACCGACCCGAAGTACGGCCCCCGCGACCCGCTCTCGGACGAACAGGTCGCGACCGCCGTCGCCGCCCTCCGCGCTGACTGGACCGTCCTGAACGCCGAGCCGATGCCGGCCGGCAGCGACATCGTGTACGGTGTCACGGCCCGGGACGCGGAGGACCGACGGCGCGAGGCCGTGCTGAAGTGCTTCCGGAGGGACGGTCCGGCAGAGGGTCGGTCCCCGGAACGGTTCCTCGTCGAAGTCGACCTGCTCGAACTCGTCGAGCGGGAGACGGACATCCCCGTCCCGGCGGTCTACGGCACCTATCGCTCCCGGGACGGACTTCCCGCCCCCGCGTTCCTGATGGAGCGACTCCCCGGCGAACCGCCGCTCGGGGTCGCCGTCGACGGTCGGGCGGCCGTCGCGGAGCGACTCCTCCGCGAGTCCGGGCGACACCTCGCCCGGGTCCACGACCTGCGGTCGTTCGACGCGTTCGGCGACCTGGTTTCCGGGGACGGCAGTCCGGCCGTACGCGACGGTCGAGCGACGTGGCCCGACAGGCTGCGCGACATCGTCGACGACTCGCTCGACGGGCTGGTCGGTACGCGCTTCGCGGACCTGACGGGGCCGCTCCGCGAGTACGCCGACGGCCGGTTCGCCGACCTCGACCTCGCGGCCGACGCCGCGCTCCTGCACGGCGACTACCGACCCGGGAACCTGCTCGCCGACCCCGGGACGGGCGAGCCCACGGCCGTCCTCGACTGGGGCGCGGCGCAGGCCGGTGACCCCCGGTACGAACTGGCCTGGGCCGTCCGCGAGTTCTCCGGGCGGGCGCCCGTCGGTTCGGCCGCCCGGGAGCGCGTTCGCGAGGCGTTCATCGACGCGTACGAGGAAGGCAGGGAGGACGGGTTCGAGCGCGACGCGGCGTTCGAACGCCGGCAGTCGTTCTACCTCGCGGTCACGTGGCTGGTCGAGTGTCGGTGGTTCGACGCCTGGTGGGGCGGCGCGGACGAGTCCGCGCGCGAGGCGCGGGCCGACCGACTCCGGGAGAACGTGAGAAACCTGCGCTGAACTTACCGCTCGGTGTCGAGGCCTTCCTCGTCCTTGGGCGGGAGCGCGCGGAAGGCGTCGAGGATGGCCTGTTTCGCCACCGCGCCGCGGGTCGTCCAGTGGTGGGCGTAGTCGAGCATGTCGTCGTAGATGTCGGGCTTGCACCCCGCGGCTCGGGGGTGGCCGCCGCCGTTGACCTGCTCGGCGACCTCGTGGGCGCGCTCGAAGGTCTCCGAGCCGCGGATCGAGGCGCTGCCGGCCGGCTTGACGATCACGGAGGCGTCGGCGCCCTGCTGGCGCATCGCCTCGGCGACCTCGTTCTGCGAGCAGCGGCCGTAGGTGACGCCGACGGTCCACTCGCCGACCTCACGGAGTTCACCCCGCTCGACGGCCTTCTCGATCAGCGCCTCCTTCTCGACGCGCTCCTCTTCGAGGAACTGTTCGACGGCCTCGGGGAAGTCGACACCGTAGCGACGGATCACCCGGACGTACTCCTCCGGCTCGGCCCACATCGCGTAGTCGGCCAGGTCGTCGCTGCGTTCGTCCTCCTTGATCCACAGGTCGTGGTCGCGTGTGACCCGCGCGAGCGCCTCGAACTTCTCGGGGAAGCCGTAGTCGAGTTCGGCCAGCGCCACGTCGGTCGTGCAGACTTCGTCGGAGTCGCCGACGGTCAGGTCCACGCCGGCGGCCTCGACGGCGGCCGCGAGGTCGTCGTCCCACTGGTGGTGGTCGAACCAGCGGACCGTCGTCCGCTCGGCCAGCGCCTCGATCCCCTCGATGTCCCCCTCGCTGTCGGGACAGAGGTCACAGATGAAGACGACGGCGTCGTCGGGGGCGTACTCGACGGCCCACTCGATGCTCTGGCGGAGTTCGTGGGGCCCGGAGGGGACCAGAGCGGCGTCGTCGCCGTGGACCTCGCGGACGAGCGCGACGCAACCCAGCCCGTCGGCGTCGGTGTCGGCGATCACGACCGTCTCGGCGCCCGACAGCGCCTCGACGGCCTCGCTCTCCTTTTTCGTCTCCCGCAGCGAATCGGGGTAGAAGAAGCCCTCGCCCGGCAGGACCGACTTCCGTTCGAGCGGGAGCCGGTCGCCGTCGATGATCCGGTCGTCCATACGCCCGAGAGCGCCCGCGAGGGTATCAAGCCCCCGGTTGCGAACCCTGCCGGACTCGGTCGGAGTCCCCCGCGAGTACGGACCACCTCGCGCCCGCAGCGACGCCCGCCGTCGCCGGCTGCTCAGGCGTCGCCCGGCGCGACCTCGCCCTCGTCAAGCTGGCGGACGGTGAGCACGGGCCGGTCACAGCGGCGGACGACTGCCTCGGCGACGCTGCCGAGGACGAACCCGTGGTCGCCGTGGCGGCCGCGCGTCCCGAGCGCGACCGCGTCGGCGTCGACCTCCTCTGCGTAGTTGGTGATCTCGGTGCCCGGGCGGCCGTTGCGGACGGCCGTCTCGACCGACCCCTCGGTGCGCTCGCGCACGTCGTCGAGCGCCTCCTCGGCGGCGGCCTCCAGCGCGTCGACGAGTTCCTTCCTGAGTTCGTCCGGCGACGCCGCCACGTCCCCCCTGTCGACCACGTACAGCGCGTGGACCTCCGCCTCGAACTTGCCGGCGAAGTCCAGCGCCACGTCGACGGCCCGCGAGGCGCTGTCCGAGCCGTCGGTCGCGATGACCACCGTGTCGAACATGGTCGTGTGATCCGCGCCCAGTGATATAAACCACGCCATCCCCGACGCGGTCGCGCCCGGGTCGTCGCCTCGTCCCAGTGGTGTCGTCGTCGGAGCCGGGGCGGGCGGAGCGGTCCGACCCCGGTGTCTTTTTCCCCTCGCCCCACCGACACGGGAACAATGACGCTGGACATCGATCAGGTCCTCGTGCCGGTCGACGCGACGGACCAGGCCGAACAGGCCGTCCGCTACGGGCTCGCGATCGCCGACCGGTACGACGCGGCGGTGCACGTGTTGCACGTGATAGACGAACCGGTCAAGCGCGGGATCGAGACCGGCGAGGTCGACCCGGAAGCGGTCGCCGACGAACAGGTGTCGTTCGCCGACGACGCCGCGGAGTTCGCCGACGACGTGCCGGTCACCCACTCGACGGTCGTCGGCTTCTCCCGGTCGCGACTGCGCCAGCACCCCGGCAGCGCCATCCTCGACGTGGCCGAGGAGCTCCCCGCGGACTTCGTCGTCGTCCCCCGGGAACACGGGACCGAACCGGACGAGACGCTCGGCAAGTCCGCCCAGTACGTCGTCGAGTACGCCAGCCAGCCCGTCCTCTCGGTGTAGCGCGGGAGTCCGGAGACCGGTCGCGACCGTTCAGGACAGCCGGATCGCCATCTCCAGCTCGAAGCTCTCGGCGTTGCTCGTCTCGAAGCCGAGCTTCTCGTACAGCGCGATGGCGGGTTCGTTCCAGCGCTCGACGGTGAGCCACACCTTCTCGATGTCGGCCGCCCGGCCGGCCCCCAGCAACGCCTCCAGCAGCCTGGTGCCGATCCCCGCGCTCTGGTAGTCGCCGAGGACGAACACCGCGAGCTCGTAGGCGGCCTCCCGGTCGGGGACGAGGATGGCGTGGCCGACCGGCTCGCCCTCGTGGACAGCGACGACGTTGACCGACTCCTCCGAGAGGAGCGTGTCCAGCCACTCGCGGACGGCCTCTTCCTTGACCGGCGGGATGCCCTGCGCGCGGTCGGCCGGGTCGAACTCGTCGTACATCCCGACCAGCCGCTCGAAGTCGTCGACGCCGCTGCGTTCGATGCGGATCTCGCGGTCCTCGCCGTCGGTGAACTCGAGCGGGGGCTCCGGGAACGAGTCGGCCGGCTCGTCGGGGTAGGTGCGTCCGGTCATCGAACGAGAGTCACCGTCGTGTCGGCGTTCAGCAGGACGAACTCGGCGACCTCGCCGAGTTCGATCTTTCCCATCGGGCTGCGCTGGCCGCCCCCGATGACGATGCGGTCGAACCCCTCGCGCTCGGCGAACTGCGACAGCTGACTCCCCGGGTGACCCGGGAGCTGGGTCACCTCGGCGTCGAGGTCGGCGTCGGCGACCCGGTCGCGGATCCGCGACTCCACGTCGTCGACGTCGTAGTCCTCGGACGTGTCGAGGACGGCCACCGTCAGGTCGTCGCCCGCCTCGCGGGCGCGGGCCAGCGTCTCGTCGAGCGCGTCGAACCCGTCGGGACTCCCGCCCATGCCCAGGAGGACCTTCATACCCGACGGTGCCACGTCCGGACGCAAAAAGCTTCCCGCCTGCACCCGCCCGGTCGGGCCCACCACTGGCCCGAGCGGTCGGGCCCACCACGACCACCCCGCCCACGACCGCCACCTGGCCGCGCCCCCCGGTCAGTCGTCGTCGCCCGCTTCGGCCTCGGCGTCGGCCTCGACCTTCGAGCGGCGCCGCGCCGCCCGCTCGACGAACTCCTCGGGCAGTTCGTCGATCTCGCCCGCCTGGACCGCCCAGAGCTTCGCGTACAGCCCGTCCTCGGCCAGCAGCTCCTCGTGGGTGCCCCGCTCGACGATCCGGCCGTCCTCCAGCACGACGATCTTGTCCGCGTCCTTGATCGTCGACAGCCGGTGGGCGATGGCGAAAGTCGTCCGGTCGGCGGTCAGCTTGTCCAGCGAACGCTGGATGAGCATCTCCGTCTCCGTGTCCACGTCCGAGGTCGCCTCGTCGAGCACCAGGATGTCCGGGTCTTTGAGGATCGCCCGCGCGAGCGCGATGCGCTGGCGCTGGCCGCCCGAGAGTTTCACGCCTCGCTCGCCGACCTTCGTGTCGTAGCCCTCGGGGAGATTCTGGATGAACTGGTGGGCCTCGGCCATCTTCGCCGCCTCGACGATGTCCTCGCGGTCGGCGTCGAAGGTGCCGTACTCGATGTTCTCCTCGACGGTCCCGTAGAAGAGGAACGTCTCCTGGCTGACGTACCCCAGCGCCTGGCGCAGGCTCGGGATGGTCGCCTCGCGCAGGTCCGTCCCGTCGATGCGGATGGCGCCCTCGTCCACGTCGTACATCCGGAGCAGGAGCTTCATCACCGTCGACTTGCCGGCGCCCGTGGGCCCGACCAGCGCGACCGTCTCGCCGCCCTCGACGTCGAAGGTGATGTCCTCCACGATGGTCTCGGCCTCGGGGTCGTCCCCGTACCCGAAGCTCACGTCGTCGAACTCGACGCGCCCCTCCTCGACCGCGAGCGGCTCCGCGTCGGGGTCCTCGACGATCCGGCTCGGCGTGTCCATCAGGCCGAAGATGCGCTCGCTGGAGGCGTGGGCGCGCTGGTACATGTTGATTATCTGCCCGAACTGGGCCATCGGCCAGATGAACCGCTGGGTGTAGAGGATGAAGGCCACGAACGCACCAGAGCTGAGTTCGCCCGACAGCGGCCCGAGCGGTTCGCCGACCACCCAGAACGCGCCGACGACGAACGTCAGCACGAACCCGAGCCCCGAGATGAGCCGCAGCCCCGGGAAGAACTTGATCCGCGTGTCGATGGCGTCCCAGTTGGCGTCGAAGTAGTCCTCCGAGACGTCGTCGACGCGGTCGGACTCGAAGGTCTCGGTGTTGGCCGTCTTGATCACCTGGATGCCGCCGAGGTTGTTCTCCAGCCGGGAGTTGAGCTGGCCGACCGACGACCGCACGTCCGCGTACTTGGGCTGGATCACGTCGATGAACTTCTTCGTGAAGAAGGCGATGACCGGCACCGGCACCAGCGCGATGAGCGCGAGTCGCCAGTTCATCGAGAACAGGATGACCGAGATCCCCAGCACCATGATCGACAGCCGGAAGAAGGAGTTCATCCCGTCGTTGAGGAACCGCTCCAGCCGGTTCACGTCGTTCGAGAGGATAGACATCAGTTCGCCGGTCTGCTTGTCGGCGAAGAAGTCCATGTTGAGCCGCTGCATCTTGTCGTAGGTGTCCGTTCGCACGTCGTGCTGGATGTTCTGGGCGAAGGAGTTCCACCCCCAGTTGCGCGTCCAGTGAAAGCCCGCGCCGATCAGGAACGCGGCGGCGATGATGCCGACGGTCAGCCAGATCTGTCCGATCTGTGATTCGGGGAGCCACGACTGGGGGACCAGCCAGAGGCTGTACTGTTGCTCGCCGAAGATAGAGTCGATAGCGACCGCCAGCAAGAGCGGCGGGAGGAGGTCGAGGATACGCGCCGCGACGCTGCTGACGAACCCGACCACGAACTGGAAGGCGTTCTCCCGTCCGTACTCGGCGAACAGCCGTCGCATCGGGTAGTCGACCCGGTCGCGTACGTCCTCGAAGACCTCCTCCTCGTCGAGGTCTACACTCATCGCATACGCTCAGGGGACGAGGTTCCTAAAGCGCGTCGAAGCCGTGAGAAACGTTCCCGTATCGGAACACACCCCGAGAGCTACCCCACCCCTCCCACCGCCTCACCCGCTCACGTTGTGTGCCGATTCGGGGATCGCGATCCGGTCGCCCGCGTCGACGCCCGTGCGGTTGGCCCACCCGCGGGGCACCTCCAGCACCCACTTCCCGCGGCCGCGATAGGTCTTCTCGTAGCTCCCCTCCGGGATCGCCGCGTGGTGGATCGTCGTGACGCGCTCGTCGGCACCCAGGAAGACGATGTCCAGCGGGAATGCCATATCCCGCATCACGTACCCGTAGCTGTCCACTTCCTCGTGGACGAACAGCATCCCCTCCCCTGTCATCAGGTCGGTGGTGTTACTGAGGCCGAGGTAGCGCTTGGGTTCGGTGTCGGCGACCCGCGCCTCGACCGTCGCGAGTTCCGTCCCGTTCTCGTCGTAGGCCGTGACCGTCACCCGGTCGTAGCCGTCCGGGTCCGGCGGGTTCAGCTGGTAGAGCAGGCCGGACTGGACCGCGTAGACGCCCCCGACCACCACCAGGAGACAGGCCCCGAACCCCCAGACGATCCGACTGTCGACCATACGCGTCGGGAGGGCCGCCGCCGGCGTAAGCCTGCGGGTTCGACCGAGAGAGAAAGGGTTATTCCCACCCGGACGGAAAATCGTGGCGAGGGTTCGTGGTCTAGTTGGTTATGACGCGGCCTTTACAAGGCCGAGACCGGTGGTTCAAATCCGCCCGAACCCATCCAATTTATAACAATAGCGGCCTTCTGCGCCGCTTTTTCGGCCATTCCAGAAATCGTGGACTCGCCGCGATTCGGAGGTGGTCTTTTTGAAGCGCCCACTTCGCGAGACGACGATCTGTCAGTACTGCGGAACACCCATCATCGAAGATGGCCGGCCCTGTCCGAGCCGTCACTCGGGGGTGTGTCGCCCATGAGCGGTATTGACTCTCAGCGGAACCCCATCCACCTGGATATCTCATATAAGGATGCAACGGCCGTAACTAATACTCCAGTCAGTGTCAGAGACAGCAGTTCGAAGAAGGCACCGACAATTGAGAGCTGTAAACCAATCACCATCACCATCAGCTCACGGATTTGGGCGGCAGTCGCAGCCATATCTGTGGTTCAGAGCCTACACCGTTCAGTCTTTGGCCCGCCGATCAGTTGGTCACTACGTACGGATAGTGAGCAGGGGGTCGACCCATGAGTCTCGGCAGCCGCAGCTGGCAGCCGAGCGACGACCTCCCCGACCGACTCGGCGGTCCGGAAACGCTGTCGATGCCCGACGACTGGACGCTCTCGACGCCCTGGCAGCGGGCGCAGACGGAGCGCGACAGCGGCGGGCCCGTGAACGACGCCGAGCGCATGGTTCGCCTCAGCGACGGCGAGAGCGAACACAGAGTGACGTGGGCGCTGAAGGGGCGGACCCTGCTCGCCGACTGTTCCTGCAAGGGACACCAGTTCAACGACGGCTGGTGCGCCCACGTCGCCTCGCTGTGGTGGCAGTGGACCCGCGGCCGGATCGTCGTCTCCCACCTCGACACGGGCCGGAACTACCCAGAGCCACCAGCGTGGCTCGAACTCGACGACGACCCGAACCGCTACGACGATCTCACTTCTGCCGAACTCGACGCGCATCTGACCTGCGACCACGGTGAGATGGGCGTCCGCGAGTATGCCGACCTGAGCGGGCGCTCGCCCGGTACAGTCGGCAACCTGCTCCGTCGAGCCCGTGACTGCATGGGAGGTGTCGGCCGGTGACGCGCACGACCGCCCGCCCGCTAGCGCGAGTCCCGGTCAGCACCCCACGGGGGGCTGTCCTACATGTACCAACATCGGTGCCGATCCGCTCGCAATGTTGGGGTTTCGTCTCGTCTTACGCTGGGGGGTGCTGTTAGTACATGCCCGGCGGTTCCCAGCTCCACGACGAGGACGGGAGCGACAAGATCACCTTCCGGCTCCCCACTCGGCTGAAAGAGCAGTACAAACAGCAGGTGGACAACATGAGCGCCGACCTGGAGGGCTACGTCCGCCAGCAAGTCGACGCCCCCGACGACGAGGGCGAGGAGATCGAGCCGTGGGAAGAGCCCAAAGACCGGGACCTCGCTGTCGCCTACCGGACGCTGTGCAAGAAGCGCAACGAGAGCGGGATCGTCCGCGGTGAGACGGCGAAGAAGGCGCTCGCGCAGGCTGTGGGCGACGCCGACCAGGACCAGGCGGTCGTGTTGCTGCACAAGCTCGCTGAACGCGGCTACGTCCACCTCCAGAACGGGATGCCCCCGAGCGACTACCTGGCAGTGTACATCCGGCCATTCTCGAAGGCCGCCGCGACGGGAGGTGCGACTGTTCAGGCTGATTAACCCTTCTTTGGTGGTGCCACTCGCTAAGATATGGCCCCGACTATCGATGAGTTTCTGTGATGAACGGACGAACTCAATTCAGAATATCGCTGTTGTAAGCACCTCTCCGGGCGCCGGAACAATTCCGACTTTCCAGCCTACGACCCACAATATTAGCATCAGGACCAGCATCTCGACCAGTCCGATACCGTCTTGCGTACCGGAACCGTACTCACTTGGTTCGTGGTCAACCTCATCCGCGGTGGTAGGGTTGTCTATCGTGTCGAGAATAGAAGTATCATATTCCTCCAAGGTATTGCTGACATAGCTATCAGAGCAGCCGACATGGTCTGCAACTTCTGCATTGGACCATCGTGGGTGTTCGCGGACCGTATAGAGAATGGCCTGTTGAAGATCTGTTGGATTACTCACGTTGACCACCGGGACCCACTGAAACCAACCTGCATATATTTTCTAGTCCGATTCTGTTGCGATGGTAACAAAGTTGTGGTTAAACTGAATTTTAATCCACTCGTTGAGGCAACTTCCGATTTGCCGGCCGCAACCCTGGCCGTAGTCAGTCAATCACTCATTCAATTATTCACTCGTTGACAGTTTTTATTTCTAGGGTGCCCGTTGGTCGTTTCGGAGGCAGTTGTGACGACCATCGAGTTTGGAACGAAAACAGCGGCCGACGCCGTTCGAGACGAGCACAGCGACCACCTGTGTAGCGACGACGACAGGCGCCTCAAAGAGGTGGTCTTCGCGTCCGATACCCCCGACCACGTCATCGACCAGGCCCGGCAACAGGCCCTCGACTCCCGTGCCGAGCGGGAAGGGGGGTCTGGTCAGGCCCCCCTCTCCGACCACGAACGGGGGGAGATCGACTTCTCGGAAGCCCGCGCGTCAGTCCCTCACGCCCGTAGCGTGAAGGCGCTCGCAGCTTCCGAGGGGGTGTCCGATTGGCTGGCCCATTACGACCCCACCCTGACCGTCGACGAACACCGGGAGGTGATGGAACGAGCAGGCCGCGAGGGGGGTGGTCGCCGCCGCGAAGACAGCGAGACCCCCACCCAGAAGGCGGGTCGTGCCGCCCGTCGCACCCAGGACGAGGGGTGCGACCACGCCCGTGACCACTGCGAGCACGGGGACCCCGACGCGTGCGAGTTTCTGACCGACGCGTGCGGATACGACGAATCTGAAGTTTCTCGGCTGCTCGACGACGACCGGGCCGACGAGACCACCCTCGACGGGGGTGAAGACCAGGCGATCGAGGGGGCCGACGCGGGGGCCCTCGGACGGGCCTGGCAGGGGTACAAGGCCGCGGTGACCCGCCTCGACCAAGAGCTGCAGGATGCCGACGAAGCGAAGACCCACGCCGAACAGGCGGGGGCGGCGATCAACCGAATCCGCGAGCAGCACGGCCAAGAGCCGATTACTTTCGATCGGCTGGAAGACCTGAGCGACCGGCTCGAAGCGCGAGCACAGGACGCCCACGAGGGCGAACCACACGCAGAAGCGGCTTCTCAGACATGAGCGATCACCATTGCCCCGTAGAGGGGTGCGACTACGGCGAAGACGAACAGCAGGCCCTCGACTCGGTGAAGGGCCACATCAACGGCAGCGTCGACGACGACCACGACTGGAGCGAGCTGCGAGAGGAGGTGCGCGCACAGGCCGAAGACAGCGAGGAATCAGCAGAAGCGGACGAACAGGCAGCGAGCACCGAGGAAACAGACACGGAGGAGGACACCGACATGCCCAGCGAGGAGGAGTATCAGCAGCAGCACGAGGAACAGGACAGCGACGACGAAGAAACGGACGACGGCGACAGCGGCGGAGGGGGTCTGTCGCTCCCGTCGCTCGACCAGCGGACGATGATGCTTCTCGTCGGCATTCTCGGCGTGCTCGTGCTTCTCTACGTGGTCGCACAGCGCCGTAGCAGCGACGCGGAACCGCTCCCCGACTCGGAGACCACCGAGACGGAAGACGGCGGCCAAGAGTCCGACGACACCGAGGAGGTGTCCCTGATTGAGTAGAACCCTCTGCTACGTCTGTAACCAGCCCATCACGGGTGAGGTGCGACGAACGACGGCAGGGGAACCACGACACGAGGACTGTCCGGAGGGGACGGCATGAGCGCCGAAGAAGCCGAAGCGACCGCGGAGGAACAGCCCGACGCTGACGAGACGGCCGGCGACGACGACCTTCCCGAGATCGACGAGTCCGAGTTCGCCGACGCCGACCTCGACGAAATCGCCGACGAGGTGGAAGCCGAAGCCGGCGCCGACGGCGAGGAACCGGAGGGGGCAGCCGACGAGGAAGTCGAGGAAGCAGTTGAGGAGGCTGACGTAGCCGACGGCGATTCGTGGGGCGACATGTACGTCGGGACCCTCACGACGGTCAGCAACGCCATCATCGAGGAACACGGCACCGACGACGCCGACACGGTGGAGGAAGACCTCGCTCGCCAGCTCCATCTGGACGAGTACTTCGACGAGTGGATGCAGAGCCGCGGGAAATCGGACATGCCCCCCGAACAGGCCCTTCTCATCGGCACGACGATGTTCATGGTCGTGGTCGTCGGGACGAAGACAGACCTCGCCAGCAAGGCGCTACAGGAGGCGGATCTCTGATGTTCGGAAGCGGAATGGAACGATTCCAGCAACTTCGACAGGTGGCACAGGACCCGACCGAGAGCGAACTCGTGCAGGCCCTCGTGGAGATCCTTGTCGCCCTGGAGTTCCGGCAACTCCGGGCCGTGAAAGGGCTGCACGACTCGCTCGACATCGACGGCGTGCAGATCAACGCCGACGAAGAGGAGCGCGAGCAGCAACTGCTGGACCTTGTCGACGCCATCGCGAGCCGCGAGTTCAAGCGCTGGTGGTTCACCGACGTGGTCGGCGGGAAACTGGACAACGCAGACGACGCGATGGCCTACGCCGGGCTCGACGAGGGCAAGTGGGAGGAACAGAAACAGACGTGGGCGGACACCTGGCGCGAGCGCGGCGGCGAGAGTTTCTCCGAACACACCGACGAGGACCTCGCTCGCCTGCACGTAGAGCGGAAATTCGGTGTCTCGCTCCGGGAGTTCGAGCGCGAAGTCATCGAGTGGAGTCGGAAGGACGCCATGCGGACGATCCTCGCGGGGAACTTCGAGGCGGTCGAGGACGGGATCAACGCCGCGACGGCCACCGTCGAGGGAGGTGATTCGGCATGAGAGTAGACACTCGACGCCTCTCTGTGTCGGACTGGGTTTTCATCGGCTACGTGATCGGGCTGCTCGTCTGGTGGGTTTACGAGGCGGTCACGGCCGACCCGGACACCAGCTCCCGGACGTGGACCGAGCAGTCGATGACGCTCTCGGAGGATCACCTGCAGCGCCTCGAAGACGGCGACTCGGTGAAGCTCTCGCGCTGGCACGGCGGGGATCTCGTGCTCGACGGGACGATCGTCGTCGACGCCGGCCGACCCGAGGAGGGGCACAGCGACCCATGAATCTGTTACTTGCGGCGCAGTCTGGATGGGGTAAGTCGTTCAAATCGCAGCACGTCATGGAGGAGAACATCCCGGACTACGACCACGTCGTCGTCCTCGACTACAAGGACGAGTACCGGGGGCTTCCGAAGGCCGGCCTGACCAGCTGGTGGATCGCCGGGCCCCGCGAGATGGAGTGGTCGGCGTCCACCTGGCAGGAGTTCATCGAGGAGAACGAGAAGGTCGTGCTCGCACGTCACCAGCGGCTTCAGCCTGACCAGTGGCGGGAGATGTCTGCCCGAGTCGTCTCGGGTGCTCGCCGAACCGGAGACGTGCTGATCGTCATCGACGAGGCGCACTTCGTCGCCCCGCAGAAAAAGAAGGTCCCCGAGCCCATCACGGGACTGGCGACCACCGGGCGTGGTGAGGGTGCGTCTTCGATCTGGGTGACTCAGCGGCTCGCGAAGGCCGAGGAGGACGTAGCCAGCCAGTGCCAGGCCCGCCTACTCGGCGGCTTCGAGAGTTCCGCCGACCTGAAGAAGGTCGAGAAGATCACCGAGTACCCCGTCGACCTCCACAACCCGCAAGTTCGGACGGTTCCCCACGTCCCTGACGAGCTGGAACCGGACGGTCGGGAGGCGCCCGAGAGCCTACAGAAGCACGTCGACGGCGACGACACGGTCGGGTCCGAGTGGATCTACTCGGACAACGAGGGGACGCGAGAGCGGCGCAACACGCGCGGTTTGGCGGGCGAGATGACGAGCACCCACTACGGCAAGCAGGGCAAGGGGCTGAAAGTATGAGCGAGTTCCACGCAACACTGTACGGAGACGATGCAGAACGGGCGACACAGATGAAGGATCGGCTCGATCAGGAACTGCCGGGCTCGGTTGCCTCAAACGCCGAGATGGTACGGACACTACTTGACCTAGCAGAAGAAAGTCTGGAGTAGACACGATGAAGTTTCGCTTAAGATTGTACAGAATTTTGTGAAGAGACACATTGCAGTCGCGCTTACCGCCAGATATTCCAAACATATAGAAGCCTTGATGATAGAGGATACTTTTAATCGGTATGTCTCTTGAAGATATCGCCAGCACCTTTGAGAAGATAATTAACTCGGATTTTTGGCCGCAACGATTTGGAGCGAAGATTTTGATATTTCTCCTATCCGCAATTACCGTATTAGCATTCTCCTCAGCAACAGGGATAGTTCAAGGGACTACTGCTGTAGAAGTGGAAAGAGTTCAGGGTGAAACGACTATTTCAGAGGGGATGGATGAAGCTAGAATCTCGATCTCCTGTACGCCAACACAACAACATTCAAAAATAAATCAAAAGGTTCTACATTGTAGTTTCAGAAACCTCAAAAATGAATTTACTCCAGAGGAATTTATCGGAGTTCCAACTGATGCGATCACAGTTGTGTGGAGCCCGATTGGTGAAGGTGAGTCCTATTCGCAGACCAAAGTCAATCTTTCTCAGGCTTATGCCCCTTACACCGGTAGTGAGTTTCACATTCGGGCGCCCCCAGAGACAGGATGGTATGAACTAAAATTTGAACCACGTCAATCCGAGATCAATCTTAGCATAAACAGGGAGGAAGGTGGGGAGATGGTTTCATTTGAATTTGAGCAATCTGCTAAAGTGAATTCTGATAGCAGATATCGGGTCTACACCGAAGATGATCTCCTTTTCCGACAATATAACCATATCATCGTATTTTTCAGCCTATTGGTCCTAGTCCCTGGTTGGATCGCGGCGCTGAGGTTTGTCTATGATATCAATCAAAAGGACTGACCATCAAGTAGCATCTCGTAATCTTCAGCAGATTATTGTTTCAAGACACTACCAAAGATATCCGCGACTCTCGTGTACTATCCCATGAAACTCCTCTATAATATTGTCGGTATGTTACATAAACACCTCTCATTTTCCGACCCGTATGGCTTCGCTCAACGAGGCTTTCGACACCGTGGCCGACACCGACGTGTGGGAGGACGCCGCCGCGACGATGGCGGGCTTCCTCGCGCCGTCGGTCGCTCGCAACGTCATCGAACCGAACACCCCTTTCGACGCTCCCGACGAGCTGTATGGGGTTCTCATCATGGCCGGCGGGCAGATGAGCCCGGCCTACTCGCACATGATCACCCTCGGCGGTGCCACCTACACCGTCGACAAACTGCTCGAACGCGCCGACGTGAAGCAGCGCGTCACCTCGATGGGAGGTGCCTGAGATGGGCAAGTCCATCAGCCACCTCTCGGATATCGTCACCCAGCGGACGAACGACACCGGCGTCACCACGCCGATCCTGGAGATCAACCCGGAGAACGGCACTCGACTCCGCTTTCTGGACGCGGTGCCGACCGGCGCCTCCCGCGGCCTGCCGGTCATCGCCAAGTTCCGCGACTCGAACAACAACAAGCTCCCCACCGACACGGAGCTGATCTTCCGGGTGATGCGGCCGACCGACGACTCGCCCGTCGCCGTCAGCGTTCAGGAGGACAACATCGCCGCCTGGAACGGGCTCAGCACCTCCGAACAGCGAAACGAGGAGAACATCGACTCCGTGAAGGTCCGGATGAACGGCCAGGCCGTCAACGTCCGCGACCGCGACACGCTCCGCGTGGAACTCGACTGCTCGAAGCAGATCGACTGGTCGAACTCCGAGTTCTACATCGTCCGCGAGGGCGTCGAAGAGCGCCCGTTCTCGGGGTGACCACGGATGCCTACGACCAAAGAAGTCCGGAAGGCGCTGGAGGACATGCCCGCGAAAGAACAGCGACTCAAGCGCCAGAACTTCGACCTCTCGACCGGCGTGGCCGGGGCTCGCACGAAGATCGCGAGCTACCACGTCGAGACGCCGCTGGCCTTTCGCGAGGAGTCCGTTCGGCTGGTGTTCACCACCGTCGAGCAGTTCCAGACGCCCGGCGACGGCAGTCAGACCACCTACGACCTCGCCCACGACGCGCTCCCGACCAACAACACGACCGACTTCGTGCTCTACGAGGGCGGCAGCCGCGCCGAGGCGGACACCGTCGACTACGCGGGCAACTCGTTCACCTACACGGGCCCCGGCTCGCAGGAGTATCTGCACGCCTACTACGTGCCCCGCGACCCCGTGGAAGTCGAGATCGTCAAGACGGCGCCGAAGTCCCAAGGCCGGGTCGAGGAAACGGTCTTCGACGCGACCACCTCGATGCTCCACGAGCGGAACCAGCACAAGGAACCGCCGGAGATCGACTTCACCGCGGGGAACCCGCTCGATCCGATGGTCCCGCGGAAGTGGACCATCGACATCTACGCGGAGGGGTCGGTGCCGTTCGCGTGGGACGACTCGGGCGAAGCGAACGGTCAGAACACCGTCGCGACCAACGCGGTCGTCTCCATCCCGATCAACCGGGCGACCCAGGACCTCCCGGACCTGTCGCAGGCGGTCAAGACCGACATCATCGCGCCCAAGCAGGGATGACCCAGCATGAGCGTTCCACTCATCGAAGCGGGTGGGGCGTCTGCTGATAGTCGCGAGCCTACGCAGGCTTTTTCGGCGTCTGGCGGGTCCAGCAGTTCCACCGCCCAGGCCGCTACCGGCCCGTCGCTGTCGTTCTCGATGGCCGACGGGGCCGAGATCACGCTCACGAGCGAAGACCTGCAGCTGTACCTCGCGATTATCCAGACGTTCCTGCTCCTCTACGTCACGATCAAGGAGGTGCGAGCATGAGCGGGCGCGGCGGGCGCGTGCCGTTCACCTTCCCGATCAGCGTCGACAGCGGCGATACCGAGCGGTATCGCCAGCAACTACCCGAGGACGGGCGGATCGAGCGGGGTATCGTCTTCTTCCCGGAAGGGAGTCGCACGGACCTTCGCCTGACGCTCGTCGCGGGCGGCGAACCGATCAACGAAGCCGAAGCGACCGAGGAGAGTCCCGATATCCCCGACCACATCGTCGGGTCCGGGACGACCTACGACTTCGACTTCTCCGTCGCTGTGTTCGAGGGGCAGCGTATCGGCGTCGACGCCGACAACGTCAGCTCCAGCAGCGACCTCGACGGGTTCGTCGCTCTCACCGTCGACTACGAACTCGGCGGGATGGAGGTGGCCTGAATGTCCAACACGCAGCAGTACTCGTCGGATTTCCTCGACGCACTGACCAACGCCCTCGCCACGCAGGGGACGGACGAGCTTCGGGTCACCGAAGCGGCCGACCTCGACGTGGTCCTGACGGAGATCGGGGGGCAGGCACAGAGCGCCGTCGACGTGGCGGCGAAGATCCGAGCGCTCGCCGACGCCCTCGACTCGAACGGGGGCGACAGCCTGCTCGTCGACTCCGACGGCCCGCTCGACGTGTCCGCGGAGACGATCACGGCTGATCTCACGTCTCGACAGGGCCGCAACGTCGGGAAAGCGCGGGTGATGGACTCGACGAACACGCTCGTCGACCCGGCGCGGAACGTCGACGGAGCGAGTTCCTCGGCGACTACCACGTCGGCCGGGAGCGGCAACCCCGCGAGCGTGTCCGTCCCCGACGGGCGCACCGACGTGACCGCCGCGTGGGACGTGTCCGGCTCGGCGACCGTGACGGTCGAAGTGAGCCCGGACGGCGGGACGACGTGGTACCGCGAGCACCAGGCGTCGCCCGACAGCGCGGAGTCGAGCACGTACAACTTCAGCACGGGATTCGACGACGCTCGGATCTCCGTGGATCAGAACCTCAACAGCGCCAGCATTGGCGCGAAGGGGGCCTAACACATGGCAACTGTCGAAGCACCCGAAGGCGGGTTCGACTACGACGACCCGAACTTCGGATACGACTCGGAGGAGGAAGCGGAAGAAGCATCGCCCGACCACCAGCGCGAGAAGGCACAGGTGGGCGAGACGGGCGCGACCGTCACCCATCGCGAGTATCAGGAGGGGATGACCGCCGGCCTGTCCGACTCGCAGAAAGAGCAGTTCGGAGAGTACGAGTACGACCCGATCGGCGACCAGCAGGACATCAAAGAGGTGGCCGAGAAGCGCCAGGACCAGCAGGACTCCGGCGAGTCCAGCGACTCGGGTAGTTCGAGCGGGTCCGGGGGTAGCGACTCCGGCGGCTCCGGGGGTTCCGGCAGCTCGAAAGCGACCACGAACACGAACGCGAAGATCCCGGAGCGGGTCCGCGAAGACATCCAGGAGCGGACGAACATCGACGTTATCGACAAGACCGGGAACGTCGTCGGTGGGGCCTTCGAGTCGCTCGCACCCGCTACCAAGGACCTAATCGAACAGCGAACCGGCGGGTCTGACTCCGGAGACTCCGACAGCTCCAACGGTGGAGACTCGGGTGACTCGGACGGCTCGAACCAGTCCAGTGGGTCGAGCAGCACGGGCCAGCGAGACGTGACCACGACGACCGTCGGCGGCGGCGGGCCGAAGCAGCCGGACCAGCAGAACCAGCAGGCCCCTCCGACGACGGAGAGCGACGGTTCGCAGTCGAGCGATTCCGGGAACCCGAACCAGACCGTCGAGTCGACCGGCGCCGATCAGGCGCTCGGTCAGTACCGGGCCTTCACCGCTGGTTCAGGCGGGTCCGGTTCCAGCGGGTCGAATCAGTCCGATAGCGATGCCCTCGGAGGCTTCGATCCGATGCTCGCCCTGGTCGTCGTGCTGTCGCTCGGCGGCGCCTACGCTGTGTCTCAGGGAGGGACGTAGCGATGGCGCCCACCCAGGCAGCGAGTGGGTTCATTCGCGCCGGGATGCACCCCGAGGCCGGCAGCGAGGAGATCCAGAACGAATCGTACGGCGCCGTCGGGACCACTCCCGACTACATCGCGACCGGCGAGGACACGCCGAACGTCGTCGCGAGCGACTCCTACGTCCAGGAGGGCGGCCGCGCCGAGGGTGTCGTTGCGACTCCGGAAGGGGGTGCGGGCGTCATCTCGCAGTACGCGGACATCGTCGACGGTGGCCCAGCTGCAATCCGAGTGACGAGCATGACCGACGGGACCTCCGACCCGGACTCTAACTCGGACGGAGGTGTCACCGGCACCGACTCCGACTCTGACGAGAGCGGGCCTGACGACACCCAGAACAGCATCCCTCGGGTCGTTCGAGTGTTCACTTCCGGCCCGGACGGCCAGGGCGGCGGTAGCGGCATGATGTACGCCCTGCTCGCGCTGGTCGTTCTCGGCGGACTCTACGCGGCCGGGAGGGGATCCTGATGGCGGGGCTCCTTGACGGAATCGCGTCGACGGCTGACCACCTCGCCGGCAGCACCGACGAGGCGATCGGTCGCCAGTTCGACGATACGCCAGGCGGAGGGGTTGCCGACGGCGTGGTAAGTACATACGACGGCTTCGCGTCCGGGGTCGAGCGCGCGTCGAAGCGCCAGTTCGATGACGAACCAGGCGGCGGCGCTCTCGATCTGGACACCTACGTTCCCGGCATGGAGTCGCCCGGTTCCGACGCCGAGGTTCCTGAAACCGAGGGAATGGCTACTCAGCCGCTGTCTGAGCGGTCCGGTGGCTTCGTCACCGGTACCCTCGGGGCGATTCCTCGACAGTTCGATGATGAAGCAGGCGGCGGGCTCGCAGACGGGTTCTGGGAGTCCGTCGGCGCCGCGGGGGACTGGGCGATGGGCGACGTGGACGAGACGATCGGCCGTGCGACCTCGTGGCCGATGATGATCGCGATCGCCGCGGTCGCGTTCCTCGTCGCCCGTGAAGTGAGCGCGTCGGGAGGATCGGCATGAGCGGCGACCTGTCCGACGACGCGCTCCAGAAGGGGTTTCTGACCCTAATCGTGCTCGTCCTGATGATTCCCGGTCTGGTCGTCGAGCCCGGTCCCATCTCCGAAGTCGTCGGTGTCGCGGCGATCGGGAGCATCTGGGGCGTCGACCTGGGAGGTGACGGCAGTTGAGCGAGCTGACCGACATCATGATCCAGGCGCTCGGCGGCAACGCCGCGCTCGTGCTCGTCCTCGTGGGCCTGTTCGCCTTGAACGCGTGGCAGACGCGCCACTTCGACCGACGGATCGAGCACGTCCACGACCGGATGGGCGGCGTCGAGCAACGGGTGAAGCGAGCAGAGAACTACCTCATCGGCGGCGAACCGGCGACGGACGGCGGCCAGCCCGTCGACGACGAGGAGCGTGATGGGTGATGTTCGGCTACGACATCCCGACCACGCTGCTCGCGACGATCCTCGTCTCGTTCCTCGCCGGGTCGCTGTGTCCGACATACTACGCTCAGGAGCGCCTGCGCGGGTTCGGACGGGCGATGTTCGCGGCGATCCCGGCCTACCGTCCGCCGCCGGGGATGGACGAACAGCAGGCCATGCAGGCGGCGCTGGAGAGCGCAGAAGACGAGCAGACCGACGACAGGGAGGACAACGCATGACCGACTACGTACCAGTCTACGACGAAGACGGGAACCTGAAGCACTACCAGACGACCGACCCAGAGTTCAGCAGCGTCGAGGCGAAGGACGCCTTCACCGACCCTGGCGGGAAGGTCCACACCGGGGTGATCGGCGGCGGTGGTGGCGGAATTTCGCTGGTGGGACGGTACAGCTCCAACACCACCCACACGGGCGACTACAACGGCGTCGTGATGTTCTCCGGGAGCGTGCTGACCCTGGACAGCACGGGGGTGTCCGACGGGGATTACCTCGTCGTCGCCAACTTCGGCGGCAACGACGCCAACCTCGAAGACGCCGCGAGCGCCGAGTTCCAGCGGATCGGGTTCACTATCGACCCGGCCAGCGGTGGGTACATCCAGGTCGCAACCGGCGCACTCGCCTGGGTGACGTGGAACGACTCCGAGGGCTACTGGGAGGTGGCCGGGAACTGCAGCTTCTCGCCATGACGACGGTCTCGGTCTGTATCATCACCGTGGGTCGGGACACGCTCCCGGCCGCTCTCCAGTCGGTGCGTGAGCAGAACCTCGACGGCGTCGAGGTGTTGGTCGGCCACGCCGACCGGCACGAGTACGTTCGCCGGCTGGTATCCGGGATGTTCCCCGAGCGAGGGCGGACGGTTCGCGCGGAGGGGTCGATCCCGGAAGCTCGGAACACGCTCCTCGACGCGGCGAAGGGCGACTATATCGCCGTGCTGGACGACGACGACCGAATGTGTCCCGGTCGGTTGGAGTACCAGCGGCAGGTTCTCGAAGAGACCGAGACGGTGCTCGTCGGCCAGCTCGCGAAGTACCGGAGCGAGATCGGGCCGGACGGCGAGTACGTCGAGCCCAAGGAGTTCCACGCGGAGGACCTCGAAGACGGCTGTGCGCTGTTCCACTCCTCGGTGATGTTCGAGAACCGGTATCGGTATCGGCCGAAGTTCTCGCTATGCGAGGACTACGACCTGTTTCTCCGAATTCTCGATGACGTGGGAGAGTCAGGTGTCCAGATGGTCTCTCACGACCTCGCAGAGTCGCGGGCGGGCCACGGGTCCACTGTTGAGCGTCACCGTCAACTGTGCACTCAGTTCGGTGTGGTCGCGCAGATATTTCATCGAGAGCGCCAATCGACAGGTGGCGACAGTTACGAGGCGTGGGACCCGGCACGGACCGACTGGAAGACCGAGCCCGACGGAGTCTCGCCGCTCGGTGTACTGGGGTTGACCTGAAAACGGGATTCCGCTTGTGGCAAGTTCGAGTCCGCTCCATCCAGACAGAGACGTATTGAGTACAGATCGTCAGACGCACGTCGGAAACTGTCGAAACTAGGAAATACCAGGAGTGGAAATAGAGGGGTATGGCAGTTCAGCAACCGACGCACGCGGTCGAACGGGCGGTTCCCGCAGATATCCCGACTCGACGCGAGTACGACGACGAGGACGACGCGACGCTCGACGATGAACTGTGTGACGCGATTGATGCGGCACAGACCGTCGGGAACGACTACCTCGCCCAAGTACTTGCGAACGAACTCGGGTCACACTACTACAAAACGCGGTAAGTGTCTGCTAGACTTTTATTTTCCAGCGGACAGTATCGGCAGCTATGAGCTACACTGATAAGCAGTACGAGCGAGTGAAAGAGATTCTACTTGAGCATCGTGGTGCTGACGATCCGATCACCTCTCGGGAGATTGACGACGAACTTGACATGGACAATGTTGGCTCGTTCCCCACCACGCGCGAATGCATCCGTGACATCATGTTTCAGGAGCGGATTCCCATCGTCGGTGGTAACAAGGGATACTATGTCGCCGAGGATGAGGAAGAAATCGCCCAGGCCATCGAAAGCCTCGAAGGCCGAATCATGAACATGACCGAGCGGAAGATGGCACTACGACGAGCTGCAAACGAGGTTGATTATGTCGAAGAAGACGACGATTACGACGTACTCTAAACCGAGCGAAGCACGCGGTGGGAACCCTGTTACTTACCGACGTTCTCGCCCAGAGTGTGCGTATCGCTCTGCCTTTACCACCATATAATGGTGCCGGATTCGCCAGAATCGGACCTGTTCAGTACTGGGCATGGAAAACACAAAGGAATAGCAAGGAACCAAATTTAATACAATCTTGTTCCGATTGTGATGAAAGATGGATGTAACTCAGAGAGTATTCAATTTCATCATTCTACTAGTTGGGACCCTGCTCGGGTTGCTGATTGCAGGATATGCTGTTTTGTCATACCCTAATCTAGTCGGGGTAACTGGACCATTCACAGGACTCCAGTCATTCGTAAATACAGGCTCTTCAGTAATCTTGGCACTTGTAACAGCGGCATATGTTATCCTAACGTGGTCCCTGGTAACCGAAACCCGAGATGCCCGGAAACAAGAAGTCATGCCAATATTCGCACTTGAACTAGAGGGATACAGTATTGGTGCTATGGGCCCAAAACTCAAGAATATCGGAAATGGGCCCGCAACCTCTGTCTCAGCCACCTTTCAGCTGAAGCCAGGAGGTGAAGAGCATCAAGTTTCCTCAAAGAATGTTGCTCCGGGAGATTTCGTCGGGTCATTAGATCCAAAAGTACCGGTGAATTCTGATAGTGGTTTTGAAGAATTACGTGTCTCAGGCACCTTTACCAACGTATTCGGAGAGGAAAAGCCCCTTGACGATTCAATAGATTTGGAGATATTTTTACAGAACACCAGTGCGGACTCCCTTATGGGACGAGATCAATCTGTCGAGATACTAAAAAAGATAAACCGAAATTTGAAATCGATATCCGAAAGTATCGAAATGAATGAGTTCGAGGATGTTTTGAAGATGGAGAAACGCCGTCGGATCGTTGAGGAACTGGAAGAAGCCGGAGGATCACTAACGCTCAAAGAGCTATCTCAGCGATTAGGACTCATGACTCCTGTCGTGGCTGCATGGCTTACATGGATGGAGGATGCGGATGTAGTCGAATATGATGTCGAACCGGACGAAATCATGGATCAGAATAACTCTGATACAGAAATCCGGTTAGCCAATTCATCTTGATTCGCCTCTGAAAAATCTGAATGTGCTAATCATACAGTTAGAGAATCCTCAACTCCCGCAGAGAATTATCTACTGAAGAATAGTGTCCGGTTCCTGCCCAAGAGTCGGACAGATCCGAGCCGATCACACCCCGATTCACCCCCGGTTGACCCCAAGACTCTAGGATTTCTGACCGCAAAGCTGAGATACCGGACATGAACTTAGAGAGCTACCCCGACGGGGACGGGATGAAAGTGTGGCTGTCCGAGCGAGAAGTGGGCCAGCTGCTCGACTACTTCGACGACACCGAGAAGCGAATCGCGATGGGATTGGGCGTGCGGTGTGGGCTCCGGTCCGACGAAGTGATTCGGGTCGCGCCCGAGCACGTCCATCCCGATACTGACGCCGGCTCGGTACTCCGTGTGTGGCGGTCCGCGAAGACCGACAAGTACCGCGAGACGCCGATCCCGCCGAACCTCGCCACGACCATCCGAACGGTCGGCGACGTGCGTGAGGAGCCGACAGACGCGCCTGTGGTCGACGTGTCGACGCGGACGCTCCGGCGATGGACCGCGAAGGCCACCGACAAGCTGCTCGACGAGACCGACGAGCCCGGCTGGGAGTACGTCGGCTTTCACGATCTCCGTCGGACCTGGGCGACGAGTCTCCGGAGCGAGGACGTAGATGCGATGGTCGTCTGCGACTGGGGCGGCTGGGACGATCTGGAGACGTTCTTAGACCACTACCGGGGGACGCACTCACCGGAAGCGCAACGGCGCGAGCGCCAGAAGGTCGAATGGCTCTAATCGGTGACCTGAAAATGATAAATAACATCGGAACGGGGTCAAGGGTATGGCTCGGTTCGAGAACTTCGTTGAAAATGCGTTACAGGGCCTAACTATGACCTTGGGGATCGCAGGCGCTGCTCCGTACACTCTCCAAACCTTTGGCTTAGAGGTTACTCTAATGGCTCTAATTATTATTCTGGGAGCTCTCAACGTCTATCTAATCTACGCGCTGAAATCAGATGTAGCGAATCGGTTCGGGAATCTCGAAGGAGATCTCACTTCGAGATTCGACGATCTTGAGGACACCCTACAGCGAGATAGCAAGGAACTCAGAACCGACGGGTCGGGCTGGGAGGAAGTTCCACAGCTCTCGGCGGAGAAAGTCGAAATGACCGGGATTCCAAGTACTGCTGGGGCCGCGCTTGGTGGAGCGTTGGGCGCACTGTTCAGTCCAGCAGGAGCGGCTGCCGGTGCTCTATTTGGAGCTGCGATTGCAGGTGGGAAAGAATATGCAGATCTCAAAGAGCAGCATCAACAACAACTTCGCAGAATTGCGAAAGAGACGGTGCAACTGAAGACAATTTACCAGGGGTGGGAGATAGGTATCGACGATGTCACGGACGTGAACGATGGATTTGAGGAGTTCTGGGAGTTCTCAATCCGAGATCGCCGAGCAGAAATTCACAAGGTCCGGATTAACAAGGAAAACGGTTCAGTGACTTATAAGAGTCCATCGGCTGCATAAACCCACTCAGTCCAAAGAGTGGCTATTGTAAATTTGTCCAGATTGTGGGCACCGAGACTAATTTACCAAGAAATCAGTTTAGTATAGCCACCCCCAACGCAAGTAAAAACAATAAATTCCCAAATAAAACCAAACAAGTTGCCACGGTCATCTTCAGGATATATCTTTTCTCTTCAATAGTATTCCCGAACGCCAATTTATAACAAAGTATTAGGAAGAATATGAAACTATAGCCAAAGGGCTCTGATAGACGGTTATTTTCACCCCTGTACTCCCTAATCTTGTTTCGTTTTATTATTCTCCTCACACTACCGATCATTTCGATCGCTGAGAAAAATAGTGGTGTCAGAATTATTAATGATATGAGTTGCTGTTTGTTCACACTATTGAATAAATTGAGCAGACCTACAGAAACCAACCCGATAACTGATTTGAGTATCTTCTGTGAGTTTTCCTCAGATATAATATCGACAACTTTTGAAATGAATAACTCACCGAAATTGAAGTGCCCCTCAATAAGGTTGACAACCACCCATAAAAGAACAATAATTGTTCCAAGAAGATACCGGGACGTATCCAAAAGATCCATTCGATTTACAGTCAATTTGTACTCATATTCTAATTCATCACCAGAGTCCGTGACTCCATCATAATCTGGAACCTCAAAACTATACCACTCATCTTCTCGGTCCTCCGAAGAAAAATCAAGCAGATTCCTCAAAGAATTGTACACAAGAGCGAGTAGCAGCAATAAATAATATCCGTGGATCAGTATTGAAAATCCGTATCCGATAGTCAGAACTTTAGTTATTAGGTCATTCGAATATTGTAAGGGAAACCCAACAGACTGTAAAAAAATCAGAACCCACCCAATCATTAGAAAAATCCCCGGTAAAACCGCTATCTTGTAGTAAGCAGTCAATCTGGTGGAATGTGTGAAAATAACTTCTTCTATAACATCTCTGAAATCAGGATTGAACTCTCCCTTCTGCAATTTTTCCATACCAGGCATGTGAATTACAATTATTATGTAGGGATCTGATTTTAATGGCTCTGAGGAACTATCTATCGTCTTAGTACTTTATCCTCTGGTGGCCACGGCCGATTATTCGCATCGATCTTCCCGTCCAGATACAGCTGCCCGTCACGGGTCAACACGAACGTCTCGCCGTGGAACTTCGCGACGAAACCGGGGTGGCGGAGCTTGTCGATGCGCTCCCGGACGTGACCGGCCGAACAAGAGGTTCGGCTCTCACGGGCGATCGTCCGGGGAGTCGACATCCCAATTCGGTCGAGTGTCTCTAAGATCCGCTCGTCCAACTGCTTCATCCAGAAAGCCGACTTTCTCATAGCCATACGTCACGCTTGCTCGTGGTTCTCACCTGCAGATGGGCCGTTCCCGTTCTCGAAAGGAGAATCCACCTCATCGGGGGCGTCTTCGGACGTATCGATTTCGCCGTCTAGATACCGCTCTCCCCGGTTGGTGATGACGTAGACGCCGTTACCGAGATCTCGGAGAAGCCCGTGCTGAACGAGCTTCTTGCATCGCTGAGAGATGTACGACCGCGTATATCGGACGTATCCACTATCAGTCATCTCTTTCGGGCGACCTGAGTCCTTCTCTCGGATATATTCCAGAATCCGATCGTCGGCGAGCACCATCCAGTCGCCGGAATACCTCATCAATGAATGATTGATTGTCGCCGGTATTTTATAGTGCCGTCGGGGTTCTTGATTACCCTAACAGTTGTATTGCACTCGCCGTTAACTATATTACTCATCGGGCAATCAATCAACAATGCATGCCACATGCAAATGTGACCGTGGGCATGGAGCCGTCCATGCTCCAGAGAATCGAGGAAGAGAAGGAGAGGCACGGAATGAGCCGTGCAGAGTACATCCGCCACTGCGTCCGGCAGGCCAACGACTCGCCTTTCGACACTCCGGACGAGGTACTGTGTAGGGACGAAAACTACGAGAACGGTCGTCAAAACGAGGGGGCTGCCTGAATCATGTCCAGTGAGTCCAGTGCCCCCGTTTTTGGTAATGAAGCGAGCGAGCAAAAGAGTGACGACGACGTGGAGGAAGGCCCATGAGCGACGATTTTCTGGTCAACCCTGTCGAAATCGTCCGAGATGACGAGGCTGTCGCCCTGGGCGCGCTCATGTCGAGCGGACAGGTTGTCGTCGAGTGGAAGCAAGAGGCGTTTCCCCGAGGGGAGCGAGCTGATGGCTCGAAGTTGTCCATCTACCGCAATGTCCCCGACGCCGAAAGGGCCACTGGTGGCTCAGTTGAGATCAAGCAACCCCACCGACCAGTCACCGACGGCGGTCAGCCTGTCGACGAGCGCCAGGCCGACGCGCTCGAAGCCATCGCCGAACAGACCCGCGTTCAGAACGCCGTCACTCTCGAACTCGTTCACGAACTCACCGCCCTTCGCCGGCTCCAGGCCGGCGAGCTTCCGCACGAGTTTTCCACGGAGGGGAAGGCCGGCGCGATCGAGGACCGCGCGCTGGAGCTGACCGAGCGCGTGGACCTCGACGCCGTCGACTCGTTCGCCGACTCGGACATCATGACCGACGGCGGCGTTCTCAAGAGTCGCAGCAGCGACACCGACGAGGAGGGTCGCGGGGCCTACGACCCCGAAGACCTGCCTGGGAGCGCATCCCCCGCGTTCCTCCAGCGGAACGGACTCGGCAACGAACTCGTCGCCGACTACTGCGTGCTCGATAGCGGCTGGGTGCGCGTGACCGAGTGGGACGGCGAGCGCGTGAAGTTCCCGCCCCACAAGGTCCAGGCCGTCCGTGAAGTGACGGTCGAGCGGTACGGCGAGCGTGGTGACGACGGACTTCGCTCGCGCCGACTCGCCGACGAGGACCTGATCGAGACGGCCCGCCAGAAGGGAGGCGTAGGCAGCGATGAGTGACGACGATATCGAGCTCACCGTCAAGATGACCCGCGGCGGTGACAGCGGCAACAAGGAGACCATGAAGGCCACCGTGTCTGCCCCCGATGTGGAGACACTCGACAATCGCGTGAGTGACCTCCGCGAGCGGATGGAGGAGTGGTCCCTCCAATGGCGGAACATCCAGCCCGGAGAGGAGCGACTACTTGCAGACGATCAGTCGAGACTCGGTGAGACGGAGGCATGACTGACGGCCCGGACCTGCGGCCGCGCGAGGCGTGGGAGCGCTACATCGACCGCAAGCGCCCCGAGCGCACGGAGCATTCGATGAAGTCGATCTACTACCGCATCCGCCTGTTCGTCGAGTGGTGCGAGGACCAGGGGATCGACCGCGTCAGCGAACTCAACGGCTGGCACTTCGAGCAGTACGAGACGGAACGGCGCTCCCGCGACCTGGCGGTGATGACCCTCGGGAAGGAGATGGGGACGATCCGCCGGTTCGTCGAGTACCTGGAGCGCATCGAGGCGGTCGACGATGGGCTGTCCGAGAAGGTCCCGAACATCCACATCCCGAAGGAGGCCCGGAGCAGCGACAAGAAGCTCGCCGCTGAAGAGGCGCTCCCGCTGCTCGACTACTACCGGGAGCACGAACGCGGGACCCGTCACCACGCGTTCCTCGAACTTGCGTGGTCCACGGCCGCGCGTCTCGGCGCGCTCCGCGGGCTCGACCGCCGCGACTTCGACGCCGAAGAGCAACTCATCGAGTTCAAGCACCGCCCGGAGACGGACAGCCCGCTGAAGAACAAGACCGAAGGTGAGCGCGTGGTCGGTCTCCCGCCGGAAGTCGCCGAGGCGGTGCAGGACTACATCAAGGGCGACCGATGGGACAAGCGCGACGACAACGGCCGTGAGCCGCTGCTGACGAGCCGCGAGGGCCGGATGGGGATGAACTCCGTCCGGCGGATGTCCTATCAGGTGACACAGCCGTGCAGCTACGGCAAGTGCCCGCACAACCACGAGATCCCGACCTGCGACTTCCGGGAGCCGAACCACGAGAGCAAGTGCCCGTCGAGTCGGTCACCCCACCAGATCCGAACCGGCTCGATCAGCTGGCAGCTCGACTGCGGCGTTCCGATCAAGGTCGTCGCCGAGCGGGCGAACGTCGCGATCAAGACGCTGAAGAACCACTACGACAAGACGGAGCCGCGCAAGCGCATGGAGCGGCGGCGCCGTCCTCACCTCGACAAACTGTCATACGATCCAGACCATGAGTGAGTCCATTCGTCCACCACGAGCACAGTCGAATCGCCGCGCCGTACAGCGGTCTAAACCCGAGTGGTTGGTGACCGCCCGAACCCATCGCATTCTGCGACGAGCGAACGCGAGGAGCGAATGCGTTCGTGAGGGCGGTTTGAACCCTGGAAGGCGCGCAGCGAAGTGAGCGGAGCGAACGAGCGCACGGAAGCGCTTGCGCTTCCGGAGAGCGCGCCTTCCTCCGGTTCAACATCCGCCCGAACCTATCCGATATATAAGGAAAGCGGCCGTCCCTGCCGCTTTTTCGACCGCCTCGGAGATCGCGGAATCGCCGCGATTCGGAGGGGTATTTTAAAACCACGAAGCCGAAGAGGACGTAACCCGTCAGTGTCAGACCGGCCTCCTCGGCGGATTCGAACGTTCTGCAGGCCCAAAAAGTGGAGTGGCTGTGGCGGCGTAAGAGATACAAAAGCGTGTACACACTGTATACATATGAGCACTATCAGGGTCAGTGAGGACGTGAAAGAGCGTCTCCGTGACCTCAAACGCGAGGACGAGAGTTTCAACGACCTGCTGGACCGTCTCAGCCGAACGGAGAAAGACGTGGAGCGGATCGCGGAGGACCTGAGCAGTATCGGTGGTGAGGACTTCGAGGCGGACATGCAGGAAGCACACGACGAGTTGAACGAATCGCTCGAGGAACGGATGGGCCGATGATCGTTCTGGACCGGGACATCGTCGCGAATCTCGTCGAGACGGACCAGTCGGTGATCAATCACCTCCACCAGTACAGCAGCGAAGAGTGGACTATCCCCTCGCTGGTCGCCTGGGAGTCCTACAAGGCACAGGACTCCCGAACCGAGATGCGACAGACCCAGTCGACGCTACGGTCGAACTTCGACCGGATCGTCGACTTCACCGACGACACCGCGCTCGAAGCCGCGTACCTCGACGAGAAACTGCAGTCCCAGGGCGTGAACGTCCCTCCTGTCGATCTGTTGAATCTGGCGACCGCTCACGAAGCGAACGGGACGTTCGTCACTCACAACAGGAACGATTTCGACAGGCCGCCACTGCACGACCTCGTGGACGTAGACGTGGTGAATACAGACTGATAAGTGCCGGTCCGGATAGATGACGAAACCGAGTTACGGCTACACAGCCGACCAACCGCGGATAATCGCGGGGACGCCGCTCGAACTCACTGTCGCACCGCTACTCTTCTCGCCGGTCGACGGGTGAGGGCTCCACCGGTTCGCGTTCGCGCTCGGGTGCGCGCTCCTGTCGGCGCTCACGGAGCTCGCGCTCTACCGGCTCTGATCGGGCACGACCGTCCGGTATCAGTACTTACAACCCGCCACCGGACCAACGGATGACCGGTGAGACTTCTATGACGGTTCCGACGCAGACGCTACCGAGCGGCGACGAACTCCCGCAGGTCGGGTACGGCACGTGGAACATCGGCGGCGAGACCGTGCAGGAGGGCGTCCGCGCGGCGCTCGACGCCGGCTACGGCCACGTCGACACCGCCGAGGGGTACAAGAACGAGGCGGCGATCGGCGAGGCGCTGGCGGACTACGACCGCGAGGACGTGTTCCTCACGTCGAAGGTGCTCGCGAAGAACCTCAACTACGACTCGGTGATCGAGTCCTGCCGGGACTCGCTGGACCGGCTGGGCACCGACTACCTCGACCTGTACCTGATCCACTGGCCCAACCCCGCGATCTCGCTGCGGGAGACGCTCGACGCGATGGCGACGCTGCACGACGAGGGGCTCGTCCGGAACGTCGGCGTCTCGAACTTCAGTGCCTACCAGCTGTCCTGCGCCCACCACATCTCCGACGTGCCGATCGCGGTCAACCAGATCGAGTTCCACCCGTGGCTCCAGCGGCCCGACCTCGTCGAGTACTGCCGCGAGACCGACACCGTGGTCGAGGCCGCGGCGCCGCTGGCCCGCACCGAGGTCTTCGAGGACGAGGCCGTCCAGGCGCTGGCCGACGAGTACGACAGGCATCCCGCTCAGATCGTCCTCAAGTGGGCGGTCGAGCGCGATGTCGTCGTCCTGCCCAAATCCTCCTCGCCGGCCCACGTCGAGTCGAACCTCGACCTGTTCGACTGGTCGATGGCCGACGAGGACCTGGAGACGCTCGACGGCCGCGACCGCGACGAACCGGTCTACGACCACCCGGCCCGCGACTGGTCGAGCGACGTGTACGGCATCAACCAGTAGCGAGCCGCCGCGAAGTCGTTCGATTTCGCCCGAACGCTCCACGTCGCCCGGTTTCGGCCACTTTCCACAGTACCCGTTTTCACTGACGTACTACCCTGTCAGCCGACCACGAAGACCCGGCTGACCACCTCGGACCGATAGATCGCTATCGTCCACATCTACTGGAGAAATCGGGACGATAATTCAGCGATGTCGAATACTCCTTTGAATCTGTGCTACGATGGTGCCAAAACCAAAACATTCATCACACAAATCGATGAATATCCGAGTATGAGCACCGATGTGCGGTCGGTCGACGGACGATCGGTGGACGAGCGGGAGATCGTCGCGACGGTCGACGAAGTCGACGGGGTCGCCCGGTTCGTCGTCGCCGACATCGCCCGCGACGAGGCGTGGGCCTCCATTTCCGAGGCCGACGCCTGTTCGCTCGACGAGTGGCGCTAATCGACATCGGTGCAGCGGCACGACTCGTTTTCGACGGTGCAGTGGCTCTGAGACGCCAGCAGTATCGATGAACGGACGGACAGCGGGCTACTCGCGGGTCAGTTCGCGGCAGAAAGCGGGCCGGAAGGGATTTGAACCCCTGACCGTCTGATTAAGAGTCAGACGCTCTGCCGGACTGAGCTACCGGCCCACGGACTCGAGTTACGGAGGTTGACTGAAATACGTTACTGTTCGGTCCCGGGCGGTCGGAACAAGGGGGAATTATATGCGTCGTGGCCCTGTGACGTGACAGTATGAGTGCCGGCATCACGATGGCGTCGATGTCTCGTTACGCCATCCTCGGGTGCGGGAGCGTGGGTCACGCCGTCGCCGAGGAACTCGTGAGCGAGGGCAAGGAGGTCGAGATCATCGACCGCGACGAGGGCCGCGTCGAGGCGCTGCGCGACCAGGACCTCGACGCCAACGTCGCCGACATCCGCGACGAGGCCGTCGTCGACGCCGTCGCCGACTGCGACGTGGTCCTCATCATGTCCTCCGACGTGGAGGCCAACTCCGCCGCCGTCGAGAACATCCGCGCCCGCGGCGACGACCACTTCATCGTCGCCCGCGCCTCCGACCCCGTCTCCGCCGACGAACTCAAGGACCTCGGCGCGGACGTGGTGATCAACCCCTCCGCCGTCATCGCAGACTCCGCGCTGCGCGCTCTGGAGACCGGCGAACTCGAGTTCAAGGCCCGCAACCTCGCCGAGGTCATCGACGACACCGAGGATCGCATGGCCATCCTCGTCCACCGCAGCCCGGACCCCGACTCCATCGCCTCCGCTGCGGCGTTGCGGGACATCGCCGCCAGCCGCGACGTGGAGGCCGACATCATCTACGAGGGCGAGATCGGCCACCAGGAGAACCGCGCGTTCGTCAACCTGCTGGGCATCGACCTGGTCTCCCGCGACGAGGTCGACATGGACGACTACGACACCGTCGCCCTGGTCGACTACGCCAAGGGCGGCGAGCCCGCCGCCGGCGAGATCGACATCCTCCTCGACCACTACGAGTACGAGAACGAGGACCTGGACACCCGCTTCGAGGACGTGCGCTCGAACGTCTCCGCGACCTCGACGATCCTCACAAAGTACATCCAGGAACTCGATCTCAATCTCAGCCAGGAGGTCGCCACCGCCCTGCTCTATGGCATCCGCGCGGAGACGCTCGACTTCAAGCGCGACACGACGCCCGCCGACCTCACGGCGGCGGCCTACCTCTACCCCTTCGCCGACCACGACACGCTCGAACAGGTCGAGTCGCCGTCGATGTCGCCCGAGACCCTGGACGTGCTCGCCGAGGCGATCCGCAACCGGGAGGTCAGCGGCTCTCATCTCGTCTCCAACGCCGGGTTCATCCGCGACCGCGACGCCCTGGCCCAGGCCGCCCAGCATCTCCTGAATCTGGAGGGGATCACCACGACGGCCGTCTTCGCCATCGCCGACGACACCATCTACCTCGCCGCCCGCTCGAAGGACATCCGGATGAACATCGGGAAGGTGCTCGACGACGCCTTCGGCGAGATGGGGGAGGCGAAGGGCCACTCGACCGACGCCGCCGTCGAGATCCCGCTGGGGATCTTCACCGGCATCGAGACCAGCGAGGACAACCGCGAGACGCTGCTCCAGTTGACCGAGGAAGCGGTCCGGAAGAAACTGTTCGACGCGATGGGTGTCGACTCCGCCGGCGAGAACAACGGGGGCTGACGACCGCGCGTTTCGACGGGGAGTCCCTCGCGCGAGCGGGAGATACATACCGGAGAGCGTGCTACGCGAACCCATGAGCGACTCAGCGTGGAGCGACCGGATCGTCGGCGAGCGGATGCAGACCGACCAGGAGTTCGCCGAGAAGGTCGCCGCCTCGAACTTCTCGCGCCAGCAGTGGGGTCTCATCATGACGGCCGTCGAGTTCGAGATCGAGGACCCCGAGGACCCCGACTCGGCCCGGCTGGTGGCGGACACGAGCAAGGTCGAGAGCGTCGTCCCCGAGCTGGAGAAGGTCGACCAGGCGTCGGGGATGGCCGCCGGCGGCGGCCGACCCGACGACGATTCCGGGGGCATCCTCGACGGCGTGAAAGACGCCCTCGGACTCGGCGGCGACGACGGGATCGACCGCGAGCAGCTGGCCGCCGCGGAGGAGATGGCCCAGATGTACGCCGGCGACCTTCAGGAGAAACTCGAAGCGAACGGGAAGTGGGAGGAGGTCTGCGTCCTCGCCCGGGAGTGACCGGATTCCAGCCGGAACGCACGGGCGGCAACCGACCCGTCACCGCCCGGCGGTCGCGGCCCGCTACTCGCTGGTGAACAGCGTCAGCCCCTCGGCCTCGTAGATGTTGATGAGTTCGGCGACGATCTCGTCGTACGATTCGCCGTCCTCGCGCAGTGCGTCCAGGCGCTCTATCGTCTCCTCGTCGAGTTCGACCGTCGGCATACGCGGGAAACTACGTTCGCTGGAGTACAAAAATCTCGGGGACGATCGTCGGTTCGGGACGCGGCAGCCGCTGCGTCCCGACGGTGGTCGAACGCGGACGGGGCCGTCTCAGAGCCGGTCGACGACGGCCGCGGTCACCTCGTCGGTCGAGCCGTCGCCACCGAGGTCCGGCGTGCGCGGGCCGTCGGCGAGGACGCCCTCGACGGCCTCGCGGACGGCGGTCGCCTCCTCGGAATAGTCGAGGTGGTCGAGCAGCATCGCCGCCGAGAGGATCATCGCGGAGGGGTTGGCGATCCCCTCGCCGGCGATGTCGGGCGCCGAGCCGTGGACCGGCTCGAACAGCGCGTTGTCCTCGCCGACGTTCGCGCTCGGGAGCAGGCCCAGCCCGCCGACGAGTCCCGCCGCCAGGTCCGAGAGCATGTCACCCGCGAGGTTCGGACAGATGACGACGCCGTAGTCCTCGGGGTGCATGACGAGGTGCATCGCCAGCGCGTCCATCAGCGCCGTGTCGTAGTCGATGTCGAACGAGTCGCCGACCTCCTGGGCGGTCTCCAGGAAGAGGCCGTCCGTCTCGCGCATGACGTTGGCCTTGTGGGCGATTGTGACATCGTCGAAGTCGTTCTGTTTCGCGTACCTGAACCCGAACTCGGCGATCTCGCGGGAGGCGTCCTCGGTGATCACGCGCGTCAGCGTGCGGACGCCGTCGTCGATCTCGGCCTCGATGCCGGAGTAGACGCCTTCGGTATTCTCGCGGATGAAGACGAGGTCCGTGTCCGGCTGGACGGCGTCCAGACCGGGGTAGGAGCGCGCGGGGCGGACGTTGGCGAACGAGCCGACCACGTCCCGCAGCGGGAGGATCACGTCGGCGGCGGTCTCGCCGGCGGCGCCGAACAGTGTCGCGTCGGCGTCGGCGGCCAGCTCGCGCGTCTCGGCAGGCAGCGCCTCGCCCGTCGCCTCCTTCACCGCGTCGCCGGCCTCGCCCTCGACGAAGTCGAAGTCGGCGTCGACCGCCTCCAGCACGTCGACTGCCGCCGGTGTGACTTCCTGCCCGATGCCGTCGCCGGGGATCACGGCGATCTCGTGAGTCATGCGAGTACCTCCATCGGGTGCCGAAAAGAGGGTGTCGATGTGCGCTAGCGACGGCATTCGGACCGCCACCGGTTGTCAGTCGCCGTCGGCGTCCCCGCCAGAGTCGCCCCCGTCGGTGTCGGCCAGCGCCCGCACCGGCGAGGCGTCGGCGCCCGCGAACCGGAGCGGGTAGGCGTGCAGTTCGAACCGGTCCGGGACCCGGTCGAGCCCCCGGAGGTTCTCGACGATCAGCCGGTCGGCGTCGAACAGTCGGTCGTGGACGGGGAATCCGTCGGGCTCGTCGTCGCTCGCCCGCTCTGTCGGCGTCGGGTCGGGGTTGACCGTATCGACGGCCAGATCGCAGCCGCGGTCGGCCAGCCATCCCGCGGTCTCGGCGGAAAGATACGGGTGGTCGAAGTACCGCTCGTCGCCCCAGTGGCGGTCCCAGCCGGTGACGACCGCGACCACGTCGACCTCGGCGGGGTCGGCGGTCAGCGCCCCCTGGAGCGCGTCGAGGTCGACCTGTTCGCGCGCGTCGAGCGGCCGCAGGTCCGCCGCGGCGGCGTCGAACCGGAACCGCTCGACGGGGAACTCGTCGAGCGCCGGCCCGGCCGTGAGGTGTGCGGGCGCGTCGACGTGCGTTCCCGCGTGGGAGTCCAGGTCCAGCCGGGTCGTCCGGTAGCCGTCCGCGTCGAGCGTCGCCGCCGGCTCGACCCGCACGGGCTCCGTCCCGGGGTACACCGGCATCCCCGTCGCCAGCGGGTGGGTGAGGTCCAGCGTGGGCACCCGCGGGCCTACGACCGCCCGGGTGAAATGGGCGGCGCCGCGGTCGCGATAGCTCCGTCGCCCGCGCGGGCCGCCTGAATCGATATCACCGCTGATAACTGATGAATCAAACATAAGAGAACCGGCGATAGCTGGGATGATAATGAGGCTGAGTGCGAAGCTGATCCTCGTCTTTCTGGTGGTTTCGCTGGTACCGACGGCGGTGGTCGGGGTGACGGCCAACGGGGCGATGACGGACCTGAGCGAGCAGTCCCAGCGGGCGAGCGCGGCGTCGCTGGAGGCGCAGGTGACCGACGAGCTGAACAACAGCGTCGAGGCCCGGGGCGAGGAGATCGGGAACCTGCTCAACGAGCGGCGGGCCGACGTGAAGTCGCTGGCGGGGACCGCAGCGGTCGCCGACTACTACGCGACGGCGAGCGGCGAGTCGACGGCGGCGCGCGAGCGGAGCGCGCGGCAGGCCGGCTACGTCGCGCTGCACGTCCGCGACGCCGTCGAGAGCACCGCCGAGACGGTCATCGCCGAGCGCTACGACGGGCGCGACTGGACGGACCTGAGCGCCGAGGAGCGGCGGGCCGTCGAGGCGGCCGTCGAGCGTCGGATCGCCGGCACGACCGGCAACGGGACGACCGACGAGGGGGCGCTGGCCGACACCTTCCGCCCCGGCTACGTCGGCGAGACGGGCCACGCGACGGTCACCGACCGCGAGAGCCGGGTCGTCGTCCACCACGAGGTCGGCGACGGCCAGCGGCTCGCGGACGGCGTCGGCGAGCTGTCGATGGTCTACGACGCGATCAACGGGACGGTCCGCTCGGACGAGAGCGTCCGCAACGGGAGCGACTGGGCGACCGAGACCTACACAGTGGAGGGCGGCGGGACGACGCAGGTCGTCTCCTACACCTACTCCGACCGCTTCGACTGGGTGGTCGCGTCGAGCGTCCCCGCGGCGGAGTTCCGCCAGCGCGGCGTCGACGACGCCCGCTCGACCGTCGCGGCCTCGTTCGAGAGCGCGCTGTGGACCCAGACGATGACGGTCGACGGCGAGAACGTCCAGGCCTACCGGAGCCTCCGGCTGACCGACGCCGAGGGCCGGGAGATCGTCGGCGTCACGCGCACCGGCACCGGCTCGGTGAACGTCTCGACGGACGGGACCGCCTACGCGGACGCCGAGTGGTTCTCCCGGGCGAAAGGCGCCCGTCCCGGCCGAGTCGTCGTCGGCGATATCGAGATGCGCGACGGCGAACAGCGGGCCACGCTCGCGACCCCGGTCTACCACGACGGCCGGCTGGCCGGCGTGCTGGCGGCGGAGTTCAACTACCACCACGTCACCAACATCACCAACAGCGTCACGGTCGCAGACTCGGGCTACCTCTACATCGTCAACGACCGGGGCGAACTCGTCAGCTACCCCCGCGAGGCGCTGTTGCGCGACAAGGCCAACCTCGCCCGGGGGGCACTGGGCGACTCTCTGGCGACGATCGTCAACGAACGGATGCTCCAGGGCGAGGCCGGACTCGCGACCTACAGCCTCGGCAACGACAGCGACGCGGCCAAACGCTACGTCGGCTTCCGGCCGATCGACGTGGGCGAACGGACGTTCACCATGGTCGCGACGGTCCCCGAGTCCGACGTGACCGACCCGGCGGCCGCCCTCGGCGCACAGCTCCGCGAGGAGGCCGACGCGACCCGCCAGACGATCCTGCTCATCCTCGGCGCCGTCCTCGTCGGCGTCGTCGCGACCGGCTACGGGCTGGCCCGCTACTTCGCCAGGCCGATCGAACAGGTCCGCGACCACGCCCAGCGGCTCGCACGCGGCGAGTTCGACGAGGAGCTGGACGTGGACGCGGGCAACGACGAGATCGGCGAGATGGTCACCGCCTTCGAGGAGATGCACGGCAACCTCTCGGTGGCCGCCGGCCAGGCCGACGCGCTGGCCGACCAGAAGTTCGACGCTCCGGTCCTCGACGAGGAGGTGCCCGGCCGGCTGGGCGCCGCACTGACGACGATGCACGAGAACACCGAGGCGTTCGTCGCGGACCTGGACGAGGCCCGGAGCGAGGCAGAGGCCGCCCGCGAGGAAGCCGAACAGCTGGCCGAGGACCTGCAGCGGCAGGCGGGGGAAGCCGCGGAGGTCCTCGAACGGGCCGCCGACGGCGACCTGACCGCGCGGATGGACGCCGACCGCGACAGCGAGGCCATGCGGACCATCGCCACCGAGTTCAACGCGATGCTGGCCGACCTGGAGTCGACCGTCGTCGAGATCAAGCGGTTCAGCGACGAGGTCGCGGGCGTCAGCGAGCAGGTCTCCCGCGGGTCGAGCGAGGTCGCCTCCGCCAGCCGGGAGGTCGCCGAGTCCATCGAGGACATCGCCGCCCGCGCCGACGAGCAGACCGGGAGCCTGGAGGAGGTCTCCGGCGAGATGAACGACCTCTCGGCGACCGTCGAGGAGATCGCCTCCTCGTCGGACGAGGTGGCCGAACTGTCGGCGGCGGCCGCGGCCGACGCCCGCGAGGGGACCGACCTCGCCGAGGAGTCCATCGACGTGATGGAGACCATCGAGGACCGGGCCGACGCGACCGTCGACGAGATGGAGCGGCTGGAGGCGGAGGTCTCTGAGATCGACGAGATCGTCGCGCTCATCGACGACATCGCCGAGCAGACGAACGTCCTCGCGCTGAACGCCTCCATCGAGGCCGCCCGCGCGGGCGAGGCCGGCGAGGGCTTCGCGGTCGTGGCCGACGAGGTGAAGAACCTCGCGGAGGAGACGAGCGAGGCGACCGACGAGATCGCCGACCTCATCGACGGCGTGGAGTCGTCGACCGCCGAGACGGTCGCGGACATGCGCGAGATGCACGAGACCGTCGCGGACGGCCGCGAGACCGTCGACGAGAGCCTGCGGACGCTGGAGGAGATCGCCGACCACGTCGAGGAGGCAAACACCGGCGTCCAGTCGATCAACGACGCCACCGACGAGCAGGCCGCCTCCGCCCAGGAGGTCGTCGCGATGGCCGACGACGTGGCCGATGCCAGCCGCGAGACTCGCGCGGAGGCCGAGGAGGTCGCCTCCGCCGCCGAACAGGGGACCACGACCGCCTCGCAGATGGCCGGCACCGCCGACGAACTGGACGACCTCGCCGAGGAGCTGCGCGAGCGACTCGACGAGTTCACCGTCGACGGCGGCGCCGGCGGTCGGGCGAGCGACGGCCCTGCGCTGGACAGCGGCGACGATGACGACCCCGCGCTGGAGACTCCCGGCGAGGCGGACGAGGAGCTCGACACCGCCGCGGACGACGACTGACGCGGCTCCGCGGTGACGACTTCCGACGCTTGCCGACCCGACAGCCGCGGCTCCGTGGGCAGTCACGTGGCGGCGTTCGCTCGCCGATATCGTCGCGCCGCCGGTGAAGGCGGCTCGGTATCCGGAGAAAGCGACAGGGCCGAACGGGGGTCGGCGTCAGTCCGCGGATTCGAGGTACGGCAGCGACGCGGCCGTCTCCTCGATGGCGTTCTGGTTCGCCTTCATCAGCGCGGTGGTGTCCCAGTTGCCCTCGACGAGGGCCTCGCGCTGGGCGCGGTCGACGCTGACACTGATCTCGTTGTCACCGTAGGTGACCGTCTCGGCGCGCACGTCGACCTCGATCTCGCCGTCGGGGTTGTCGTCGACCCACTGCTGGAGCGCGTTGATCGTCTCGTGGTCGGCGGTCACGGTGGGGATGCCGAGCGCGAGGCAGTTGCCCGCGAAGATCTCGGCGAACCCCTCGCCGATGAGCGCGTCGATGCCCCAGCGCATCAGCGCCTGTGGGGCGTGTTCGCGCGAGGAACCGCAGCCGAAGTTGTCGTTGACCACCATGACCGAGGCGTCCTGGAACCGGTCCTCGTTCATCGGGTGCTCTTTCTGGTTGTCCTCGTCGTCGAACCGCTGGTCGAAGAAGGCGAACTCGCCCAGCCCGTCGAAGGTGACGACCTTCATGAACCGCGCCGGGATGATCTGGTCGGTGTCGATGTCGTTGCCGCGGATCGGGACGCCCGTCCCCTCCACGTAGTCGACCGACGGGATCTCTTCCGTCCCGCTCATGCGACCTGCACCTCCTCCAGGTCGCGCACGTCACTCACTTCCCCGGTGATCGCCGCGGCGGCGACCATCCGCGGGTTCATCAGGACGGTCCGCCCGTCCTTGCTGCCCTGGCGGCCGACGAAGTTGCGGTTCGACGAGGAGGCACACGCTTCGTCGCCCTCCAGCTGGTCCTCGTTCATGCCGAGACACATCGAACAGCCGGCGTTGCGCCAGTCGAAGCCGGCCGCCTCGAACACGTCCTTGAGGCCCTCCTCCTCGGCCTGCTGCTGGACGCGCTGGCTGCCGGGGACGACCATCGCGCGCACGTCGTCGTCGACCTCGCGGCCCTTGACGACGCGGGCCGCCCGTCGCAGGTCCGGCAGGCGCGCGTTGGTACACGAGCCGAGGAAGGCCACGTCGATGTCGTAGCCCTCCATCGTCTCGCCGGGCTCGACGCGCATGTGATCCTGGGCGCGACGGGCGGTGTCCTGCTTGCCCTCCGGCAGGTCCTCCGGCGCCGGGATGGGGTCGTGGATGCCGATGCCCTGCCCGGGCGTGGTGCCCCAGGTGACGACGGGGTCCAACTTCGTAGCGTCGATGCGGACCACGTCGTCGTACTCGGCGTCCTCGTCGCTGCGGATGGACTCCCAGTACGGTTTCAGCTCCTCGAACTTCTCGGGATGCTCCTGGAAGTAGTCCGTCTCCTGCAGCCACTCGTAGGTGGTCTCGTCGGGGTTGACGTAGCCCGCGCGGGCGCCGCCCTCGATGGACATGTTGCAGATGGACATCCGCCCCTCCATGTCGAGGTTCTCGATGGCCTCGCCGGCGTACTCGTAGACGTAGCCGACGCCGCCCTCGGTGCCCAGCCGGCGGATGATCTCCAGGATGATGTCCTTGGCCTCGACGCCCTCGCCGAGTTCGCCGTCGACCTGGATCTTGCGGACCTTCTGCTTCTCCATCGCGATGGTCTGGGTGGCCAGCACGTCGCGGATCTGGCTGGTCCCGATGCCGAACGCGAGCGCGCCGAACGCGCCGTGCGTGGAGGTGTGGGAGTCGCCGCAGACGATGGTCTTGCCGGGCTGGGTGAGCCCCTGCTCCGGGCCGACGACGTGGACGATGCCCTGCTCACCGCTCGTGGGGTCGAGGAACTCGATGCCCGCCTCGCGGACGTTCTCCTCCAGCTCGGACATCATGTTCTCGGCCGCGTCGTCGCCGTAGGGTCGGGACTGGTCGGCCGTCGGGACGATGTGGTCGACCGTCGCCAGCGTCAGGTCCGGCCGCGCGACCTCGATGTCCCGTTCGCGGAGCATGCCGAACGCCTGCGGGCTCGTCACCTCGTGGATGAGGTGGAGCCCGACGAACAGCTGGTCCTGCCCGTTGGGCAGCGTCGTTACCTTGTGTCGGTCCCAGACCTTGTCGTACAGTGTGCCCTGACTCATACTGATCCGTCTCGTCCCTCTTCACCCCGCTGGAAGACGCGGTTGGCGTCCGCCGCGTCCTCGTCGGGGTGCTCGTGGTCGACGTCTTCCATCGTCTGCTCGTCGCTCTCGGCGTCCGCGCGTCCCCCGTCGGCCGCCACGGCGGGACCTCGCTGGAAGGCGAAGTCGTCGCCGAACGCCTTCCCGGTGTGGGGGTTGGTGTGGCTGAACTCGGCCATCGTCGCCTTCGGGGCCGCGTCGCCGACGGTGTCGGTCGTCGTGTCTGTCGTCGGTGTCGTGGTCGGTTCGTCTGTCATCTGTCTGTCTCGCGGTGAGTCACTCGTCGGCGTCCTCCCACGCGAACAGCTCGCGCAGGCGCCCGCCGACTTCCTCGATCTGGTGGTTCTGTTCGGCGTCGCGGTACTGCTTGTAGGCCGGCCGGCTGGCCTGGTTCTCCGAAATCCACTCGCGGGCGAACTCCCCGTTCTGGACCTCTTCGAGGAGCTTGTCCATCCCCTCGCGGTCGATGACCTCCTCGCCGCGGGTGAGCCCGCCGTACTCCGCAGTATCGGAAACGGAGTTCCACATGCCCATGTGGCCGCCCTCGTACATGAGGTCGACAATCAGCTTCAGCTCGTTGAGACACTCGAAGTAGGCCATCTCGGGCGCGTAGCCCGCGTCGACCAGCGTCTCGAAGCCGGCCTTGACCATCTCGGTCACGCCGCCACAGAGGACGGCCTGCTCGCCGAACAGGTCCGTCTCGACCTCCTCCTGGAAGGTCGTCTCGATGACGCCGGCGCGGGCGCAGCCGATGGCCTGCGCGTAGGCCAGCGCCTGCTCCTTCGCGGAGCCGGTGGCGTCCTGCTCGATGGCGATGAGGCCGGGGGTGCCCTCGCCGCGTTTGTACGTGCGGCGGACGAGGTGGCCGGGGCTCTTGGGGGCGACCATCGTCACGTCGACGCCCTCCGGCGGCTCGATCTGTCCGTAGTGGACGTTGAAGCCGTGGGCGAACTGGAGGGTGTCGCCCGCCTCGATGCCGTCGGAGATGGCCTCGTAGACGGCCGGCTGGACGGTGTCCGGGACCAGCATGACGACGATGTCCGCCTCCGCGGCGGCGTCGTCCGGCGTCTCGACGCGGAGGCCGTCGGCCTCGGCCTCCTGGCGCGAACTGGAGCCCTCGCGGAGGCCGACGACCACGTCGACGCCGCTGTCGGCGAGATTTTGAGCCTGCGCGTGGCCCTGGCTGCCGTAGCCCAGGATGGCCACGGTCTCGTCCTCGATGTACGATGCGTCGGCGTCGCCGTCGTCGTAGACGGGTACGGTGAAGTCGTCAGTCATCTGTAGCTGTCTGAGGGGTCTCACCCGTCTCTGATATCGTCTCCGCTTTCCGCCGCGTGTCCTCCAGGGTGTCCGCCCCGCGCTCGACCGCCGCCGCGCCCGTGCGGACGACCTCCTGCACGTCGAACTGGTCGAACGCCTCGACCGCGGCCTCGATCTTCTGCTGGCTGCCCGTGATCTCCACCGTGATGGCCTCCGGCGAGGCGTCGACGACGTTGCCGTCGTACATGTCCGCGACCGCGTTCACGTCGTCGGGCTTCTCGCCGCTGACCTTCACGAGGACCAGCTCGCGCTGGACCGCCTCCGGTTCGAGCTCCTCGACGGAGATGACCGGCACGAGCTTCTCCAGCTGCTTCTTGGCCTGTTCGACCCCCGGCTCGGGCTCCTCGATGACGATCGTCATCCGGGCGACCTCGGGGTCGTCCGTGGCGCCCACGGTGAGGCTCTCGATGTTGAACTGCCGGCGGCTGAAGAGTCCGGAGACCTCCGCGAGGACGCCCGGCTCGTGGTTCACCAGCGTCGACAGCACCGCCTTGCGCGGCTGGTGTGTCGCCTCGGCCTCGGGGTCGATGCGAATGCCCTGCGAGTTCCGACGGCCCTCCGGTCGCATCCGCTCGTCCGGGTGCGGGCCGTCCATTCCCTGTGTCATAGTCGTGTCACCTCGTTGTTAGATGTCGTCCAGCTGGTCGTCGTTCAGTGCGAACAGGCCGTTGTCCCCGCCGCTGGGGACCATCGGGTAGACGTTCTCCGCGGGGTCGATGATCGCGTCGATGACCGCGGGGCCGTCGTAGCTGCGCGCCTTCTCGATTATCTCGTCGACCTCCTCGGGGTCCTCCAGGCGGAACCCGCGGGCGCCGAACGCCTCGGCGAGCATGTCGAACTGCGGGATCCACGGGTACTCCGAGGCCATCCGGCGACCCTCGTAGAAGCCGTCCTGCCACTGGCGGACCATCCCGACCGCCTCGTTGTTCAGGACGACGTACGTGATGTCCAGATCCTCCCGGACCGCGACGGAGAGTTCCTGGACGGTCATCAGGAAGGAGCCGTCGCCGTCGAAGCAGACGACCTCCTGGTCCGGGGCGGCGATCTTCGCGCCGATAGCCGAGGGGACGCCGTAGCCCATCGTGCCCAGGCCGTGACTGGAGACCCAGGTTCGGGGCTCGGTGAACGTCCAGAACTGGCTGGCCCACATCTGGTGTTGGCCGACGCCCGTCGTGACGATGGCGTCGTCGTCGGCCAGCTCGGAGAACCGCTCGACCACGTACTGCGGTTTGAGCGGCTCGTCCTCCGGCATGTCGTAGGTCATCGCGTACTCTTCCTTCCAGTTCTGGCACTGCTCGCGCCACTCGGCGTACTCGTCGGGCGAGGTGTCAGCGGCGTCGTAGGCGACCGGCATCGCGTCGTCCAGCTGCCGCAGGACCTGCTTGGCGTCGCCGACCAGCGGGTAGTCCGCCTCGATATTCTTGGATATCTCGGCGGGGTCGATGTCGACGTGGATGAGTTCGGCGTCTGGCGCGAACGTCTCCACGTCGCCCGTCAGGCGGTCGTCGAAGCGGGTCCCGATGGCCAGCATGCAGTCGGTGTTCGTGATCGCCATGTTGGCGTAGCCGGTGCCGTGCATCCCGGCCCACTCCAGCGAGAGCTCGTGGTCCTCCGGGAAGGATCCGATGCCCGGCATCGTCGTGATGACCGGGATCTCGTACTCTTTGGCGAACTGCCGGAGTTCGTCGCTGGCCTCGGCCTTGATGACGCCGCCGCCCGCGAGGATCACGGGGCGCTCGGCCTCCGCCAGCGCCGCGGCCGCCGCGTCGACGGCCTCGGCGTCGGCCTCCGTCGGCGGGTTGTACGTGTCCGGCGTCTCCGGTTCGCCCGGGAACGCGTCGGTCTCGGCCTGGGTCACGTCCTTCGGCAGGTCGACCAGCGTCGGCCCCTGGCGCCCCTCGTCGGCCAGCGCGAACGCCTCGCCGACTTCGGTACCGATGGTGTCCTCGTCGTCCGCGAAGTAACTGTGCTTGGTGACCGGCTGGGTCACGCCGACGGTGTCGGTCTCCTGGAAGGCGTCGTTGCCGACCATCTCGGTCGAGACCTGCCCGGTCAGCGCGATGACGGGGTCCGAGTCCATCGACGCGTCCGCGAGGCCGGTCACGAGGTTGGTCGCGCCCGGTCCCGAGGTCGCCAGGCAGACGCCCGGCTTGCCCGAGACGATGCCGTAGGCGTCCGCCGCGTGGGACGCCCCCTGCTCGTGGGCCATCGTGATGTGGGTCAGCTCCTCGGAGTCGTACAGCGCGTCGTAGACGGGCATGATCGCCCCGCCCTGCACGCCAAAGAGCGTCTCCGCGCCGGCCTGTTCGAGCGCCGCGACGACCGACTCCGCGCCCGTCGACACGCTGTCGCGCGTGGTCGAGCCGTCGCCGGCCTCCGCCGCTGTCTCAGTCGCCTGTTCGTCCGCGTCCGTCCGGTCGCCCTCCGGCGGCGACACTGGTGTTTGTTCGCTCATGTGTGGTGGTATCGTCGAGTCAGCTCCGCGTCGGTCCGATGCGTCCGCCGAGAATGAACAGCTGTGAGTGGTGGGGCTAGGGAGCCCCTACGATCGCGCGAAGCGTGCCGCTGGACGCGAGTTCGAACGCCTCGCCGCCAGCGGGCCGTCTCATCACTACGGTGTTCTGCACACCGGCGGCAATAAATTTTCCGTGTCCGCCGCGCGGCCGCTGGCGCCGCTCGCGCCGTTCCGGGACGCACCGTTCGCGGCGCTCGCGCCAGCTGCGGGGCTGTCGCCGCTCGCACGGCTCCCCGGTGGAGCGTCGGCTCTCTCCGTGTGTGCTCGACGGCCGGGGAGGCGGGCATCGTCCTACGCCCGGACCTCCTCTTCGGAGACCTCGCGGTCGACGCCCGCGTCCTGGGCGAACTCCTTCAGGACCTCCATGGTGACGCGGTTGTCGTCCGCGCCGTGCTCCTTGACGCGCCGGGTGATCTCGCGCACCTCCTCGTCGGTGGGCTCGTAGCCCGCGTCGACCAGCCGCTCGCGCACCGAGTGCTGGCCGGTGTGTTTGCCCAGAACGAGTTCGCGCTCGGCCCCGACCATCTCCGGGGTCATGACCCCCGGCTCGAACGTGTCGGAGTTCTCGATGACGCCGGCCGCGTGGATCCCGCTCTCGTGGGAGAAGGCGTTGCGGCCGACCACCGGCTTGTTCGCCGGCACCGGGATGTCGCTCTTGCCCTCGATGACCCGCGAAATCTCCGTGATCCGGGTCGTGTCGATCCCCGTGTCCACGTCGTACAGCGACTCCAGGGCCATCACGACCTCCTCGTAGGCCGCGTTGCCCGCGCGCTCGCCGATGCCGTTGACCGAGACCTGCGCCTGCGCGGCGCCGGCCTCGAAGCCCGACAGCGCGTTCGCGGCGGCCAGCCCGAAGTCGTCGTGCGTGTGCACGTCGATGTCCGCGTCCGTGCGGTCGGCGACCTTCGCGATCATGTCGCGGAACCGGCCGGGCGTCGCCACCCCGCAGGTGTCCGGGATGTTGATCCAGTCGGTGCCCGCCTCCGAGACCGCGTCGACGACCTCCATCAGGAACGCCTCGTCGGTCCGGGTGGCGTCCATCGGCGAGAACATACACTCCACGCCGGCCTCCTTGACGCGCTCGACCGACTGGACGGCGCGCTCGACGGCCTGCTCGCGGGTGGCGTGCATGGAGTCCTCCAGCTGTACGTCGCTCGTCGAGACGAACACGTGGACCAGCTCCACGCCGGAGTCCAGTGCCGCTTCGACGTCTTTCTCGACGACCCGCGCTAACCCGCAGGTCGTCGTCGAGGTCGCCTCAGCGATGTCGCGGACGGCCTCGAATTCCGCGTCGGAGTTGACCGGGAAGCCCGCCTCGATGACGTGGGTCCCCATGTCGTCCAGCACCGCCGCTATCTCCCGTTTGTCTTCGTAGGAGAACGACGTGCGTGGTGACTGCTCCCCGTCGCGGAGCGTGGTGTCGAAAATACGTGCCTCGTGGACTTCCGAGGTACTATTCAGAGTACCCTGGAAGAACTCGATCCGCCGGCGAAGCCGACGTGCCCTCTGTATTGGACATTGTACCCCTATCTGTTCTCTCGGAGGCAATAAAGGCTCCGCTCGGCGCGGCGCCGCGCTAACGCGTGGCACGATGTCGTTCACGGGCTGGTAGTGATCCGGTTTGGGAGTAAGGCGGACAGCTTGAGATGAATTGAAGAGCAGGATTACAGTCAGAAGGGCAGACAAAGATGATTTATTATCTTTGGAGAACCGGACACAAATTTCTGTCACTACCAAGCCGTATTCCCTGTTCACTGTACCCTGCTAATTTCACATCGGGGGAGCTAAGAAGGGGGTGAAGGGGTTCGCAAAATTAGTTTCGGGACTGCACCGGCCGACACAAACTCGCTAATATAGTTATTACGAATGTGTTTGTCTGCACCCATTATCTTGGAACCAACGTTATGTGCGTTCACCGCTACTAAAGATCTGATCTTGTGGTTAAAATTAATACAGAGTAGAAACACGCAGTAGTATGGTCAAATGCCCAGAGTGTGGACATCAGGAAGAGTCTTCAAGAAGCTGGCTTCGCGAAGTTTCGACACAGCGTGATTCAAAAAGCTCATTTGAGGGCGATTCATTCGATCAAACAAGTTGGTCTCAATTTTCCAGCATATCCATCGTCGCTTGCCCTAGTTGTGATTGTGTCCTTGGTGGAACACACGCCCATTCTAAATCAAAATCGAATAAAAACACATTATAGTAAATCGTTAGCAAAGCGCTTACCAAGTGAATAACCTGGTTTGAGACTTCCCGCACTAAACAAATCCGGCTCTTGGCCGAGAACCGGACGCCACTATCCTCAGAATGTTCGGATCTACACAATAGAATCGAACATTTCTGATAGCCGGCTTCTCCAGATTTCGGACTAGAGCTTTAATTTAGAGGGAGTGTTATTGTCATCTGAACATGAGAGTGGGTTCTCCGGCTGAGGTGATACAGATCCTCAAGATATTCTGGTCTTTAGTAACGACTGGTGTAATTCTCACACTCAGTATTTCGTTTGGCCTTCAATTTCTACGAGGGGCGGAAACAACGTTCTTCAACCAACTTCCAGCACCAGAATGGTTGGAGTTCAGGGGGAATCCTGAGCTGTTCCCGTTCCTTGACTCATCGCAGATTCGAACTGTCGATAGCATCCCGATGGTGGTTGGAGCTGGAATTTTGACGATCCCTGTTGCCCTTCTTACTCAGTACAGCCTAATGTCGGTCGCTACGGGCTCAATGCTTGCGGGATACCACGTATTCGGACAGGTTCCTGATGTTCAGTTGGTGTTGGAAGTTATGATCGCGATCTCGATGATAATCGCTATATCCGTATTCTACAAAATTCAAGAGATCTTCTGTATGGTGCGAAGTGGCTGGCATCGAAATCTCTGAGGACTGACCCCACGAATCTGGGCTTATTAGTGTAGCTGGTTGTCCGACTTTTTGGCCGAGAACCGGACACGAACTCGGACATCTTCTTAGCCGACCCCTCTATTTTGTGTCGCTACTCAATCAGTTCTATTTCATACTCCTCCGTGAATGTAATCGGAAACGAATCTGGAATGCCGAGACCCGACACGACTCGATAGCCACCGATGTCAAATGATAAATAACTGCTTGCAAGAATCGCTAAGCCAAATAGTGAAAGCTCCGTTTTGATGGGGCCAATGGTAGTGGTTGCCAGGTTGAGTATCCAACCACCGGTTTGTACGAGATAGTCATTAATGAATGATACATTTGTCACGGTTAGTACTCTGTCGAGAGTTTCTTTCAACCACTTGAATCGCGGCCAATAATCCTCTCGAATCAATACATCAAGGTCCCATTGCTCCGTTTCAAGGAGAACACGTCGGGGTTTATCGATGAACACAACTTAGAACTACGCCATCCTGACGGAAAAGGTTCGAGATGAGACCTGTAATCTACAGGGGCTATTTTTCGCGAGGGCTCGGACGTCATTTATCGTGTTATCACCTTGTCCCACGGAATCTTTCGCTGCCGCCCGTCCCGGCTCGCATGGCCGGCGTCGTTCCACTCGCCACCGACGATCTCGGTGACGGTCGACGGCTTCCGCCGAACTACGTCCACCACGTCGCCGTTCTCGTCGAATAGCAGGAACGCGTCCCAGACGGTCTGTCCCTCCGCGCCCTCCGCGGTCGCCAGCGAGCGGTGTTGGTCCTCCCACAGTCTGAACCGGCCTGCGGCGCCGCTCGCGAGCGTCTCGTGGGTGCTCTTCACCGGAAACCTTCGCGAGAGCGACGGACAGCCTCGCGAGCCTGCTCCGCCTCCTCGCTACTCCACGCACCGATGTCCACCGGCTGTTCGTCGCTGGCGAGCCGGTGCAGTAACTCGTCGAACGTCTCGTCGTCGCGCTTCAGCCGCTCCAGCAGTTCCTTCGTGTCCTCACTGACCTGAATACACGGACTCACGGCTAGATATACACAGACCGGCCACAAATGGCTTGTTTCGATGCGATCGCGTTCCCCCCTCCCATCCAGCGCACCCTCCATCGGTAGCATCACGATCCTCATCGACAGCGACTGGACGGCCGACTGAATCCCGACGGAAGCCGACGGGAAGCCACCCCGTCAGAACGGGTACTCGCGGGGCTCGCGCTGCAGGGAGATCCACTTCGTTTCGGTCACCTGTTCGAGGATGGCGCCGTCGTTGTAGCCGCCGACGCCGGAGGCGGCCGTCCCGCTGAAGGTGACGTGGGCCTCGTCGTTGATCGGCTGGTCGTTGATGTGGACCTGCCCGGTCTCCATCCGGTCGGCGATGTCCATCCCCACGCCGAGGTCGCCGGCGTGGACCGAACCGGCGAGGCCGTACTCCGTGTCGTTGGCGATCGCGACGGCCTCGTCGATGTCGGAGAAGGGGATGACCGGCGCGATGGGGCCGAAGTGCTCGTTACACGCGGCGGCCATGTCGTTAGTCACGCCCGAGAGCACGGTCGGGCGGACGACCAGCGAGTCGTCGACGCCCTCCAGGTCGGCCGTCTCGCCGCCCGTCTCCAGGGTCGCGCCGGCGTCGACCGTCTCCTCGACGTACCCCAGCATCTCGTCGCGCTGGGACTCGTTGATGATCGGGCCGACGACGGTGTCCTCCTCGTGGGCGCTGCCGACGGGGAGCGACTCGGCGCGGTCGACCAGCGCGTCGACGTACTCGTCGTAGATCGACTCGTGGACGACGTGGCGGTTGATCGAGATACAGACCTGGCCCTGGTGGACGAACGAGCCGAAGGTGGCGCTGTCGATGGCCTGGTCGATGTCGGCGTCGGCGGTGACGACGTGGGCGTTGTTCCCGCCGAGTTCCATGGACTGCTCGGCGAGGTTCTCGCCGGCGGTGGCCGCGACCTGCCGGCCGACCGCCGTCGACCCGGTGAACGCGACCATGTCGCTCTCGGGGTGGCCGGCGACCGCGTCGCCGATGTCCGAGCCGTGCCCGGTGACGACGTTGAGGAGGCCGGCGGGCAGGCCGGCGTCCTCGAACAGCTTCGCGAACAGCAGCCCGCCGGTGATCGGCGTGTTCGTCGCGGGCTTGATGACGACGGCGTTGCCGGCCGCGAGCGCCGGCGCGACCGCGCGCATCGAGAGGTTCAGCGGGAAGTTCCACGGCGAGATGACCGTCACGACCCCTCGGGGCTCCCGCTTGACGATGTGCTCCTTGCCGGGGACGTTCGAGGCGGCGTGTTCGCCTTTCATCTGGCGGGGCAGCGCCGCCGCCTCGCCGGCCTGGTCCGTGGCGATCTGCACCGAGGTCTCGCCCATGATCGGCGACCCGCCCGCCTCGTGGGTGAGCAGGTCAATCACTTCGTCGCTGTGTGACTGCAGTGTCTCGATAGCGTCCTGAATCACCTCCGCGCGGCGAGCGGGCGGCGCGTCGGCCCACTCCGACTGCGCCTCGGCGGCGGCCTCGTAGGCGGCGTCCACGTCGGCCTCGCCGGCCGCGGGGACCGTCGCCACCTGCTCGCGTGTCGAGGGGTCCTCGACCGCGATGGTCTCGTCGCCCTCGGCGGGCCTCCACTCGCCGTCGACGTACAGTGCGTTCCAGTCGTCGTCGATCGCGTAGCTGTCTGGCACGAGTAGCTCGACTAGGGAATTCGGCCCGAAAAGGGGGGAGGCCCCGGGCGGTGCTGCCGGTTCCCGTCGCAAACGCAGGCGACCGGCCGAAGACCGGGGTACAAGTCGCCCCCAGCCGTAGTGTATCACGGATGTACGACGCCCACACGGGAGCGGTCGCCGTCCGCCGCCGGACACCGACCGCCGAGGGGGCAGCGAGATGACCGGACCCCATCAGGACCGGCCGCTCGTCACCGCCGGGGCGCCGCTCTCGGTCGCCAAAGCGGCCGCCGTCCTCGTCCACGGCCGCGGCGGGACCGCCGACGGGATGGTCCGACTCGCCGACGAGTTCTACCGCCACGGCCTCGCGCTGGTCGCGCCTGCCGCCCGGCACAACCGCTGGTACCCGAACTCGTTTCTCGCGCCCCGGGAGGCCACCGAGCCCGAGCTCTCGTCGGCCCTCGAAGCAGTCGGTGACGCGGTCGGGACGGTCCGCGAGGCGGGCGTCCCGCGCGAGCAGACCGTCGTCCTCGGGATCTCCCAGGGCGCCTGCGTCGTCGCCGAGTTCGCCGCGCGGAACCCCCGCCGGTACGGCGGCATCGTCCTCGCCAGCGGCGGGCTGATGGGCCCCGAGGTCGGCGAGTACGAGGGCTGCCTCGAGGAGACGCCGGTACTCGTCGGCGGCCACGAGGGCGACCCGGCGGTCCCCGTCGAGCGCGTCCGCGAGACGGCCGCGGTCTTCGAGGTGCTCGACGGCGACGTGCGGACCCGCATCGAACCGGGCGACGACCACGGGATCACGGACGCCGAACTCGCGGCCGTGGACGAGCTGGTCGAGGACCTGCTGGCCGACGCGGACCGCGAGCCGCCGGACCCGTGACCGGGTCCGTCCCCGGTCCCGGTCGCGGCGGAGCGGCCGGGGGTTGAGTGTGCCGGCAGAGGGGGTATCGTGGTCGGCACCGAACCGGGGGCAATGCCAGCGGACATCCCCGGGATCCACCACGTGACGGCCATCTCCAGCGACCCCGGCCGTACCCACCGCTTCCTCACCGAGACGCTGGGGTTACGACTGGTGAAACGCAGCGTCAATCAGGACGACGTGTCGGTGTACCACCTCTTCTACGGCGACCGGAGCGGGTCACCCGGAACGAGCATGACGTACTTCCCCTACACCGACGCCCAGCCCGGCCGCGTCGGCACGGGCCAGGTGACGACCGTCCAGTTCACGGTCCCAGCCGGCTCCGTCGAGTACTGGACCGATCGGCTCGACTCGGAGGGCGTCGCCCACGGCCCGCCCCGTGAGCGCTTCGGCGACACCGTGGTCACCTTCGAGGATCCCGACGGGCTCCCGATGGAACTCGTCGCACGCGCGGACGCGCCGGACGGCGACCCGCCGGACGGTCCCGTCCCGGACCAGCACGCCATCCGCGGCTTCTTCGGGGTGACCCTCTCGCTGGCGACCGCCAGCGGCACGGGGAGCCTGCTCAAGACGATGGGGTTCCAGCCGACCCGCAGCGAGAACCACCGCCAGCGGTTCCGCGCCGGCGGCGACCTCGGCGCCGTCGTCGACGTACTGGAGGACCCCGAGGCCCCGCGCGGCGAGGCGGGCGCCGGCACGGTCCACCACGTCGCCTTCCAGGTCTCCGACGCCGAACAGGCCCAGTGGCACGACGCCCTCGTCGAGCGGGGGCTCCGCCCGACGCAGATCATCGACCGCAAGTGGTTCCGGTCGATCTACGCCCGCACCGAGGGCGGCGTCCTCTTCGAATTCGCCACCAAGTCGCCCGGCTACACCGTCGACGAGAGCGTCGACGAACTCGGCGAGCACCTCGTGCTCCCCGAGTGGCTCGAGGACCGTCGCACCGAGATCGAGTCGAACCTGCCCGAGCTACCGGGCGCACCCCGCGAGGCCTGACGCCGACCGGACGAACCGAAGCTCCCCGGTTGGCGACTCACTCGCCGTCGAACGGCGGCAGTTGCCCCTCGATCATCTCCCGGTCCGCCTCCAGCCACGGCGGCAGCACGAGCTCCCCGCCGGGGTCGGGCTCCCGCTCGGCGACGCCGAGCCCTGGCCGCTCGGTCGCCAGCTCGAACAGGATCCCGCCGCCGTCGCGGACGTACAGCGACTCGAAGAAGTGCCGGTCTTTCACCCGCGACACGTCGAAGCCCCGCTCGTCGAGCAGCTCGCGCCACTCGCGCAACTGCTCGCCGCTCTCGACGCTCAGCGCGACGTGGTGGATCGACCCCCGCCCCTCCTTGCCGTACTCCGCGTCGTCGGTCAGCAGGTCGACGGTCGACTGCCGTCCGCCGGGCAGCCGGTAACGGACGCTCTCGTCGCGTTCGGCCACGATCTCGAACCCGAACGTGTCGAGCAGGCTCGCCGTGACGTACGGGTCCGCCGACCGGACGGAGACGCCGCGGACGCCGCGGACCGCGTGTTCGGCCGGGATCGCACCGTCCGGCTGACTGCCGGTCCAGGGATGGTCCGTCCCGGCGTCGAGGTCGGTCGGCGCGGCCTCGCCGCCCGGGACGCCGACGAGTTCCAGCGACGTGCCGTCGGGGTCCTCGAAGGCCAGGACGGGCTCGCCGAACCGTTCGCCCCGGTCGACGGTCACGCCGCGGTCGGCCAGCCGGTCGGCCCAGTAGTCGACGGCGTCCGCGGGGATCCGCAGCGCCGCCGTCGTGATGTCGGGTTTGCCGATCCGGCCGGGCTCCTCCCGCGGGTAGGTGAAGAAGGTGAGCACCGAGCCGGGCGTCCCGCGCTCGTCGCCGTAGTAGAGGTGGTAGACGAACGGCTCCTCGAAGTTGACCGTCCGCAGGAGAAAGCGCAGTCCGAGCGTCTCCGCGTAGAACCGGCGGTTCCCGGTCGGGTCGCCCGCGACGACCGACACGTGATGGACGCCGAGCGTGTCCGAGAGCACTGCCGGCGGTAGGGACCGCGCCGGGATAAGCCTGTCAGCGGCGGGCGACCGGAGACCGGCCGAATCCGCTCGTCACTCGTGGCGTTCGCCCGCCTCGATCGTCGTCTCCAGCCAGTTCTCCTCGGGCGGGTACGGGCAGGAGAAGGTATCGCTGAACGCGCAGAACGGGGAGTACGCCAGGTTGAAGTCGATCGTCACCTCGTCGCCGTCTTCGAGTTCCCGGTCCGGTTCGAGTTCCATGTAGCGACCGCCGTCGTAGGTCTCCTGGCCGGTCGTCTTGTCGCGGAACGGGACGAAGATGGAGTCGTCGTCGGGCTGTTGCCGGTAGCCGTGGAGTTCGAACGACTCGCCGTCGAGTTCGAACGCGAAGGTGACCACGCGCTCGTAGCGGACGGTCCGGCCGTCGGAAGTCTCCATCTCGACGGGGTCGGGCTGGTCGTGGACGGTCACCGTCGCGTCGACGCGGTAGTCGGGGTCGGGCTCGAAGTAGTCCAGTCCGTCGAAGTCGTCGCGCTCCTCCGGCGGGATCGGCGACTGGGGGTGCTCGGCCAGGAACTCGTCCTTCTCGGCGCGGTTCGCCCGCAACTGCTCGGCCCACTCGTCTGTCTCGCTCATGGCCCGGGATTGCCGCCCCGGCGGTTTGAGTCCGGCGGTCCTCGATATCCGCGCTCGGATCGTCGATTCGAGCGTGAGCGTTCCGCCAAGTCTTATGAGCGTGTGGGTACGACGTACATACAGTGAGTGGACGATGGGAACGACTCGCGTCAACTTCCGGCTCCCCGAGAAGCTGATCGAGAAGGCCGACGTGGCCGCAGCAGTCTCGCACAAGAACCGGACTGAGATCGTCGTCGAGGCGTTGCAGGACTACCTGGACGACATCGAGGACCAGGAGCGGTTCAGGGAGGCCGTGGTCGAACTCTATCTCGACGACGAGATCGGGTTCGAGGCGCTGAAGGAGTTCGTCGGCCGGCAGGACGCCGAATCGGTGCGCGCGTCGAAAGCCCTGCTGAGTCGCGGCGACGAACTGGCCGACGACCTGGCGGACCTGTGATCGTCGCGGACACGTCCGCGCTCGTCTCGCTGGCCGCCGTCGACACGTTCGACACCGTTTCGACGGAGTTCGACGTACACACCACGGAAACCGTCGTCGGGGAACTCGAAGACACCGCCGAATACGACGACAGGCACGGCGACGCCGCTCGGACGGTACTCGACAGCCGGGACGACTTCGAGACGCACGATGTGGCGGAGACGCTCGAATCGTCCAGGATAGACCGCGGCGAAGGCAGTTGCGCGCTCCTGACGAGGCAACTGGACGCCGAGTTCCTGATAACCGACGACCTCCGGGCGCTCCCCGAACTCCAGACCGCCAGCGACGCCGAGGTCGCGATCTCGCCCATCGTCCTGAAGGCGCTCGTGAAGCGAGAGGTGATGGAACGGGAGCGAGCACGGGAGAAGGTCGACCGACTCGCGGAGCGACGGTCCTGGCTCGGACAGCCCATCTACACGCGGGCCAGGAACCTGTTCGAGTAGCTCGCTCCCGTGGGAAGCCCCGACAGGGCGTTCCGGTCCACCGTCTGTTCAGGACGACTGCGGGTCAGAACCGTCGGCTCCTCCCTGGCATAGTTCCGTTCGCCGGGGCTGAAATCCCACCGTCGGACACACCTTTTTCTCGGTCGACCGCGAGGGGGCGGGTATGAGCGAGATCGACCTCGACCTCCAGACGGTCGAGGAGGAACTGACCGACGAGGAGGAGGGCGACGACGGGGGCGGCCGGGTCGTCCTCGGCGTGCTCGACGGGACGACCCCCGACGAGGAGTGGGCCGAGATCGTCGAGGAGGGCGGGACGCTCGTGCTCTCCATCGAGGGGGACGTGAACGAACTGGCCGCGGGGTTCGCCCGCGACGTGCGGGAGATCGACGGCGACCTCATGCAGTTCCGCGGCTTCCTCGTCGTGACGCCGCCCGGCGTCGGCATCGACACGAGCCGGCTGGACTGACCGGACCCTACGGTCCGCTCGACCCTCGCAGTCCCTCGACCCCGTCGCGCCCAACTCGTCGGTATCGGCGCTTATGTGGCCGGCGCGCCAAGTAGGGATATGCCGATGAAAGGCTCCGGGCAGGCGGCGTCGTGGCGGGAGATCGACCAGTGGGAGGGCGGCACCGGCTGGATCGCCTACCCCGACGAGGAGATGCAGCGGGCGAGCCACGCGCTGGTCTCCGACGGCGACGTGTGGCTCGTCGACCCCGTCGACTGCGACGGGCTCGACGAGACCCTCGCCGAGTACGGCACCGTCCGGGGCGTCGTCCTCCTGCTGGACCGGCACAAACGGGACGCCGACGTGCTCGCGCGGCGCCACGAAGTGCCGGTGTACGTCCCCGAGTGGATGAGCGGCGTGCGCTCGGACCTCTCGGCGCCCGTCGACCTGATCCGGCGGAGCCTCCCCGACAGCGGCTACGACCTCCACAAGCTCGTCGACAACCCGGTCTGGAAGGAGGGCTTTCTCTACGACGAGGACTCGCAGACGCTGGTCGTCGCCGAGGCGCTCGGCACGTCACCGTACATGCTCACGAGCGACGAGCGAATCGGCGTCCACCCCGCGCTGCGGCTGAAGCCGCCGAAAGCGCTCGGTCGCTACTCGCCCGAGCGGATCCTGGTGGGCCACGGCGAGGGCGTCATGGAGGGCGCGGCCGCGGCGCTGACCGACGCGCTCGACGGGTCGCGCAAGCGGACGCCGCGGCTCTACGCCCAGACGGCCCGGGAGTTCCTCTTTTGAGCCGACTCCGTGTCGAGACTCGGCGATACGGGGAGGGACGCGACGAGGGCCGCGAGCGACGGAGTTTTGCCGCGGGCGGCGAATAACCCACCGTGGTCTACGCGACGCGGGGGCTGGTCGAGTCGTGTCTCAGGTTCGCCAGGGAGTCCGACCCGGACCCGGTGACCATCTCGCTGTCGGTGACGCCCGCCGGGGAGCTGCCGGGCGCGGACCTGCCGCCGGAGACGCCGGTGTTCACGCACTTCTACTACCCGGACTCGGCGGGGTCGGTCAACTTCGTCTTCGGCGTCGACATGGGGACGCCGGTCGGCCAGACCCAGGCGCGGTTCGTCTCCCACCCAAACGGCGAGTTGCGCGTCCGCCAGCGCGACGACTTCCACGAGCGCATCTTCGTCGCCGTCCCGCCGTGGGACGAGGGGTCGGTGGCCGTCTTCGACCGCCGCGGCGAGGAACAACCCCTGGAGTTGCTCGACGTGGAACCACCCGAGGAGTTCCCCGAGTGACCGTCCGGTGGGACCGCCGTGCGGTCGGACCGCGATTCAGTCGAGGTAGCCCAGGTCTTCGAGCTGGTCGGCGATCTCGGAGAACTCGGCCTCCGTCAGCTCGCCTTTCTGCTGGTTCTGGATGACGATGCTCCGCAGCAGGAAGCGGACGAGGTCGCTCGTCGACGAGAAGCTCGTCCCCTCGATGGTCTCCTCGACGCGGTCGGCCAGGTCCTTCGGGATCGAGACGGTGGTGTAGTCGGTCATATCGTTCGGATCGGGAGGGGCGGGGTTAGTCGTTGTGGCTGGCCCTGAACGACGTACCCGCTGCCGTCCGATGGCAACGATCGCTCGAATGATCAGTAGAGGCGGTAGCGGTTGCAGTGAACGGCTGCGGTGCGGTCGGCGCGCGCTGGAGCGCGCTTTCATGCGCGCTACGGAACCGCGCGAGGGATGAGCATCGCAGGCCGTAGGCCGAGACGCGCAAGAGGCTGGGGAGGTGTGAGGCCCCCTGCGGTGCTGTGCGGGGCGGTGCAGTCGCTGTGCGGTTGCAGTCCCTGGCGGACTGAAAGGGCGAGGCGCGCTCGCGCTTGTGTAGTCGCCTGAGCGGGCACTACCCGCGCGGGCGGTGCCGAGAGCGCGGATATCCCGCCTCAGCGACCGCGAGCGCGTCGAGGGCTTTCAACGCTCACCGTCGAGTGCGGCCACTCCGATACGACTTCTTTCCACGACCCAGCCAACAGAAACCACTACTCAACGAGCAACACGTAACGGCTATCCTCGGAGTCGCGTCACAAGAACTACACCCGACGCGTCCGAATTCGGGGAGCGATGCCCTCCAACGACGAACCGCAGTCACTCCGGGCCGACATCGTCCGGCGCTGGAAGGAGGAACTGTTCTCGGCGGACACCGTGGTCGCGGCGGTCGCCGTCGCGGTGGCGATCCCCGCCGGCCTCGCCGCCGCAGCCGTCGTCGGCGCCGCGGCGATCTATCCGGTCTGGCTCGCGACCGCTTCCGGCCCGAGTCTCGGCTACTGGCGCGGCATCCGGATCGAGGTGCCGATGGGCACCGCCGCGAAGGTCGGGACCGCGATGGCACTCGCGACCGCCGTCGTGACGAGCGGCGTGGTCGCGCTCGCTCTCGCGCTCGGTGGCGGCGAGGGCGCGGCGGTCGTCGCCGGCGGCCTCGTCGGCCTGCTGTTCAGCGGGTTCGCCAGCCGCTACGCCTTCCACCGGCTGGCCGGCGCGACCGCCTGACCCCGAGGCTCGTCCAGCCCTCAGACCTCCAGTTCGACGCGGTAGTCGGTCAGGTTCTCGTAGCCGTCCTCGGTGACGACCACGAGGTCCTCGATGCGGACGCCGCCCACCTCGGGGTCGTACAGCCCCGGTTCGATCGTGATGACGTGGCCCGGCTCCAGCTCCTCCCCGCTGGGGGCGAGACTCGGTCCCTCGTGCACGTCGAGGCCGACGCCGTGGCCGGTCGAGTGGATGAACCCCGTCTCGGTCCCCTCGTCGCTCCGGAGGGTGGGTTCGCCGGCTTCCTCGTACACGTCGCAGGCGGCGTCGTGTACGTCCGCGCCGGTCGCGCCGGGTTCGACCGCGTCCAGCGCCGCCCGGTAGGCGTCCTCGGTCAGGTCGTACCACTCCCGCAGGGTCTCCGAGGGCTCGCCCTTGCAGAAGGTGCGGGTCATGTCGGCGTGGTACTTTGTCGCCTTGTTCTGCGGGAAGATGTCGACGATGATCGGCTCGCCGGCTTCCAGCGGGCCGCTCCCGCGGTCGTGGGGGTCGGCCGCGTCGGCGCCGCAGGCGACGATCGTCTCGTCCAGCGCGCAGCCGTGGCGGAGCAGCGTCACCTCGATCTCCGTCTTGACGGCCTCGCTCGTCAGCTCCTCGCCGTCGCGGTAGAGCGTCCCGTCTTCCACGTCGGCCTCGGCGATCAGGTCCTCGGCGGCGTGCATGGCCGCCTCGTTAGCGTTCTGGGCCTCGCGGACGTGCTCTATCTCCTCGTCGGTTTTGACCGCGCGGATGTCCGAGACGGTGTCCTCGCCGTCGGCGCTCACGGAGACACCCAGGTCGCGCAGGCTGTCGGCGACGTGCAGCGGGAACCGCGGCGGCGCGACCACGCTGTCGACGCCGTGGGCGTCCAGGAAGTCCGCGAGCGAGCGGTGGATGGCCTCGCGAGGGCCGTACTCCTCGCTGTAGGCGCCGTAGCCGTAGTCGATGGCGCGCTCGACCGTGGCGGCGCGGGCCTCGCGCTTCGCGCGGCCGAACTCCAGGCTGCGCCCGAAGAACAGTCGGACGTCGCCGTCGTAGAGCGTGACGAACGGGTCCGGCGCGTCGAACCCCGAGAGGTAGTACTGCGTCGAGTCCGTCGAGTCGGCGTGGACGAGGTAGCCGTCGACGCCCTGCTCGTCGAGGAACTCGTCCAGCGCGGACAGGTCCGGGTCCATACCCCCAGGAAGCACCGCCCGGGGTAAATACCGTGGGGCGCGGGCAAAGGAGTCGACGCCAGCGTCGCCGTCTCCGGTAGCCTGATACCGCGGCGGGCCGACCCGGACCACATGGACGCCACCATCGAGCGGTCGACGGTCGGGGGCCGGGCGCGCGCCCCGCCGTCGAAGAGCTACACGCACCGGGCGATCCTGGCGGCGGGGTACGGCGAGGAGGCGACCGTCCACGACCCGCTGGTCAGCGCCGACACGCAGGCGACGCGCCGCGCCGTCGAGGCCTACGGCGGCGAGACCGACCTCTCGGAGGACCGGTCGACCCTGAAAGTCGCGGGCTTCGACGGCCGGCCGGACGTGCCCGCCGACGTGATCGACTGCGCCAACAGCGGGACGACGATGCGCCTGACCACCGCGACGGCCGCGCTCGCCGACGGCACGACCGTCCTCACCGGCGACGGGTCGCTGCGCTCGCGTCCACAGGGCCCCCTGCTGGACGCCATCGAGCAACTCGGCGGCCGCGCCGAGAGCACCCGCGGCAACGGCCAGGCGCCGCTCGTGATCGGCGGCCCCGTCTCCGGCGGCACCGCCTCGATCCCGGGCGACGTGTCCTCGCAGTTCGTCACCGCCCTCCTGATGGCCGGCGCCGTCTCCGACGACGGGATCACGGTCGACCTCGAAACCGAACTCAAGTCCGCGCCCTACGTCGACATCACGATCGAGGTGCTGGAGGCGTTCGGCGTCGAAGCCAGCGAGACCGCCGAGGGCTACCGCGTCGAGGGCGGCCAGACCTACGCCCCCGAGGGCGGCGAGTACCACGTCCCCGGCGACTTCTCCTCGATGTCCTATCTCCTCGCCGCGGGCGCGCTGGCCGCGCCGGACGGCCTCGTCGTCGAGGGCGCCTACCCCAGCGCGCAGGGCGACTCCGCCATCGTCGACGTGCTCGAACGGATGGGCGCCGACATCGAGTGGGACCGCGAGGCCGGCGAGATCACCGTCAGGCAGTCGGACCTGACGGGCGTCGAGGTCAGCGTCGCCGACACGCCCGACCTCCTCCCGACCATCGCCGTCCTCGGCGCCGCGGCCGACGGCACCACCTCCATCGTCGACTGCGAGCACGTCCGCTACAAGGAGACCGACCGCGTCAGCGTCATGGCCGACTCGCTCACCGAGATGGGCGCCGCCGTCGTCGAGGAACGGGACCGCCTGTCCATCCGCGGCGCCGAGACCGACCTCCGCGGCGCGACGCTGCCCGGCCGCGACGACCACCGCATCATCATGTCGCTGGCCGTCGCCGGCCTCGTCGCCGACGGCGAGACGACCGTCACCGAGGCCGAAGACGTGGACGTGTCGTTCCCGGGCTTCTTCGAGACGCTCGCCGAGCTGGGCGCGACCGTCTCGAAGTGAGAACGCGCTCGCCGACGGTGCTCACTGCGTAGCGGCGCGGTCGCCGAACTGCTCGCGGACCTTCTCGACCTTCGGTTCGGCGTGGAACTGGCAGTAGCGGTCGTTGGGGTTCTTGTCGTAGTAGTCCTGGTGGTGCTCCTCGGCCTCCCAGAAGGTGTCGAGCGGAGCGATCTCGGTGACGATCTCGTCGTTCTCGTAGCTCTCGAAGTCGCCGCCCCCCTGGAGATTGTGGACGAACCGCTCGACGGTCTCCTTCTGCTCCTCGTCGTGGTAGTAGACGGCCGAGCGGTACTGCGAACCCACGTCGGGGCCCTGGCGGTCCTCGGTGGTCGGGTCGTGGATGCGGAAGAAGACTTCGAGGAGGTCCTCGTAGGCGATCGTCTCGGGGTCGTACTCGACCTGCACGACCTCCGCGTGGCCCGTCGAGCCCGAGCAGACCTCCTTGTACGTGGGGTCCCCGGTGTGGCCGCCGGCGTACCCGGAAGTGACCGACTCGACGCCGTCGACTTCCTTGAACGCCGCTTCGATGCACCAGAAGCACCCGCCCGCGAGCGTCGCTGTCTCAGTCATTATCCGCGTTTGGGGGCGGAACCGTTTGAACCCAGCGACGGACGAACACCCGTCGGCCAGACGGCAACTGCGCCCGCCTACATCTTCAGAACTATATGCCAGGGTCACTCACCCCAATGTAATGAATGGCAACGAGTTCGGCCGGCTCTTCCGGTTCACGACGTTCGGTGAGAGCCACGGGGAGGCGATGGGCTGTACGGTGTCGGGCTGTCCGGCGGGAGTCGAGATCTCCGAGGAGGTCGTCCAGGAGGAACTCGACCGGCGCAAACCCGGTCAGTCGATGATCACGACCTCCCGGGGGGAACCCGACGAGGTCTCTATCAAGTCGGGCACCCAAGACGGCTACACGACGGGGACGCCGATCGGCATGGTCATCCAGAACAAGGACGCCCGCTCGGGGAAGTACGAACCATTCATCACGGCGCCGCGACCCTCACACGGCGACTACACCTACTCCGCGAAGTTCGGCACGCGCAACTGGGGCGGCGGCGGCCGCTCGTCGGCCCGGGAGACGGTCAACTGGGTCGCCGCCGGCGCCGTCGCGAAGCAGGTCCTGGAGCAGTCCGACCACGACGTACAGGTCAAGGCCCACGTCAACCAGATCGGCGACATCACCGCTGAGGACGTGACCTGGGAGGACATGCTCGAACACACCGAGGACAACGAGGTACGGTGTGCCGACCCCGACGTGGCCGAGGAGATGCGCGACGCCATCGACCGCTACCAGCAGGAGGGCGACTCCATCGGCGGGTCGGTCTACTTCGAGTGTCGCGGCGTCCCCCGCGGCCTGGGCGCGCCCCGCTTCGACTCGTTCCCCGCCCGGCTCGGCCAGGCCATGTTCTCCATCCCGGCGACGACCGCAGTCGAGTACGGGCAGGGCCGCGAGGCCCGCGACATGCGCGGCATCGAGCGCAACGAGGACTGGGAGTTCGACGACGGCACGCGCGACGACGCGGTCAGCGAAGAGGGCGACCCCGTCCCCGTCGGCAACGACCACGGCGGCCTCCAGGGCGGGATCACCACCGGCGAACCCATCTACGGCGAGGTGACCTGGCACGCGCCCGTCTCCATCCCGAAGACACAGCAGACCGTCGACTGGGAGACCGGCGAAAAGAAAGAGGCGAAAGTCGTCGGCCGTCACGACCCGAGCCTGCCGCCCCGTGCCGTCCCCGTGGTCGAGGCGATGCTGCGCGTGACCATCCTCGACTTCATGCTGCTCGGCGGGCGGATCAACCCCGACCGCATCGACGACCGGCCGGGCGAGTACGACACCGCGTACCACCCCGAGAGTCCGCAAAAGGACCCCGACGACGCCGACACGATGACCGAGACGGTCGACGAGGACTGATGGGCGTGGAGCGCCAACTGGGGACAGACTGATGGACGCACGCCAGGACGAGATCGCCAACCCGTTCGGGATGGACAGCGAGTGCACGAACTGCCCGGAGCTGGTCGAGACGCGCGAGCGGGTCGTCCACGGCTACGGCGACGTGGGCGCGGACTTCGTCGTCATCGGCGACCAGCCCAGCGAGGCGGCCGACGAGACGGGCGTCCCCTTCGCCGGCGACCAGTCGCTCGTCTGGGAGATCCTCGACCGCCTCGGTCTCGTCGAGGGCGACCCGGGCGCGGAGAAGCCAGTCCCCGACGAGGTGTACCTGACCTACGTCACCCGCTGTCGCCACCCCGACCGCGGGGCGACCGACGAGGAGGTCCGGGCCTGCGAGGGGTACCGCTCCAGCGAACTCCGGATGATAAACCCGGAGATCATCGTCCCCGTCGGCCAGCGCGCGATCGAGGCGCTGGCATTCCAGTACACGACCAAAAGCGAGGACGAACTCGACGTGGCGGAACTGCACGCGACGACGATGCGCGGCCGCGGGTTCGAGCTCGTTCCCATGCTCGACCCGGCCGATCAGACCCCCGAGGCGACCGAGGCGTTCGTCGCGCACTTCGCCGACCTGCTCGGGACGGACTACCGCCAGACGAAGGGGCGCCAGGGCGAGCTCCAGACCGGTCGCGGTCCCGACGACGGCGAGTAGGCACCACCACGCCTCGCTGTTCTGTCAGCCGAATCGGCGTCAGCCGCCGCGTCGCCAGTCGCGGTCGGCCAGGTCCTCGGCGGCCGCGGCGGCTTCCTTCCGGAGGTCGGCCACGTGATACACCACGTCGGTCAGCGTGACGATACCGACCACCGATAGCCCCTCCGTGACGACCACTTTCTTGACGCCCTCCTCGGCCATCGTCCGGGCGACGCCCTGGACGGTCCGGTCGGGGTCGGTCGTCACGAGCGGCGGGTGGGCCAGGTCCCGGACGGGGATCTCGCCGAGCGGCTGCCCGCGCTCGTGGGCCGCTTCGAGCGCGTCGCTCTCGGTGACGATCCCGGTGGGCGTCTCGCCGTCGACAACCACGACGCTGCCGACGCCCTCGGCGAGGAGCTTCCCGACGGCGTCGTCGAGCGTCGCGTCGACGCCGACCGTCACCACCTCTGTCGTCATCAGTTCGCGGACGAGCACGGGTTCAGTCGCCGATGTCGACGACGAGGACCGGCGTCCCCACGTCCTCGACGACGCGGTCGGTGACGCTGCCGAGATTCTGAACGCGGTCGCGGCCGGTGCGGCCGTGGGTGCCCATCACCACCAGGTCGATACCCGCCTCCTCGACGTAGTCGACGATCTCGCGGTGGGGGATGCCGTCGCGCAGCCGCGTCTCGACGGCGAGCCCCTCGTCTCCGAGGGCGACCTCCAGGTCCTCGACGGCGCGCTCGCCCTCGACCTCCAGCGAGCGGACGATCTCGTCTTTCGTGTCCGCGTCGGCCGCGCGGTAGCGGCGGCTGTCGACGACGTACAGCGCGTGGACCGTCGCGTCGTTGTCCCGCGCGATGGCGATGGCGTGCTCTACCGTCTCGGTCGTCCCCTTGCTCCCGTCCGTCGGCAACAGGATGTCGTCGTACATGCCCGGGGGTTCGTCACCGGGCCGTATAGTGGTGGGTGGCCGTTCCTGCCGTCCGGTGGCGCCACCCCGGCTGTCCCCCCACCGCCGAACGTCCCACCGTACCCCGCCCGTCCCACTGCCGCTCACCGGTCCCCCGGACGGTTGCGACAGTGTTATGTTCATTGGTACCAAACAACACGACCGCTATGCAGGGGGGACGAGACGCGAGCGACACACGGATCGAGGTGTACGTGCGGTCGCTGGAGCCCGGCGAGGACCGGCCCCAGCGGCGCGCGCTCGACCGACTGGACGCGCTGGCGGCGGCCGGCGACATCGAGGGCTACGAGGTGGTGGTCTGGGGGGACCGCGCGCCGCCCTCGCGGGCCGCGGTCCGGACGCGGGCGGGCCGGTTCGTCCTCGACCGCGTGACGGTCTTCCAGCGCTGGGCCCAGCGCAACGACGCGTCCATCGAGGACGCGTTCGGCGTGCGGACCGTGGATTCGTCGATCACCGGGGAGCGCCACGAGGAGCTCGTGCTCCCGCGGCTCGCGGTGGCCGCGGTCCGGGAGGACCGGTTGCTGGTCGTCGCCCCCGCGACGGTCGACGGCGAGCACCGGTCCGTCGACGGGTTCCTCGACCGACTCGAAGACGGAGCGCTCCCGGGGTCGACGGCCGTCGAACTGCGCCCGCTCGGCGGCGTGGCGGACGACACCGATCCCGCCCGGGGGGACAGGCGCGAACGAGTCGCGCCCGGGGAGCGCGGCGAAGCGAGTTCAGCGGACCTGACGCGTGTGCAACGGCAGGGAGGACCGACCGAGCCGGCCGGGGAGTCGGCCAGTCCGGCCGAGCGACCGACCGAGCCCGTCGAGGAACCGGACGACGAGGCGGGCGCGGACCCCGGGAGTGTCGAGGGCGGGGACGACCGCGGCGACCCGCCGCGGACGCCGTACCCGCCGTACTGAGTCACCGCCCGGTGAAATTCGGGTGGTCGCTGACGTGCTCGGGCAAGTAGCGCTTCTTTCGGGGCAGGCCCGCGGTCTCGTTGCGGACCCGCTCGCGCAGCTCCCGGGGGGTTAGCTCGACCTCGGTGTCGTCGGCGCGGACGTTCACGTCGAGGCGGCCGCTGTCGACCTCGCGGTCGCCGACGACGGCGTAGTATGGCACCCAGTCGGTCTCCGCGCGGGCGATGCGCTTGCCCACCGACTCCGAGCGGTCGTCCACGTCCGCCCGGATCCCGGCCGCCGCCAGCTCCTCGACCAGTTCGTCGCAGTACTCGACGTGTTCCTCGCCGACCGGGACGAACCGCACCTGCGTCGGCGAGAGCCACGTCGGCAGCCGCGGCGTGTCCATCGTCGCCGTCTCCTCCAGCAGCGCGGCGACGACCCGCTCGATCCCGCCCGACGGCGAGTAGTGGAGGATCGGCGGGTGGTGGCTCCCCCCGGCGTCGGTGTAGGTGATGTCGAACCGCTCGGCGCTCTCGACGTCGATCTGGACCGTCGGGTTCTCGATGGGTCGGCCGAGCCCGTCGATGGCCGCGAAGTCGATCTTCGCCGACCAGTAGTGGTGGCGCTCGGGGATGATCTCCAGGAGAGCGGGCTTGCCGAGTTCGGCGACCACCTCCGCGACCCACACCTCGTTGGCCTCGTAGAACTCCCGGGTCACCCGCAGCGCGGGCTGGTACTCCAGCCCGAGGTCGTCGCCCGTCCGCAGCGAGAGCTTCGCTTGCCGCAGTAGCTCCTCGCGGGCGCCCGCCATGTCGGCCGTCGCGGTGTGCATATCCGGCATCGTGAACGAGCGCAGCCGTTTGAGCCCCGTCACCTCGCCCTTCTGCTCGCGGCGGAAGGAGTAGGTCGACATCTCGTAGATCCGCAGGGGCAGGTCGCTCGCGGCGATGTGCATGTCCCGCATGATCGAGAACTGCCCGAAGCAGGCGGCGAACCGGAGCATCATCCGGCGGTCGCCCGACTCGAAGCGGTACTGGCGCTCCCCGAACTTGCCGGCGTGCTCGTCGATGGGGCGGGCGCCCAAATCGTACATGACCGGCGTCTCGACGGGCATCCCGCCGTAGTCGACCACGAGGTCGTTGACGTACTCCATCAGCGAGTCCCGGACCAGCTTCCCGCGGGGGTACCACCGCAGGTTGCCCGCGTCCGACAGCTCGTCGTAGCCCGCCAGCGACTTCTCCCGCATGAGTTCGACGTGGGGCGGCTCCTCGCCGGGCGAGGCGGTCACGTCCTCGACCTCGTCCTCGACGAACGCCCGCATGTCCTCGCTCACCTCGGGTTTGGCTTCGACCGCGTCCTCGGTCGAGCCGTCGGGCCACATAATCCGCCACTCGCTCGGCTCCCGGTCGGGTTCCCTCTCGCCCTCCCCGGGTCCGCCCCCCGCCTCGTCGCGGTGGGCGGAGACGTGCCGGGAGAGTTCCGAGAGCGGGTGGCCCTTGCAGGCGACCTCGAAGGCCTTGTACCAGCCGAACGGGGCCCGCAGCACCTCGTAGCCCTCCCCCTCGAGTTCGGACTCCAGGTCCCGCATGACCGACTTGGCGGCGTCGGGACTGGCCAGGTCGTCGCTGAGGTGGGCGTAGGGGTACAGCACCACCCGGTTCGTGTTGAGTTGCCCTGTCACGTCCCTGAGTTCGTCGGTCGCGTTCGCGACGACCCCGTCGAGGTCGGCCTCGTCGCCGGACTCGACGCTAATGAAGGCGGTCACGCACTCCTCCATGCGCCCCTCCATCGGGACGCCCTCCGTCTCCGCGAGGTCGTCGGGTCCGGCCTCCTCGCGGGCCTCGAACTCCAGGTGGTCCGAGTGGACGAACAGGAGTCGCATACCGAACGGTCGCGCGGCGGCGCAAAAAGTGTGCTGGCGGGGTCAGGTCCGGGCGAGCACTGTCGGTTCGGAGCCGCTCCCGAACGGACGGTTCGCCGTCCGACTCCCTACTTCTCGTCTTCCTTGAGCTCTTCCAGCTCCGCCTCGACCGCCGAGTCGTCGACGGACACGTCCTCGGCCTCGGTCTCCACGTCTGCCGCGTCCACGTCGGTGTCGACGTCCATGTCCACGTCCGCGTCCTCGGTGTCGGTGGACTTACTGCCGGACCCACCGGACCCACTGCCGGACCCGTTCCCGCTCGCGCTCGCGCTCTCGGACTCGGATTCGCTCTCGGTCGACCCCTTGCCCATCTCACCCTTGAGCGTGTTCAGCTCGGCGTCGACGGAGCTGTCGGTGCTGAGCTGTTCGAGCTCGCGGTCGATGTCGTCCTTGTCGGAGAGCACGTCGTCGAACGCGCCGGTCTCCTGGAGCTCGTCCATCGCCTGCGAGCGGGCCTCCATGTCCTCGGTGCGCTCCTCGGCGCGCTCGATGGCCCGGCCCACGTCCTCGAACTCGTCGCCGGCGCCGGTCATCGCCTCCGACACCTTCGCGCTGGCCTCGGCCGCCTCGTAGCGGGCCTTCATCGTCTCCTTCTTCGTGCGGAACTCCTCGATGCGGCTCTGGAGCTTGTTCTTCTGCTCGACCAGCTTGTCCTGCTGGTCCTGGAGCTGGGCGATCTGGCCCTCCAGGTCCTCGATCTGGTTCATCTTCTGTTTCTTCTTCTCCAGGGCCTTTCGGGCCAGGTCGTCGCGGTCCTGCCGGACGGCCTCGCGGGCCTGCTCGTTGTGCTTCTCGACGTTCTCCTCCAGCCGGCGCTTCTGGATCTCCAGTCGCTTCTTCTGGGTGGTCAGGTCCGCGATCCCCTGTTTCACGTCCTGGAGCTGGTCGCGCAGCTGCTCGTAGGAGTAGTCGAGCGTCTCGGAGGGGTCCTCCGCCCGGTTGAGCACCGCGTTGATCTTCGACCGGACGACGTACGAGGCGCGCGAGATGATTCCCATACACCCGCTTTGTGCCCGAGCCTTTAATTGTTTTTCAGCCACATTCCGGCCCGTTCCCGGGTTCGACGACCGGATCGCGGGCCGGGGTCTCCCCCGCCGGATCGCCGGGCCGGTCCCCGCTGGGCCGGCTATCAGCGAGCGTGACATTCAGTTCTGACCGGGACGAGCGCTCTCAGACGCGATACTCGGTCACAACAGTTATTGCCCGCTACCAGTTGACAGGGACCATGAGCGGGGTATCGAGGGAGGGGATCCGGGTGCTTCACGTGGACGACGACCGGGACGTGTCCGAGCTGACGGCCACGTTCCTCGAACGGGCCGACGAGCGGTTCACCGTCGAGACGGCCGCCGACGCGGCCGAGGGGCTGGACCGGCTCGAGGGCTGCGCGTTCGACTGCGTCGTCTCGGACTACGAGATGCCGGGGCTCGACGGGATCGAGTTCCTGGAGCGGGTCAGGGAGTCCTGCCCGGAGCTCCCCTTCATCCTCTTCACCGGGAAGGGGTCGGAGGCGGTGGCGAGCGAGGCCATCTCCGCGGGCGTGACCGATTACCTCCAGAAGGAGACCGGGACCGACCAGTACACGGTGCTGGCCAACCGGGTCGCGAACGCCGTCGAGCACGCCCGGTCCCAGCGGCGGGTCGAACGCAGCGAGCGCCGCCTCCGGAAGATCGTCGACTCGCTGCCCCACCTGGTGTACGTGGTCGACGAGGCCGGGACCTACCGGCTGGTCAACGAGGCGCTGGCGGAGTTCCACGGGACGACCGTCGAGGCGATCGAGGGCTCGACCGTCGACGACGTGCTGAGCGACCGCGCGGCGGCGAAGTTCCTGCAGGACTTCCGGTCGGTCATCGAGACCGGCGAACCGAAACACCTCTCGGGGGTCGAGGTGGTCGACGCCGAGGGGCACACCCACGTCTTCGAGCCGCAGATATTCCCGTACGACATCGGCGAGAACGGCGACCGCGCGGTGCTGGGCGTGACGCGCGACGTGACCGAGCGGGCGGAGCGCGAGCGGAAGCTCGAACGGCTGCAACACCGGACGCGGGCGCTGATGCACACGGAGACGGCCGAGGAGACTGCCCGGGTGGCGACCGAGGCCGCCGACGCCGTCCTCGAAGCCCGGCTGAGCGGCGTGTTCCTGCTCGACGGCCCGGGCGAGTACCTCGAACCGACCGCCGTCGTCGACGCCGTCCGGGAGGCGTTCGACGAGGTCCCCCTCTACCCGCGGGACGCGCCCGAGGGGTCGCGGGCCGCGCTGGTCTGGGACGCCTTCGAGGCGGGCGAGCCGGTCCGGGTCGACGACGTCCCCGCCGACGACCGGGTCGACGAGTCGACCCCCTCGCGGAGCGTGATCCTCCACCCGATGGGCGACCACGGCGTGTTCGTCGTCTCCGCCGAGCGGACCCACGCCTTCTCGGGGACCGACGAGGTGCTCGTCGAGATCCTGGCGACGACGCTCGAGGCCGCCCTCGACCGCACCGAGCGCCGGACGGAACTGCGCAGCCAGCGCGACGAGGTCGAACGGAAGAACGAGCGACTGGAGGAGTTCACGAGCGTCGTCAGCCACGACCTCCGGAACCCGCTGACGGTGCTGAACGGCGCGGTCGAGGCCGCCGAGGAAACCGGCGACCCCGAACACTTCGACCGCTGTCGGGACGCCGTCGACCGGATGGACGCGATGATCGAGAACCTGCTCACCCTGTCCCGGCAGGGCGAAGCGATCTCCGAGCCGGAATCGGTCGACCTCGCCGAGGCGGCCGTCCGGGCGTGGGGGGCCGTCGAGACCGACAGCGAACGCCTCGCCGTCGAGACCGACCGGACGATCCGCGCCGACCCCGACCGGCTCGCGCAACTGCTGGAGAACCTGTTCCGGAACGCCGTGGAACACGGTTCCACGAGCCCTCAGTCGCAAGCTCCTGAGGACGCTGTCGAGCACGGCTCGACGGTCCCTGCTTCGCAGACTCAGCAGGACGCCGTGGAACACGGTTCCACGAGCAGTCGGCCGGCGGCCGACGACGCCGCCGACCACGGCGCCGCGGACGAGGCGAGCGACGACGCCGAAGACGGACTCGCCGTCCGCGTCGGCGACCTCGACGGCGGGTTCTACGTCGCCGACGACGGCCGGGGGATCCCGGCGGACGTGCGCGACGACGTGTTCGACTCGGGGTTCTCGACTCGGTCAGACAACACCGGGTTCGGCCTGGCCATCGTCGACCGGATCGCCGAGGCCCACGACTGGGAGGTCGTCGCGACCGAGAGCGAGGACGGCGGCGCGCGCTTCGAAGTCACCGGCATCGAGCCGGCCGAGTCAGCGACCGCCGAACAGACCGAGTGATGTCGGTCGGCCCCCACCGCGACCGCCCGCCGACAGGTTCGAGGTGCTGCCCGACCACACTCGACCCGTGAGCGAACCAGTTATCGTCCCGGGGTCCCGCGACGTGCGCGGGTCGCTGGACGAACCGGACGGCGCGGATCCATCGGGGTGCGTGGTCGCCTGTCCGCCCCACCCGGAGATGGGCGGGACCCGGTCGAACCGCCGACTGACCGCCGTCGCCGACGCGCTGACCACCCGGGGGATCGCCTGCCTGCGGTTCGACTACGGCGAGTGGGACGAGGGGCCCGGGGAGCTTCGCGACACGGTCGCGGCGCTCGACTGGGCCGCCGAGCGCTACGACAGCGTCGGGCTGTTCGGCTACAGCTTCGGCGGCTGCCTCGCCCTCGTCGCGGCGGCCGGGCGGTTCGAACCGACGGACACTGAACCGACGGACACTGAACCGACGGAGCCGGCGCTCGCGGCCGTCTCGGCGCTCGCGCCCGCGCCGCGCGTGGGCGACGGCCCGGAGGCGATCGACGCGGTCGCGGCCGTCGAGCGGGTCGACTGTCCCGGCCAGGTCGTCTACGGGAGCCGCGACGACACGGTCGACACCGCGACGCTCGTCGAGCGGGCGCGCGAGCGGGGGTTCGCGGTGACGGAACTGGCCGCCGACCACCACTTCGTCGGCCAGACGGACGCGGTCGCCGACGCCGTCGCGGACTTTCTCGAACCGCGCGTCTGACCCGCCCCTCGCGACCGGTTCGCGAACCGACGGGATCGGCGGCCCGCGGCCGTCACACGTTGACAAACGCGGAGATCCCCGGCGGCTCCCGAAACGGTTTTCAGGTCACACCGCGCACGGTCGGTATGCCGGAACCGGAGACAGAGTACGACGAAACTCTGGGGAACAAGTTCGTTTTCGTCACCGGGGGCGTCATGTCCGGGCTGGGCAAGGGTATCACGGCCGCCAGCACCGGCAGACTGCTCTCGAACGCCGGGTTCGACGTGACCGCGGTGAAGGTCGACCCCTACCTCAACGTCGACGCGGGCACGATGAACCCCTTCCAGCACGGGGAAGTCTACGTCCTCAAGGACGGCGGCGAGGTCGATCTGGACCTGGGGAACTACGAGCGGTTCCTCGACATCGACATGACCTCGAAGCACAACGTGACGACGGGCAAGGTCTACCGCTCGGTCATCGAGAAGGAGCGGGCCGGCGACTACCTGGGCAAGACCGTCCAGGTGATCCCCCACATTACCAACGACATCAAGCGGCGCATCCGCGAGGTCGCCGAGGGCAACGACGTCTGCATCATCGAGGTCGGCGGCACCGTCGGCGACATCGAGGGGATGCCCTACCTCGAGGCCCTGCGGCAGTTCGCCCACGAGGAGGACGAGGAGGACATCCTGTTCGTCCATGTCACGCTGGTCCCCTACTCGAAGAACGGCGAGCAGAAGACCAAACCGACCCAGCACAGCGTCAAGGAACTGCGCTCGATCGGCCTCCAGCCGGACGTGCTCGTCGGCCGCTGCGACGACCCGCTGGAGCGACAGACCAAGGAGAAGATCGCGCTGTTCTGTGACGTTCCCACGGACGCCGTCTTCTCGAACCCGGACGTGCCGGACATCTACCAGGTGCCGCTGATGGTCGAGGACGAGGGCCTCGACGAGTACGTCATGGAGCGACTGGACCTGGCCGACGACGCCCTGCCCGAGAACGAGCGACACAACGAGTGGCGCGAACTCGTCACCCAGGAGCAGACCGGCTCCGTCGACGTGGCGCTGGTCGGCAAGTACGGTCTCGAGGACGCCTACCTCTCCATCTACGAGTCGCTGAAACACGCCGGCCTCGCCCACAACGTCAACGTCGACACCGAGTGGATCCACGCCGAGGAACTGGCGGACGGCCACGGCGGCGAACTCGACGGCATGGACGCCGTCGTCGTCCCCGGCGGCTTCGGCTCGCGGGGCACCGAGGGCAAGATGGAGGCCATCCGCTACGCCCGCGAGAACGGCGTCCCCTACCTCGGCCTCTGTCTGGGCTTCCAGCTCGCGGTCGTCGAGTACGCCCGCAACGTCCTCGGCCTGGAGGGCGCCCACTCCGCCGAACTCGACGAGGAGACGCCCCACCCCGTCATCGACATCCTGCCCGAGCAGGAGGGCGTCGACGACATGGGCGGAACGATGCGGCTGGGCGCCCACGTCACCGAAATCGAGGAGGGGACCCTGGCCGAAGAGATCTACGAGGACGACTCCTGCACGGAACGGCACCGCCACCGCTACGAGGTCAACCCCGAGTACATCGACGACCTGGAGGCGGCAGGGCTGCGCTTCTCCGGCAAGTCCGGTCGCCGGATGGAGATCCTCGAACTGCCCGACCACCCGTACTTCCTCGGGACGCAGTTCCACCCCGAGTTCCGCTCGCGGCCCGGCCGCGCCAGCCCGCCCTTTGTCGGCCTGCTCGACACCGCGCTGGACCTGCAGGCGAACGAGGACGAGACGGACCGTGCGGACGACCGCGACACCGGGGAGGTGGAGGTCTGATGGTCGACGTCGACTCCTTCATCGACGAGAAGATCGACGAGATAGCCGACGAGGTCGGCGACGCCAACGCCGTCATCGGCCTCTCGGGCGGCGTCGACTCCTCGACGGCCGCCGCGCTGGCCTACGAGGCCATCGGCGACCAGCTCACCGCCGTCTACGTCGACACCGGTCTGATGCGCAAGGGCGAGACCGACCAGATCCGCGAGACCTTCGACTACATGGACTCGCTGCGGGTCATCGAGTCCCAGGACCGGTTCGTCGACGCCCTCGAAGGCGTCACCGACCCCGAGGAGAAACGCCACATCATCGGCGAGCAGTTCATCCGCGAGTTCGAGGAGGTCGCCCGCGAGGTCGACGCCGACTACCTCGTCCAGGGGACCATCTACCCCGACCGCATCGAGAGCGAGGGGACCATCAAGTCCCACCACAACGTCGGCGGCCTGCCCGAACGCATCGACTTCGACGGCATCGTCGAGCCGATGCGCGACCTCTACAAGGACGAGGTCCGCGAGGTGGCCCGCGAACTCGACCTGGAGGAGATCATCTCCGAGCGGATGCCGTTCCCCGGTCCCGGCCTCGCGGTGCGGATCATCGGCGAGGTCACCGAGGAGAAACTGGAAGTCGCCCGCGAGGCCAACCACGTCGTCGAGGAGGAACTGGAGGAGTACGAGCCCTGGCAGGCCCTCGCCGCGGTGCTCGGCAAGGCCACCGGCGTCAAGGGCGACAACCGCGTCCACGGGTGGGTCGTCGCCGTCCGCTCCGTCGAGAGCCGGGACGGGATGACCGCCCGCGCCCAGGAGATCGACTGGGAGACGCTCCAGCGCATCCAGAGCCGCATCACCGGCGAACTCGACAACGTCTCGCGCGTGCTGTACGACGTGACCCACAAGCCGCCGGCGACCATCGAGTACGAGTAGCGACAGTCTGCCGCTCCACAGACACGGATTTCTTCAGTCAGTTCGGTCCGAACGCCACGACGCCCTGATCCGTCGTGGCGACGTAGTACTCGCCGGCGACGGCCTGCGGGCCGACCCTGGGCTCGTCCCACTGTGCTACTGTCGCCGAGCCGATCCGCTCGTCAGCCGACGGGTCGACCGCGCTTGCGGTCAGCCGCCCGTCCTCGGTGGTGACGCCGTACAAACGGTCGTCGGCCGCGACGAGCCCGCCGTCGGTGTCCATCCGCTCGACCGACCCGTCCGCCGCGTCGACGGCGAAGAAGCCCCACTCGCCGCGCTCCATGCCCTGGACGTAGACGGTGTCGTCGAGGACGAGCGGCATCCCGTAGAAGGCGGCCTGCTCGGCCTCGGCGGGGTCTCCCTCGTAGGTCTGGGGATCGTCGCCCTCCGGTATCGCCGTCCACAGCTCCGACCCGTCTTCGATGTCGATCGCGACCATCCCGCCCGTGTCCCGGTTGGTGATTCGGCCGCAGACCGCGTAGGCGACGCCGTCGACGACGACCGGGGAGTTGAACGGGGCGCCCTCCTGCTGGTAGAGGATCGTGTAGAAGTCGTTGCTCGCCGTCCAGCGGCGCTCGCCGCTCTCGCGGTCGACGGCGTGGATCTCGTCGTGATCAGTCGCGAATATCGTGTCCTCGGTCACCGTCGGCGGGAACCGGTTGCGCCACAGGGGGTCCTCGCCCGGCGCGTAGTGCGACTCGCGGCTCCCGTCGCCAGCGTCGAAGGCGGCGTAGAGCCGGTCGCCGACGAACAGCGACCCTCCCTCGGCGGTCACCGGCGACTCGTACGGCGTGTCGAGGGCCTGTTCCCACTCGGTTTCGCCGTCGTCCGGCGAGAGCGCGGCGAGACCCGGGCCATCCGAGACGGTCCCGACGACGAGGCGCTCGCCGTCCGATCCGAGCGTCCGCGCCGGCGAGGTGTTCCCCTCGCCGTACATCTCGGCAATGGGGAACGACCGCTCCCACTGCCGCTCGCCGGTCGCGAGGTCGAACGCCGAGACGACCGTCCGCCAGCCCGAGTCGTCGTTGATGTCCGCCGCAGCGAAGACGGTCCCGTCGAGGACGACGGTCCCGTCGAGGACGACGGGGGCGGAGAGGACGACGGGGGCGGAGAGGACGCTCACCCCGGCCGGCCCGTCCGAGCTGTCGGTGTAGCTGCCCGTCCACGCGACCGTGAGGTCGCCGCCCGGGCCGGGTGCGGAGGGGTGGACCGCGGTGTTTCGTGGTCCGAATCGGTAGCTCGGCCAGTCGCGCTCGCCGGGTTCGAACCCTGTCGACTGGCCGATGCCCGCGGGACAGCCGGCGAGGGCCGCGGCCCCCGTTCCGGCGACCGCTCGGAGCAGGGACCGCCGTCGGAGGGACGTGTCCATGTCGGGCGTTTCGAACGGACTGGTAAGTGCTTTTTCCTGAACGCGTGACCGTTCCCGGGGCACGCTTCGCGGGGCCGCGCGAAACGTGAAGCACAAACCCCCCGGCCCCGATCAGTGGGTATGAACGCAGTTTTCGCGGGGACCGACACCGAGGGACTGGCCGACGAGTTGCGCGAGCGGGGCGCGACCGTGTCGGTCGTCGACGGGATCGCCAACCGCCCGGCGCTCGAAGAGGCCGGCGTCCACGACGCCGACGTGTTCGTCCTGACCGACGCGGGGCAGGCGACCTCCATCGTCGTCGCGAGGGACCTCAACCCCGACATCCGGGTCGTCGCCTACACCGCCGACTCGCTGCCGGAGTTCGTCAGCGGCCAGCAGGTCCTCGGGATGGACCCCGCGCTGTTCGACGCCGACACCGTCGCCGAGGAACTGACCGACGCCGCCGACGCCGACGACTGACCCCGGATCTGACCGCCCCGACCGCCGCGGGCGTCCGGACCGCTACGGCCGCCCCGACCGCGTTGCTTCCGGGGCAACATTATTGTTACTGCGGGAGAAACTCTCGCAGTATGACCGAAGTGTCGACCGGTCCCGCGGCGGGCGCGTCGGCGTCGGCGGCGGTGCTCTCCGCCTGGCGCGAGGGCGTCGGCGCGCTGGCCGGCGGCGCGCTCCTCGGGGCCCTCGTCCGGTCGCTGCTGGCGATCAACGGCGTCGCAGGCCCGTCGACGGCCGCGCTCGTCGGCGGCGGGGCGGCCGCCGCGCTCGTCTGCGTCCTCGGCGTCGTCGCGGCCGGCACGGCTCGCCGGAGCGTCCGGTTCGGCCGCGACGCCCTCACCGTCGAGGGCGGGCTCTCGCCAGGCGCGACGACCGTCGCCTACGACGACATCGACCTGGCGATCCGCCGTGACACCGGGGTCGACCGGCGACTGGGGACGGCGAGCTACGAACTGGTCCGCTCGGGCGGGTCGAACCGCTTCTTCGGCCACCTGCGCGACCCCGAGGGGTTCGAGCGCGCGCTCGACGCCCGCGTGCCGACCCCGCGCGAGCGGGTCGAGGCCGTCGACGAGGCGACGGTCCGCGAGGCGCTCCAGCGGAGCCGCGTCCTCTGGCAGGACTGGCCGACCGACGAGCCGCTCCCCCGCTCGGCGGTCGTGACCGACGACGTGCTCGTCGAGAAACTCGACGGGGAGGGGAACGTGACCCCCGGCCGCGGGGACGACGAGCGACCGCGTCGCTCCTCGCCCGGGCCGGACCGGCCGGCCACGCTCGACGGGATAACCCGCAACGGGAACGGTAGCGAAGCCGAGGAGTTCACCGGGGGAACCGGGGGCGACGGAGTTGCCGAGTAGCACCCGCGACACCGAAGGCGGGCCCTGCCGGCCGCCCTCCCCACGAAGCTTATACCCGAGCGCCGGCGAGAGAGCACGATGACCGACCCGATCCCGAGCGAACGGTTCGCCGGGGCCGTCCCCGGAGTTCGGTCCGAGCTGCGTGTCTTCCGCGACCGCCTGGAGTACGACCCCGGCGGGCTCGGAGACCTCCTCCGCGGGTCGGAGACCGTCCAGTGGGAGGACGTCGACCTCGTCCTCCGCCGCGACGGGCGGCTCGACCGGCTGCTCGGCGCCGGGAGCTACGACCTGGTCCGTTCCGGGAAGTCGACGGTCAGGCTCCACCACGTCGCCGACACCGACGCGGTCGAACGCGCGCTCGACGCCCGCGTACCGACCCCGCGCGAGCGGGTCGAGGCCGGTAGTGAAGCGGAGACCCGCGCGGCGCTCCAGCAGGAACGCGTCGCCTGGCGGCGCTGGCCGGACGACGAGCCGGTCCCCCGTTCGGCGGTCGTGACGGACCCCGACCTGGTAGCGGCCTACGTCGCCACCGACCGCCCCGACCGCCCCGAGGTCACGCGCGCCGAGGACGCTCGCCCGTCCGGCGTCACCGCGGCCGACTTCGAGAACGGGCGGTTCCCCGGCGGCGGTGGCGGCGGGGAGACCGACTTCACCGGCGGCACATCGCGACACTCGCCGGGTCTGGCCTCCAACGAGGGCGGCGCGGAGAAGAACGTCGGCAGCGAGTCCGCCGGCGATATGTGAGTCGTCGACTCGTCCCGTGAGTCGGACTCAGAGTCGTCCCGCGAGGTCCGCGAGTCGGTCGCCCCCGCCGCGCTCGAACGGGACACCGTGGCCCATCGCCGCGACTTCGAACGCCGGCGCGTCGGCGGCCAGCCGACCGATACTCTCGCGAGCGACTGCGGTGTCGTCGGTGATGACCCACGGCGTCGGTTTCAGGTCGCCGCCGGACTCGCGCACGAGGTCGCCCAGCGCCGCGAACCCCAGATCCTCGCTGACGTAGGCGACGTGGCCGGGGGTGTGGCCGGGCGTCTCGTGGACGGTGAACGAGCCGACGGTGTCGCCCCCGGTCAGCGGGACGACTTCGTTGTCCGGCGGCGTGAGTAGCGGGCCGACCAGCCGCTGGAAGACCCCTTTCGGCACGGAGAACGGCGGCTTCTCGCGGCCAGTCACCAGCGGAGCGTCGCGCCGGCCGGCGTAGACCGTGACGTCGAGGCCGTCGAGCCGCGGGAGGCCGCCGACGTGGTCCAGGTCGTAGTGGGTGACGAGCACCCGGTCGAGGTCGCCGAGGGCGTACCCCGCCTCGACGACGGCGTTCGCGAGGTCGCCGCCGCGCCAGGGCGTCCCCGCGTCGACGAGCGTCAGCGCGCCGCCGTCGTCGACGAGATAGGCGTTGACGCCGCCGAGGTCGATCCACCAGGCGTCGTCGGAGAGTCGCGTGACCATACCGCCCGTAGGACCGTCGGCGGGATAAACCGGCGGCCGAGGGGGTCGGCGTCCGGCGGCGAGCGGGTCGGATCCGACGGCCGGGCAGATCGGCCGGGAGCTGAACAGCCACCGGGAAATTTTTCGTCCCGGGCCGCCGGCCCACAGTCATGCGAGCGGACGACGTGCCGGCGGTCCACGAGCGGGTGGCCGAAGAGGCCCGCGACCATTTCGCGGGCGACGAGACGGGTCACGACATGGCCCACGCCTGGCGGGTCTACCGGCTGGGACGCCGGCTCGCGGCGGAGACGGGCGCCGACACCACCGTCGTCGGCGCGGCGGCGCTTGTCCACGACCTCCACCGCCTGCGCGGGGAGGGGTTCACCCACCCGAAGGAGACGCTCCCGGAGGTCCGGACGATCCTCGCGGACGCGGAATTTCCCGGGGACCGTCGCGAGGCGGTCTGTCACTGCGTGGCCCACCACGAGGAGTACGACTTCGCCGAGCGGACGGACCTGGACCGCGAGCCGACGCCCGAGGAGCGGGTCCTGCGGGACGCCGACAACCTCGACGCGCTGGGCGCGGTCGGGATCGGCCGGGCGTTCACCTTCGGCGCCCACCACGGCCAGGGGATGTACGACCCCGGCCGGGAAGCGAGGGACAGCTACGACCGGAACGACCGTGACAACACCGTGATCCAGCACGCCCGGGAGAAACTGCTGCGGCTGCCCGAGGCGATGGAGACCGAGCCCGGACGGGAACTAGCGGCGGAGCGGGCCGCGTTCGTCCGGGAGTTCGTCGAGCGCTTCGAGGGCGAGTGGCGCGGCGACCTGTGACCGTCGGTGACCGCTACCGCTCGATCGGCACGTCGAGTCGCAGGTCCCGCGACGAGCGGCCGAGCGAGACGGTGTGCTCGCCGGCGTCGACCGTCCAGCCCTCGTCGGCGTCGTAGCGCCCGAACGCGCGTTCGTCGAGCGCGACCGCGATGCGGCTGGACTCGCCGGGGTCGAGCGCCAGCGAGGCGAACCCGCCGAGTTCCCGCGGCGGCCGGTCCAGGTCGTCGGGCGCCGCCGGCGAGTCGACGTAGGCCTGGACGACCTCCCGGCCGCGCCGGTCGCCGGTGTTCTCGACGGTGAGTTCGACGGTGGCGTCGTCGATCGCCTCGGCGTCGCGGTACTCGAAGGTCGCGTAGGAGTGCCCGTGGCCGAACGGGTACGTGGGCTCGGCGTCGGTCGCGTCGAAGTGCCGGTAGCCGACGAGCAGCCCCTCGTCGTAGTGTGCCTCGCCGTCGACGCCGGGGTAGCGGCGCTCGTCAGCGGTGGGGTACGCTTCAGCGGGCGCGAACGTCACCGGGAGCCGCCCGCCGGGGTCGCTGTCGCCGTAGAGGACGGCCGCCGCGGCCGCCCCGTGGGCCTGGCCGGGGTACCAGCCCGCGACGACGGCCGCCACGTCCTCGCGCCAGGGCGCCTCGAAGGGACCGCTCGTGTTCGCGACCACGACCGTCCGGTCGTTCTCGGCCGCGACCGCCTCGATCAGTTCGTCCTGCTCGCCGGGCAGCGCGAGCGACTCGCGGTCGGCGGCCTCGGTGGCCTGGTCGCGGACGAACACGAGCGCAACGTCGGCGTCGGCTGCGGCCGCGACCGCATCGTCGACCGATGGGTCGGGACCCTCCTCGCCCTCGTCGCCGTCGTCCGGTTCGAACGCGTCGAACAGCGAGATGTCCTCGACCCGCGGGTGGCCGCGGGCGACAGAGACAGCGCCCTCGGCGCGGGCCTCGATCCCTTCGACCGGGCTGGTCTCGGTGGCCGGTGTCACCTCCGAGGAGCCGCCCCCACCGAGGATCGCCTCGTCGACGTTCGGGCCGACCACGGCCACGTCGGCGTCGTCGGCCAGCGGCAGGACGCCGTCGTTGTCCAGCAGGACGGTCCCGCGGACCGCGACCCCCTCGGCCAGCCCGCGGTGTTCCGGCGTGTCGACGGCGCCCTCGGTGTCGGCCGATTCCCGAGACCCGTCGAGCAGCCCGTGGCGGTCCAGCTGGGTGAGTAGCCGCCGGACCATGTCGTCGAGCCGGGACTCCGGCACTTCACCGGCTTCGACGGCGTCGGCCAGCTCCTCGCGGTAGAGGCCGCCCGTCGTCGGGTCGGGCATCCCGTCGGCGTAGTCGAATCCCTCGGTCGGGTCCTCGGGCGGCGCGTCGCCGTCTTCGCGGTCCGCACCGTCGGCCTCCTCCCCGGGTGCGCCCATCGACTCGAACAGCTCCTCGGCGGAGATGCCGGGCATCTGCAGGTCCAGCCCCGCCGACGCCGTTCCGACGACGCTCTCGGTGCCGAACCAGTCGGACATGACCACACCGTCGAAGCCCCACTCGTCCTTGAGTACCTCGGTCAGGAGGCGCTCGTGCTGGCTCATGTACGTCCCGTTGACGCGGTTGTACGAGGACATCACCGCGCCGGCGCCGGCGTCGACGGCGTCGCGGAAGCCCGGCAGGTATAGCTCCCGGAGGACGCGCTCGTCGACCTCGGCGCTGACCGACGCGCGGGCCGTCTCCTGGTTGTTCGCGACGAAGTGTTTCGGCGTGGCGACGACGCCCGTCGATTCGACCCCGTCGACGACGCCCGCGGCGAAGCGGCCGGTCACGACCGGGTCCTCCGAGTAGTACTCGAAGTTGCGCCCGCAGTGGGGCACCCGGACGAGGTTCAGCCCCGGCCCGAGCAGCACGTCCTGGTCCCGCCCCAGCGCCTCCCGGCCCAGCGCCCGGCCGAGTTCGCGAGCGAGTTCCGGATCGAACGACGACGCCAGCGCCGTCGCCGCCGGGAACGCCGTCGCCGGGTCGTCGGTGCGGACCCCCAGCGGCCCGTCCGAGAATCTGACCGGCGGGATGTCCAGCCGCTCGATCCCGGGGACGAAGCCGGTCGCCGTCCCCTCCGTGTCCGTCGCGCCGTGCGTCAGCCGTACCTTCTCCGCCAGTGTCAGCTCCGAGAGGAGCCGATCCACCGTGTCCGTCGTCATTGACTGGACGTTCAGTCAGGATCGACTTAATCGTTGCCCTGGTCGGGGCGAAAGGTGCGGCCCGAATACTGTGTTACGAGGCGGGTTCGGCGGGAGGGGGAGGAGGTCGGCGGTCAGTCGTCCCGGCGGGCGAGCGAGACGAGGTGGGCCATCTCCTCGACGACGAGTTCCTCGGTCCCCAGGCGGGCTGCGGCCTCGCTGCCGGGGAGACAGAAGACCGGGACGCCGTCGACCATCCCGGCGGTGGCGCGGGAGACCATCGCGCGGGTGCCGATCTCCTCGTAGGAGAGGATGCGGAACAACTCGCCGAAGCCCGGGAGCTCGCGGTCGAAGAGCGGACGGGCGGCCTCGACGGTCACGTCGTCGGGCGTGACGCCCGTGCCGCCGGTCGTGACGACCACGTCCACGTCGTCGCGGCCGGTGAGGTTCAACAGCGCCGTCTGGACGCCGTCGAGGTCGTCCCGGAGGATCTCCCGGGTGACGACCTCGTGGTCGGCGGCCTCGACGACCGCCTCGATCACGTCGCCGCTCGTGTCATCTTCGCGTGTGCGCGTGGACGAGACCGTGACGACCGCGACGCCGAGCAGGCCGACGTCGGCGCCGTGAGCGTGGTCGTGGGAGTGGCCCCCCGAATCGTGTGAGTCAGCGCCGGAGCCGTGCGAGTGGCCGCCCGACCCGTGTGCGTGCTCCGGTGCGCCGTCCGAGTGGTGCGCGTTCTCCGGGGTGTCGACGCCCTCCTGGTGGCCTGGGCCCTCCGAGTGGTCGGCCGTGTCCTGTGGGTGGCCGCTGGAGTCCGTCGAACGCGCGCCGGACTCGGCGTGGTCGCCCCCCTCGCGGGCAGGTCCGCTCGACGAGGGGTCGGCCGTCTCGCCGGCGTCGGTGCCCGGGACGGCGTCGGCGCTGTCCGCGTCGGCGAACGGGTGGTCGTCCGCAGTGTCCTGCCCCTCGTCACCATGCTCCGGCTCGCCCGACGGCGCCAGCGGGTCGTCCGCCGTCGAGTCGGCCCCGGCGTCCCCTCCGGGAGCCTCGTCACCGGTGTCGTCGTCGGACGGATCCCGGGTGTCGTCGGTCTGTGGACCGGACTCGTCGTCGGTCGGCCCACTGCCCTCGTCGACACCCGACTCCGCGTCCGACCCGGACGTGTCCGGCGCCAGCGGATCGCCGCTCTCGTCTCCGGACGACGCTGCGAGCGGGTCGTCGGCCGCTCCGGGCTCCGCCCCCTCGGCAGTCGCCCCGCCCCCGCTCGCGCCGGCGGCGCCACCTTCCGGTTCCGGCGGGTCCTCCCCCGCGGCTTCGGCGTCGGCCTCCTCGACCCCCTCGGCCGACTCCTCGACGGGCTCCGTCTCGTCCCCCCTCTCGCCGGCGTCCTCGTCGGCGTCGTCCCCCTCGGCGTCGTCCCCCTCCTCGTCCTCGTCGTCCCCGTACCCGCGGCTGGTGTCGCGTGACTGGAAATCGACCATGGGATCGTTACCCGGCAGCGAACCAAAAAGGCCAGCATCCGACCGAACCCGGGTCGCGAGCGGCCGGGACAGTGAACGGGCAGCGGTGGGCGGGACAGCGCGGAGAGCGGCCCCGCCACGGCGGGCCGGGGATCAGGACAGCGCGTCGACCACCTCGTCGGCGGCGGCGTCTGCGTCGCGGTCCTGGAGGAAGGTCGCGACGGCGTCTTTCAGCTGGACGACCTGCTCGGGCTGGACGGCCAGCCCGTGACACATCGACGGCAGCTGGGTCGCGCGGCCGCCGAACGCCTCGTGGAGCTCGCGGCTCATCGGGTGCAGCTCGGCGACCGACACGTCGCTCCGCGGCGGGACCGACCCGCTGATCGTGTTGAACCGTTCGATCGTCTCGGCGGAGCCGAGGTACTCGACGAACTCCATCACGGCGTCGTCGCCCTCGGTGTGGGCCGCCGGGACGATGGCGTTCGTGTTGACGATGTGGGCGCCGTCGGTCCCGGGGAAGGGAACGCAGTCCCAGTCGCGGCCGAACTCCATGTCGGTCCCGGCCATGTGGCCCGTCGACCACGACCCGTTGTTGATGCAGGCCGCCTCCCCGTCGGAGAAGGCGAACTCCAGGTCGCTCGAGTCCATGAACTCCGGGTTGTCCGGTCCCGCCGCCAGGAACTCCCCGAGCGTGGCGAACGCGGCGCGGATGGCCGCTCTGTGGCGTGACGGCCGCCCGTCGGCCGCCGCCTCGTAGCCGCTCGGTCCCTCGTGGGCGAGAAAGAGCGTCTCCCACAGCTGGAGCAGCCCGAACGGGTTCCGGCCGAAGACGGCGATCGGGTGGTCGCTCTCCTCGGCCAGGGCCGGGAGCGCCTCGACGAGTTCGTCCGGCCCGGAGAGCCGCGCGGGGTCGACCCCGGCGGCCTCGAACAGCTCGACGTTGTAGTAGAGGTTGCTGATCCGGTGCATGTCCAGCGGGACGGCGTGGAACTCGCCGTCGAAGCGGGCCACGTCGACCATCCCGTCGAAGTACGCCCGCTCCATGCCCGTCCGGTCCCACAGGTCGGTGATGTCGGCTGTCGCGCCGGCCTCGACGGTCGGCCGGAGGTTCGCGCCCGGCCACTCGTCCCACACGTCCGGCGGGTCCTCCCGCAGGATCCGACTCTTGATCATCAGCCGGAGCGCGTTGATCACCGTCTGCTCCTCGGCGACCGACACGCCGGGGGTGCGGTCGGTGTACTCCGCCAGCACGGTGTCCATCGCCTCCTCCTCGCTCCCCCACACGAAGTGGTGGTGGATCTCTATCTCGCGCTGTCCGCCCACGGCCGTTGACATACGCTATCGTGTGGGCGACCCCCATAATGACCTTGCCCCCGAATTATCCGAACTGAGAATCAGTGCGGTGGTGACACTCCGGCCGGGGGCGGCCACTCGGACCGCGGGCGCCGCCCGGTGGATCCCCCGCCAGCGGGCCGGAGGGTCGTCACTGTTTTGCACACCGCGCGCGTCGGTCCGACCATGTACGCAGTCCAGTACGCGGACCACGGCGACCGGGACGTGGTCGAGTACGCCGAGCGGCCCGACCCCGAAGTGGGCCGGGGCGACGTGCTCGTCGACGTGAAGGCCGGCGCGCTGAACCACCTCGACGTGTGGACCCGCAAGGGCCTGCCGGGGATCGACCTGGAGATGCCGCACGTCCCCGGCTGCGACGCCGCGGGCGTCGTCGAGTCCGTCGGCGCGGACGTGACTCGCTTCGACCCCGGCGACCGCGTGGCCGTCACGGCGGGCGTCAGCTGCGGCGAGTGCGAGTTCTGCCGCGACGGCGAGGCGTCGATGTGCGTCGACTACCACATCATCGGCGAGCACGTCCCCGGGGTCCACGGCGAACTCGCCGCCGTCCCCGAGGACAACCTCGTCGCCGTCCCCGGCGGCGTCGACTGGGCGACCGCCGCCGCGGCGCCGCTCGTCTTCCAGACGGCCTGGCGGATGCTGGTCACCCGCGCCGACATCGACCCCGGCGAGTCGGTTCTCGTGCTCGGCGCGTCGGGCGGCGTCGGCCACGCGGCCGTCCAGATCGCCGACTTCGCCGGCGCCGAGGTGTTCGCGACCGCGAGCACCGACGAGAAGCTCGACTACGCCCGCGAGGTCGGCGCCGACCACGCCATCGACTACACCGAGGACGATTTCGCCGCACAGATCAGGGAACTGACCGACGGCCGCGGCGTCGACGTGGTGGTCGACCACGTCGCTGGCGAGACGTGGGACGACTCGCTGAAGAGCCTCGCGAAGGGCGGCCGGCTGGTCACCTGCGGCGCCACGGCGGGCGGCCGGCCCCAGACCAACGTCAACCGCGTGTTCTGGAACCAGCTGTCGATCATCGGGTCGACGATGGCCACGCCCGGCGAGGTCGACGACGTCCTCGCGAAGGTCTGGGACGGGACCTTCGAGGTGCGCGTACGCGACCGCCTGCCGATGAGCGAGACGGCCCGCGCCCACGAACTCCTGGAGGACCGCGAGGGCTTCGGGAAGGTCGTGGTCGTCCCCGACAGCGAGTTCGATGGCTGAGACGCCCGCCTCCGACGGCGACGTGCCCGAGGGCGCCGGACGGTCCGACGACCGGGAGCCGGGCGACGGTCCTGACGACCGGGGCCCGGCGGACGGTCCTGACGACCGGGACGAGGCCGACGGGCACGTCCGCGGAACCGGCGGGGACGGCGACCTCCCGCCGGTCGGCCCCGGTGGCTACGACGTGCCCGACCCCGAGTCGCGGGAGTTCGGCCGCCGCGGATGGGCGCTGGTCGCCGCGCTCGTGGTCGCGCTCGTCGTGATCCCCTGGACTATCATCGCGATCCCGCAGGCCCAGGGACTGCTCGAAGCGCTCCCGCTGGGCTACCGCGACGCGTATCTCGTGCTCCCGTTCGTCCCCGCGGTCTTCCTCGGGCTGCTCGGCGTCTGGACCGCCGTCGCGAACCGCCGGTCCTGACCGCTTCCCGACCCGCCCGGCCGCCGCACTCACCGTCGCGACCGACCCGATCCAATTCTGATATCGGGCCACATACACTTATTTCGGGGACAGTGGAACCCTCCCGTATCGATGACGACGACGGCGTTCACGCCCGTCGTGTTGCTCGCCGCCATCGTCGCGAGCGGCGTCGCCGCGTTCGTGTGGACGTTCCGCGACACGCCGGCCGCGCGGCCCCTGTCGGTCTTCGTCGCCGCGACCGGGCTGTACGCGCTCGCCCAGGGGCTCGGGCTGGCGACCCCCGGACTGGCCGGGAAGCTCCGGTGGTCGAGCGTCGCGGCGACCGTCTCCGTGGTCCTCCCGGCCGCCTGGCTGGTGACGGTCCTGGCGTACACCGAGAGCGAACGCGCGATCGGGGGCCGCCGGCTGGCGCTGTTGCTCGTCGAACCCGCCGTCTTCGTCGCGCTGGTCTGGACGAACGACGCCCACGGCCTCGTCTGGGCCGACCGGTGGGTCGCGACGGCCGCCGGGACCGCGTACCTCGCCCGGGAGTTCGGCCTCGCGACGTGGGCACACGTCGGGTACTCCCTGCTCCTGTTCGCCGTCGGCGGGCTCGAACTCGTGCGCCTGAACTTCCGGACGACGGAGTTCTTCCGGGGACAGGCGACGGCACTGCTGGGCGCGATGGTCGCCGCCGCGACGGCCTGGACCGCTTCCCTGTTCGGCGTCGTCCCCGGCCGGTACGCGCTCGGGGCCGTCGGCTTCGTCGCCGCCGGCCTCGTCACGACCGCGACGCTGTTCCGCGGCCGGCTGGTGTCGGTCACGCCTGCCACCCGTCAGCTCGGCCGCGAGGCCGTCATCGACGAGATGGACGACCGCATCGTCATCCTCGACGAGGACGACCGCATCGTCGACGTGAACCCCGCCGCCGCGCGGCTGTTCGACCTCGACCCCGAGGGCGCCGTCGGGACGCCGATCGAGACCGCGGCGCCGATGCTCGCCGAGTCCGGCGGCGGGGTCTCCACCGGCCAGTCCGACCTCGAACTCGACGGCCCGGAGGGCCGCCGTTACTACGACGTCCGGGTCTCCCCGCTGTACCGGAGCTACGGGGGGATCGCGGGCTGTGTCCTCAGCCTCCGCGACGTGACCGACCGCCGCCGGCACGAGCAGCGCCTCGACGTGCTCAACCGCGTCCTCCGGCACAACCTCCGCAACGAGCTGAACGTCGTCGCCGGCAACGCCGAACTGCTCCGGCGGGACGTGGAGACGACCGACGAGGTCGAACGCCGGCTCGACCGCATCGAGGAGACGGTCGACGGCGTCGTCGCCCGCAGCGAGAAGGTCGGCCACGTCGCCCGGATGGTCGACGACGAGCGCGACCGCGCGTTCGCGGTCACCGAGCGCGTCGAGGGGCTCGCCGACCGCGTCGAGTCCGCCCACGACGGCGCGACCGTCGAGGTCGACCTGCCCGACGGGCTGACCGTGGTCGGCGGCCCCTGCCTGGAGCGGGCCGTCGAGGAACTGCTCGAGAACGCCGCCGAACACGCCGGCGACGACCCGACCGTCGAAGTGCGGACGGCCCGCCGCGGCGACGAGTTCGTCGAGGTCCGGGTCGCCGACGACGGCCCTGGGATCGAGGACCACGAGCGGAGCGTCATCGAGGCGGGCCGCGAGACGGCGCTCGAACACGGCAGCGGCGTCGGCCTCTGGCTCGTCAAGTGGGTCGTCGGCGAGTGCGGCGGCTCGGTCGAATTCGTCGACGACGGCGACGGCTGCACCGTCGCGCTCGTCCTCCCCCTGGCCGACGCCGCGACCGACGGTACGCCCGACGACTCGCGGGATTCCGAACGGACGGGAGTCGAAGCGAACGACTGAGCGCCGGCCGGGGAGCCCGGTCGGCGTCGCCTACTCGAAGTCGCGGCGCATCGCGATCTCGAACCAGGGGCAGAGACGGAGCTGGCGGTACCACCGCGGGTGTTCGTAGAGGCGCTCGTAGGGCACCCACATCAGGCCGCCGACCTCCTCGGGGTCGGGGTCGAGGGTCGTGTCGAGCAGCGTGGCCTTCAGCACCGCGCAGACCTCGTGCTCGACGCCCTCGTCCATGTAGTAGCGCTTGTACTCGAAGCGGTCGGTCACCCGGAGGTTGTCGTACTGGTCGGGCGTGACGCCGAGTTCCTCCTCGAGGCGCTGGCGGGTCGCCTCAACCTGCGTCTGGCCCTCTCGCGGGTGGGAGGCGACCGTGCCGTCCCAGTAGGTGTCCCAGAGCCGCTTCTTCGGGCTGCGCTGGGCGAGCAGGATGCGGTCGTCCTCGTCGAACAGCAGCGAGGTGAACGCCCGGTGGCGACGGCCGTCGCCGGTGTGGGCGTCGAGGCGGTTGACCAGGCCCTGCTCCTCGTCGTTCTCGTCGACGGCGATCACCGACTGCTCGGCGTTGTCGTGGTAGTCGTCGGCCCCCTTGGCCGACGGCGCGCCGTCGTCTCCGGGAACCCCCTCGTCGTCCGTACTCATGGGAGTCACGTGGGAGAGCGGGTTCAAACAGTCTTCGACTCGCCGCGGTCGCTCCGACCGACCCGAACCGCTCACCCGACGCGTTCGTCGAGGATGAGCCTCGTCTTCGTGCTCACGACCTCGTCGAGTTCGCGCGTCTGGGTGATGATCTCGTTGACCCGCTCGGTGTCCTGGGCATCGACAACGAAGACGATGTCCTCCTCGCCGGAGACCTGCCAGACGAAGTCGACCTCCGTCCACTCGGCGACGCGGTCGCTGATGTCGTGGGTGTCGACGCTCACGTCGACGCCGACCTCGATCATCGCTTTGACGTTCCCCGTCCGCGTCGCCACGGTGAAGCGCTCGATGACGCCCTCCTCGACCAGCGACTCCACGCGGTTGCGGACCGTCCCCTCGGAGGTCCCCACGTCGTCGGCGATCTCCGTGTACGGCGTCCGCGCGTCCCTGCGGAGGATGTTCAGGATCTCCCGGTCGAGGTCGTCCATCGAATACCCCACAGTTTCCGGCCACCCCACTTCACCGTTACGAATTTCGTAACCTGACTTCGAAAGCAAGGCTTATCACCGGAGGTGGTATACGCATCTCGTAATGACGGACGCCTACGTGGCACTGGAGGGCGGACGCGTCGTCGAGGCGCGCGCGCGCTCGCCGGGCACGACTCGCGGGGAACTGGTCTTTACAACTGCGTACACCGGCTACGAGGAGAGTCTCACCGACCCCTCCTACGAGGAGCAGATCCTCACGTTCTCCTACCCGCTGATCGGCAACTACGGCGTCCGGGAGGAGCGCTTCGAGTCCGACCGCGTCCACCCCCGCGGCGTCGTCGCCCGCGACCTCACCGACGACGTGGTCGAGTGGCTGAAAGAGGAGGGCGTCCCCGCCGTCGACAAGCTCGACACCCGCGACATCGTCACCGAGATCCGCGACTCCGGCGCGATGAAGTGTGGCATCGCCGCCGGCGAGGACGTGACCGAGCAGGACGCGCTGGACGAACTCGACCAGTGCAAGCACATGAGCGACCACACCGACATCGGCGACCAGGTCACCACCCCCGAGACCGTCGTCTACAACGAGGACGGCGACGGGGCGGACGTGGCGCTCATCGACTGCGGCGCCAAGGGGTCGATCATCTCCTCGCTCGTCGAGCGCGACGCGACGGTCCACCTCATGCCCCACGACACCACCGAGGAGGAGGTCGCCGACCTCGACCCCGATGTCCTGTTCATCTCCAACGGCCCCGGCGACCCGGAGAACTTCGACCAGGCCAACGAGCTCGTCGACAGCTACGTCGGCGAGAAACCCATCGCCGGTATCTGTCTCGGCCAGCAGGTCGTCGCCAACGCGCTGGGCGGCGAGACCGAGAAGATGGAGTTCGGCCACCGCGGCGTCAACCAGCCGGTCCGCGACCTCCGGACCGACAAGGTGGTCATGACCACCCAGAACCACGGCTACACCGTCGCCGACCCCGGCGACAACCTCGAGGTCACGCAGATCAACGTCAACGACGAGACGCCCGAGGGCCTGGAGAACGACGAACTCGACATCCTCACCCGGCAGTACCACCCCGAGGCCAACCCCGGCCCCAACGACTCGAAGGGCTTCTTCGACGAGGTCCTCGCGATGGCCGACGACGAGCCCGCCGCGACGACGAACTGAGGATCCCCCTTCTCCCGCTCCGACTCGCCTCACTCGGACCAGTCGACCGGTTTCCCGCGATACTGGACCCGCGAGTCCCCGTCGCCGCCGGGCTGGCCGTCATCGCCGCCGTCCGGTCCGTCTCCCTCGGTCGTCCCGGAGTCCGACGGGGGCTCGTCGGGGACGCCGGGGTGGTTCTCGCGGCTGATGGGCTGGCCGCGGTAGGTCAGCTGGTTGGCGCCGTCGTCGGTCTCGATCTCCGCGGGCGAGTCGGCGGTGCGGTCCTCGACGTACTCCGCGGCCGCCGCGAGCAGCGACTCGTCCGTCGACCGCTTCGCCCAGCAGTGGTACTGCTTGCGCGGCGTCCGGAGGACGAACCGCGCGGCGAACAGCCCCGTGTGGTAGGAGGCCGCGACGACCGAGTCGTGCGGGACCTCGATGGCGGTGTCCTCGCGCTCCCCGCCGACCAGACAGAGGGTCCGGCGGTCGGTGACCACGACGACGGTACCGCGGTCGCCGGCCGGTTTCGTCGTGTTGCGCTTGGTGCCGAGGCCGATACCGCGTTTCCCGTTCGTCAGGACGTAGGCCGGCGCCTCGGTCCCGTCGAGGTGTGTCACGGGCGGGTCGTGCAGCCGTCCCTCGGGGAACGACTCCTCGCGCCCCGCGAGCACGCCGACCGTCACTGACGGGTGGGGTGCCATCTCCGCGAGCGTCATCGCCCTGTCGAGGGCGCTGCCGTCGGTCATCGACTCCCTCCGGGCGGCGTCGCGAGCGTCTCGTCGGTCATCAACCGGGCGTTGTCACCCGGTTCATATCAGAATACGCCTACGATTCCTTTGGGTGGGGGTACGTCCTAATACGGTTGGGGCGAGGTCGGGGGGTCGGGCGAGCTACCGCTCCCACTCGTAGAACCACCACGACGCGCCGAGCAACAGGAGTCCCGCACCGAGGACCGAGGTGGCGGGTTCGGGGAAGACGAACAGGACGAACCCGACCAGGATCAGGAGGCTCGGCTCGATCTCGTTCCAGTACTCGGAGTAGTTCGGCAGGGCCATACCACGGTGTTGGACCGTCGCCGGGAAATACGTTGACCAGCGGGCCGCCGGGCGGCGGTCACGACGGGGACCATCCGTCGACCGGGACCACCTTGACGTTGCCCCGCTGGTCGATCCTGACCCTGCACCCGGCGTAGGAGAACCCGATCTCCATCTGCGCGTCCGAGGACGGCGGCGTCTTGAACAGGTTCTCGACCGCGTGGTCGACCTCGCGGTACAGCGAGGGGAGGTCCGTCGCGTCGACTCCCCTGAGCTCCGCCACCAGTTCGAGCAACTCGCTCTCGGCGGTCGTCGACCGCGGTTCGATCTGCGTCTGGACCATCCCGGGGGACTCCCCCTCGGATTCGTCGGACTCGTCGAACGGTTCCCGTGCCATACAGAGGGAGATGCGGAGCGGTCGCCACAAGTGTAGTTGCCACCTCCCGGTCAACTGGACGCCGGGAACCTCGCGGTTCTCCCCCCGTTGGTACTGTCGGGGTTGCGGATTCGAACCCAGACAGGTGTCGCCGGGCGGCCCCGACCGGGAATCCACGGAGCCGACAGTCCCGCCGTCGGGCGGTGACTCCGCTGTCGGCCGGTAGTCGGCTGTCGAGAAAACCGACGCGGTGTCAGGCCGGCGACGGCGTCTGCACGGAGGAGATGTAGCCCGTCAGGTCGGTCGTCGAGACGATCCCGATGACGCCCTCCTCGTCGTCGACGACGGGGAGGTGGTGGATACTGTGGTCGATCATCAGGTCCGCCGCCTCGACGATGGAGGTCTGGGCCGTCGTCGTGACCACGTCGGTCGTCATGTAGCGCTCGACGGTCGTCTGGGCTTTCGGCTTGGACTTGGCGACGATGTCGACGAAGTCCGTCGTCGTGAGGATGCCGAGCAACTGGTTGTCCTCGTCGACGACGACCAGCGACCCCACCCCGTTGTCCTGCATCTGTGCGGCGGCGTCCTCCACGAGCGTGTCGGGGCCGACCGTCTGCAGGTCCGAACTCATCAGCCGCGCGACGAAGATGTCTTCCATAGACACTGCTACACATACCCAGCGTATAAACACCGTCGGTCCCGGCAGAGCGGTCGGGCGATAGCGCCCCGCCTCGGCCCCGCGGCGCCCCTCGACTCCGGTGGCGCTCGAACGAGTCCGCCGGGCCGCTCCGACGGTCGGACCCCCGGCCACCGGCCGCTCCGACCGCCGGACGCTCCGAACCGCAACCCACAGGCGCGTCCTCGTGGAACGGCCGCCCATGTCGTGGTATCTCCTCTTCGTCGCCGGGCTGTTCGAGATCGCGTGGGCGACCGGGCTGGAGTACTCCGACGGGCTCACCCGCCCGGTCCCGACCGCCGCGACGGGCGTCGCGATGCTGATCAGCGTCGTGCTGCTGGCGAAGGCGGTCGAACAGTTGCCCGTCGGTACCGCCTACGCCGTCTGGACCGGGATCGGTGCGGTTGGCACCGCGGCGCTCGGGATCGTCCTCTTCGACGAACCGCTGAGCGCCGCTCGCGTCGCGTTCGTCGGCCTCATCGTCGTCGGCATCGCAGGGCTGAACCTCACCGCGAGCGGCGCCTCCTGAGGCGGGCTGTCGGGCCCGTGTGTCAGGTCTGCCGGTACAGCAGGGTCGCGGTCCCGAGAACGAGGAGGAGCAGTCCCCACATGAGGTCGCCACCGGGGAGGACGCCGAGCAGCAGCGTGACGATACCCGAGGAGATCAGCGACCAGCCGAGCGTGGTTCGGAAGGCCATGCGAACCAGTTTGTGGTCCGAACGGAAAGGTGTCCGGTCGGGGGTTCGATGACATCCGGTTCGCGCGCCAGTATGAGGAGTCGTGGTACCTCGACCCTCGGAAGGGTTATCTCCCAGCCAAACCTCTGTATGTTTGTAATGGCAAACGGTAAGGTTGACTTCTTCAACGACACTGGCGGCTACGGTTTCATTTCGACTGACGACGGCGACCTCGACGACGACGAAGACGTCTTCTTCCACATGGAGGACGTCGGCGGCGAAGACCTCACGGAAGGTACCGAGGTCGAGTTCGACATCGAGTCCTCGCCGAAGGGACCTCGCGCGGCGAACGTCGTCCGGCAGTAACACCGGAACACGGCTGTCGCTCACAGCGGCAGACACCGACCTCGATTTTTCAGACGGGTTCGCGCCCGAGTCGACGCTATCTGTACACGCTGTACTGAGGACGATCGCCATCACCGCCGCTAGGGGACGGTCGAAACGGAGAGAGAAAGCGGAGAGGTAGAGCGGTCCGAGGCCGAGTCGCGGCTCAGTCCTGCTTGGGCTGGCCCCAGTACTCGTCGCGCTTGACGCGCTCGCCGACGGGCTGGACGTCCAGCGGCTCGTCGGCGGCCTCGATGGCCTCCAGCGCCGCGCGGGCCGAGGCGAGCGTCGAGAAGTAGGTGATCTCCTCCTCGACAGCGGCCTCCAGGGGCTCGCGCTGGCGCGAGACGATGAGGTCGAGTTCGCCGCTCTCGACGGCGTCGACGAACTCCTCGGTGTCGTCGAAGGTCACCAGGTCGAAGTGCTCGGCGTACTGGTCGACCAGTTCCTCGCCGGCCTCGGTCTCACGACCGGGGAACTCGCTCTCCGAGAGGTCGACCACGGCGGTCCCCTCCAGCGGGATGGGCTTGCCGACGGACATCTGGGCCTTCTGGTAGGCCTTGCCGAACGAGTCGGCGGTGCCCATGACCTCACCGGTCGATTTCATCTCCGGGCCGAGCCGCGGGTCCGAGCCCGGCAGGCGGTCGAACGGCAGGACGACCTCCTTGATGGAGGTCTGCTCGGGCACCTGCTCGTTGACGTCCAGCTCGTCGAGGGACTCGCCGGCCATGACCTTGGCGGCGAGCTTGGCGATGGGGACGCCCGTCGCCTTCGAGACGAACGGGACGGTGCGCGAGGAACGGGGGTTCGCTTCGAGGACGTACACCTCGCCGTCCTTGACCGCGAGCTGGACGTTCAGCAGACCCACGGTGTCGAGCGCGCGGGCGATGTCCTCGGTGACCTGGCGGACCTTGCGGTTCACGTCGCGGCCGAGCGAGCGCGGCGGGATCATGCAGGCGGAGTCGCCCGAGTGGACGCCCGCGCTCTCGACGTGCTCCATGATACCGCCGATGAGGACGTTCTCGCCGTCGGAGACGGCGTCCACGTCGAGTTCGACGGCGTCCTCGAGGAACTCGTCCACGAGGATGGGTTTGTCCGGACTGACGCGGACGGCCTCCTCGATGTACTCCTTGAGGTCCTCGTCGCTGTAGACGATGTCCATCGCGCGGCCGCCCAGCACGTAGGAGGGGCGCACGAGGACGGGGTAGCCGATCTCGTGGGCGAGGTCCAGCGCCTCCTGCTCGCTGGTGGCGGAGCCGCCCTGGGGCTGGGCGATGCCCAGGTCGTCCATCAGGCGGTTGAAGCGGTCGCGGTCCTCGGCCAGATCCATGGCGTCGACGGAGGTGCCCATGATCTCGCAGTCGAGGTCGCGCCGTTCCAGTTCCGCTTCCAGCGGGTGGCCGATGTCGACGGAGGTCTGGCCGCCGAACTGGACCATCACGCCGTCGGCGCCGGTCTCCTCGACCACGTCGGCGACCTCCTCGGCGGTGATGGGCTCGAAGAACAGGCCGTCGGAGGTGTCGTAGTCCGTCGAGACCGTCTCGGGGTTGTTGTTGACGACGGTGGCGTCGATGCCCAGTTCCTCCAGCGCGCGGACCGCGTGGACCGAACAGTAGTCGAACTCGACGCCCTGCCCGATGCGGATCGGGCCGCCGCCGACGACCACGACGCTCTCGGCGTCGCGGTCGACCTGCACCTCGTTGCGGCCGAGCCCCGAGATGGGGTCACGCGAGGAGTAGTAATAGGGCGTCGTCGCCGCGAACTCGCCGGCGCAGGTGTCGACGAGCTTGAAGTCCCTGTCGGAGGTCTGGCTCTCGACCTCGTCGACGGTCACGTCGGGACCGGGCGAGGTCGCGGCCTCGGCGGATTCGGCTTCGGCGCCGCCGTCGGCCATCGCGGTGTCGTCGTCGGGCGCGTCGGGGCCCTCGACGGTCGGCAGCCAGGAGGCGTGGGTGTCGTTGAACTCGCCGCCGGCCAGGGCGACGATCTCCTGGTCGGTGAAGCCCACGTCGGCGGCGGCCTGATAGTCGCCCTCGGCCGCGGCCTCGGCGGCGTCGGCGATGCGCTGGAACCGTTCGAGGTACCACTCGCGGATCTCCGTGATCTCGCGGATCGTCTCGACGTCGTAGCCCCGGCTGAACGCCTCGAAGATGGCGTAGGGACGGTCCGGCGAGGGGCGTTCGAGGTAGTACTCCTCCAGTTCGTCGTTGAAGACGGTCGCGAAGTCGACGGCGGGGTCGTACTCGCTCGACCGGAGCGCCTTCAGCAGCGACTCCTCGAAGGTGCGGCCGATGGACATCGCCTCGCCGGTCGACTTCATCGCCGGGCCGAGCTCGAACTCCACGTCGGTGAACTTGTCCTTGGGCCACCGGGGAACCTTCGTGACCACGTAGTCGATGGCCGGCTCGAAGGCCGCGGTGGTCTGGCCCGTGATCTCGTTTTCGATCTCGTGGAGGCGCTTGCCCAGCGCGACCTTCGCGGTGACGCGGGCGATGGGGTAGCCCGTCGCCTTCGACGCGAGGGCGGACGAGCGGGAGACGCGCGGGTTGACCTCGACGACGCGGTACTCGCCGCCGGGGGTGCCGTCGTCGCGCCAGGCGAACTGGATGTTACAGCCGCCCTGGATCCCGAGCTCGCGGATGACGTCGAGGGCGGTGTCGCGCATGACCTGGTGGCCCTCGTCGGGGATGACCTGGCTGGGCGTGACGACGGTGGACTCGCCCGTGTGGATCCCCATCGGGTCGAGGTTCTCCATGTTGCAGATGATGATACACGAGTCGTCGGCGTCGCGCATCACCTCGTACTCCAGCTCGATCCAGCCGTCGATGGACTCCGTGATCATCACGCGGTCGTCCCGCGAGAGGCGCAGGCCCTTCCGGACGGCGTCTTTCAGCTCGTCCATGTCGTCGATGACGCCCGAGCCCGCACCGCCGAGGGTGTAGGTCGTGCGCATGATGACCGGGAGGCCGCCGACGGCCTCGACGGCCTCCTCGACCTCGTCCATGGACTCGATGGTGATCGACTCGGGGACCGGCTCGTCGATGGACTCCATGCGCTGGCGGAACTGGTCGCGGTCCTCCGTCGCGTAGATCGTATCGAGGGGGGTGCCCATGACATCGACGTCGTGCTCGTCGAGGACGCCCTCCTCGGCGAGTTCCGCGGTGACGTTCAGGCCCGTCTGGCCGCCGAGGCCGGCGATGACTCCGTCGGGGTTCTCCTTCCGGATGATCTCCGAGATGGCCTCGGTGTTGATGGGTTCGATGTAGACGGCGTCTGCCATCTCCGGGTCGGTCATGATCGTCGCCGGGTTCGAGTTGACGAGCACGACGCGCGCGCCCTCCTCCTGGAGCGCGCGACACGCCTGCGCCCCCGAGTAGTCGAACTCGGCCGCCTGTCCGATCTTGATCGGCCCGCTCCCGATCAGCAGAATGGTACGGTCCTCGTCCTGTGTCATTACTCGGGCGGAGTCCGCTCATCGTAATAAACCCGGCGAAAGAATACGGAAATCGAAATCGAGTTTCGAAAATCGTACCGACCGTTCGGTCCGCGTGCGGGGGCGGAGCGCGGGGAACGGCGCCGACGGGGACTGAACCGTGCCGACTGGGAACGCGGGGAGCGCGTCTCCTCCCGGTCGGGGTCGGGTATCTACCGGACACACTGCGAGGGTACATTTAGGGGCGACGATACGGCAGCGGCTGGCGGCGCGACCTCCTCCCCAGAAGCCACGGCCTCAGTTGTTGCGGTCGGTGAACTCGTAGCGATACGGCTGGTCGCGGATGACCTCGACCTCGCCGGACTGGGCGTGGCGCCCGAGGACGGTCGCCACGCGGTGAGCGCTGTCGAACTCCTCGCCGTGCTCGTCGAGCAGGTTCAGGATCTCCCTGGCCGTCAGGGGCCCCTCCGCGTCGGCCTCCTCCAGCACGGACCGGATGCGCTCGAAGTCGCGCTGCCGTACGCGCATACACACACGTACAGCCTCCCCCACCATTAAACGCCGTCAGACAGCCGTCAGACGGGCGATCTCTGAGAATCGCGGGACGGCGCCGGGCCGGGTGTGTCGGGCGCTGTCATACGCACCTCGCAACTACGTGCGACTGACCCGAACGTTCGGGACGAGTGTTTGGTATTCGCGGACAGCCGTTCCGCAAAAATCGAGAGTCCCGGCGACCCACAGGGCCGGCGGACGCCCGGAGACCCGCGGGGCCGACGGGGACCTGGCGCGCTCAGACCGCGGAGTCGTGTTCCGTCTCGAACTCCCGCTCCTCGCGGTACTGGTCGACGAACGCGCTCACGTCGAACTCGTGGAGCCACTCCTCGAACTGCGCGGTCGCCGCCTCGTCGTCGGCGTGGCTCACCGCGTGGTCCATCAGCTCGACGACGAGTTCGACGACGACCTCGTGGAGCCGGCGGGCGTCGAAGTCCGTCAGCCACAGCAGCGAGTAGCCGACCTCCCCCTGGTCGGAGAGGTCCTCGCTGACCACGTCCTCGGGGAACTCCTCCATCACGATGCCCATGACGTGGGCGGTCGTGAACTCGGGGAACTCGTCGGCTGTCTCGACGGTCTCGGTGAGCACCTCGACGAGGAACTCGGGGACGAACCGGCCCAGCGGGTGCACGTCCATCACGACCGCGTGGGCCCCGCCGCAGGCGCAGTCGTACTCCCGCAGGCCCATGTCCAGGTCGTGGAGGGCGACGGTCTCCCCGCAGGGCAACTCGATGTCCGCCCCCTCGCTCCCGGGAACGCGCGGCTCTGCCATTACCCGGTGTACCCCCGTCAGCCGTTTAAACGCCGCGATAGCGCTCGGCGCTGGGCCGACCCGCCGCGTCGCGGTCGGCGGCCCGCAACTCAGGGCCAGTCGTCGCGCTCGTCGTCGCCCGCATCGTCGTCGGGCGTCTCCGGTTCGCCCAGTTCCCACTCTGCGGCCTCGGCCGCGTCCTCGACGGCGAGGTACTCCCAGCCGACTTCCTCGGCCAGCTCCGCGTCCGCCTCGCCGGTCCCGACGAAGACGTGCCGTTCGGTCCCGAACTGTTTCTGTACGTTCTCGAGGCTCTCGGCCCGGCTGCGCGGCCCGGAGAAGAAGTCCTGGCGGATGCGGTGTTTGCGCGTGAAGTTCGTCACCACGTAGGTCGGTTGCTCGGAGACGACGCCGACGTACTCGCTCCACTGGCGCGCGTCCTGGAACACCCGGTCGGGGTAGGCCAGGGCCTTCAGCGCCTCCAGGTCGAAGGCGAGGGTCATGTCGCTGCTGCCGCCGCTGTCCATACTCGATCCGGGTACTGGCCCGGGGAAAACGGCTTCGATCAGGCCCCGAGCGTATCGCTCTGCCCTGTCGCCGCGGCCGTCGCCCGCCCGCTCCCCCGGCCGCCGACCGCCTGCAGGTACGCGCTCGTGAACACCGAAACGCCGAACACGACGACCGTCGTCTCGACGGTCCGCCTGAACGGCCCGGTCAGGTCACCCAGCGGGACCAGTCCGCTGATGAACGTCACGACGACCCAGGTCAGCCAGAAGACCGCGACGAGCACGATCATCTGGAGTGCGTTCTCCTTCACCAGCCCGTAGCTGTTCGACATCGCCTCGAAGACGCCGTCGCCGTCGAGCACGACCCGCTGGCGGACGAACAGGAACAGGATCGCCAGCACGAACCCCACGAGGAGCGGGGCCGTGAGTACGACCAGCAACAGCGCCAGGAAGCTCGCGACTACCGACTTGACGTACGCGCTCGGAAGTCCCGAGACGATCTCGTCGACCGGGACGCTGTTGGGGTCCCGCGCCGCGAGCGCCCGGACCCCCACGACGTGCAGAAACTCCATGATGAACGGGAGCGTCAGGAGCAGGCCGACCGCCGCGACGAAGGGGATATCCATCCCCGTCGTGTCGACCATGTCCACGACCGGGAGCAGCTCCGTGTACCCCCGCTCGATCAGTTCGTCCTCCACGTCGGCGAGCGTGTACCCCCCCGCCCGGTCGAGGGCGAACTCGACGCCGCGCGCGAGGAACGTGTTGTACACCACCGGGTTCGTGAGCCTGAAGACAGCGAACAGGACCAACACGAGTACCCCCGGCACGGTCGCGATCCGTCTGACCGCGTCTTCCAGCGTGTCACCCACTGACACTGACATGTCACCGAGTGTTTGCCTCTGTTACTTAAACGATACGATCCGGCAAGCGACAGGAGCGCGCTTCCGGGTCCGTCGGCGGTGAGCGCATGCCACGGTACGGACGGACGCGGTATCGGTGATGGGGAAAAACGGCGTCGAACCGGGCGTTACTCGGGCTTGGGGGCGGCCTCTTCGAGTTTGTCCATGTCCACGTCCTCCTCGAGGAGGAGCTCCTTGTGCTGGGCGACCTCGCGTTCCTCGCGCATGAGCTTCTTGAACTTGGACTGCTGGGAGAGGTCGCCGATGAGGACGCCGCCGACGATCTTGCCGTCCTTGAACGCCAGGCGGCGCCACTCGGTGTCGCTGTACTTGCGGGCGGCGTCGTCGTCGCCCTCGGTCGGGTGGCCAAAGGAGAGGAACGGGAAGTCGAAGTGGGTGATCGAGTAAGAGGACACCCAGCGGAACTCCTCGGGGTCGTCGGTCTCGCCGCCGGCTTCGACGTCCTTGATCATGTTCTTGGCGGCGATGGAGCCCTGTTCCTTCGCCGAGCCCCACGACCCGTTCTGGCCCATCTCGCCGAGGATCGTGTCGTTGAACCACGTCAGGTCACCCGCGGCGTAGACGTCGTCGACGTTGGTCCGCATGTACTCGTCGACGACGACGCCGTTGTCGTTGGTCTCGATGGGGGTGTCCTGCAGGAACTCGGTGTTGAAGTTCAGGCCGATGGCGACGCCGGCCCAGTCGCCCTCGAAACGCTCGCCGTTGGGGTCGACGGCGGCCTCCACGCGGCCGTCGTCGTCGGTCTCGAACTCGTCGACGCCGGAGTTGAAGACGGGCGTGACGCCGCGCTCGCGCATCGCCTCGTGGAGGATCTCCGCGCCTTCCTCGTCGAGCGCGTAGCGCCACCAGCACTCGCCGCGCATGAGGTAGTTGGCGTCGAGACCCTGGGCGCCGCAGATGGCCGCCAGGTCGATGCCCAGCAGGCCCGCGCCGACGATGATCCCCTGGTCGGCGTTCTCGACGTTCTCCTTGATCGAGCGGGCGTCCTGGAAGGTCCAGAAGTGGTCGATGCCGTCGGCGTCGGCGTTGTCGATGCCGAAACTCGCCAGGCTCGCGGGCGTCCCGCCCGTCGCCACGAGCAGCTTGTCGTACTCGTAGACGGTCCCCTCGTGGGTGAGGACCTCGTTGGCCTCCGTATCGATCGTCGTGACGTGGGTGTTGAGCTGGAGGTCGATGTCCCGTTCCTCGTACCACTCGGGCTCGTGGATCGAGATGGGCGCCTCGGGCAGCTTGCCCTTGGCGAACTCCTTGATCAGGATGCGGTTGTACAGCGCCTCACCCTCATCGGTGATGACGGTGATGTCCGCGTCGGGGTCCTCCTCGCGAATCGTCTCGGCCGCCGAACTCCCCGCGATGCCATCACCGATGATGACGTGGGATGCGCTCATGCCCAGGGTATTCGCAAGCGTGGTTAATGTGGGTTGCTATCTCTCCATGCGAGTGGTTGGCAAACCCATTCCCTCGAACGAAATATCTGATCGTTCCGCCATGTCGAACGCCGGCAGGTGCCGAAACCACTACCGGTTCGCCGATCCGGTCGGCGTTCCGTCGGGATATCCGCTCGCGTTCGGTCGAGACGTTGAATACGGTCGCGTCCGAACGACATACTACGATGAAAATTCGCCAGAACGTCCGCCACTTCGCCGCCAAGCAGGCGTTGACGCTGCCCGTCGTCGGGGAGAAGGTCAACGACCACCTGGTCGGGATGCACACGGACATCTTCGCCGAGAAGGCCGACGAGCGCCGCCGCGAGGAGCGCCGGGACCACCTCGACGACTTCTTCGACGCGACGATGGACACCTACGTCGCCGCGCTCGAGGACGGCTTCCCCGAGGCCGAAGCGCGGGAGATCACCCACATCCAGGCCAACTTCGACTTCTACAACCACGGCTGGACCGAGATGATGGAGTTCCCCAGCGACGAGCTCGGCGACCACTACGACCGCTACCGCGACTTCTTCGAGCGCTACGACATCAGTATCGACGACCCGCTCGGCGAGTTCCGGCCCGCCGACGGGATCGCGGACGCCCCGTCGACGCCCGGGAAACTCGACGACCCCGAACACCCCTACGCCGAGGGCGGGTTCGCCGACGACGTGTACGTCGAGACGGCCGACGGCGAGCTCGTGGTCGGCGGACAGGACGAACCCGACGACGTGGACGTCGAGGAGGCGCCCGGCGTCGGCGAGTCCGACCGGTAACCGGACAACTGGCGGGGCGGTGCCGCGGCACCGTCCCCGGCCACCCCGGGACACTTGTCGACTGCCCCGGAGACGGGTGGTCGGCCGGCTCGGAGAAACCCTCAGTCGGCGTCGGACGGGTCCGTCTCCGCGTCCGAGAGCGCGGTCACGACCGTCGACCGCCACTCCTCGATGCTCTCGACGTCGTCGTCGAGCCGCGACACGTCTGACTCGACCGCCTCGACTGCGTCGGTGAGTTCGGCCCGCGTCTCCGACAGCCCCGCGTCGAGTTCCTCTACCGAGGCCGACAGCTCGTCCACCGACTCCACCTCCTCGTCCAGGTCGTCGAGTTCGGACTCGACGGCGGCCAGCCGGTCGTCGAGGCGGGACTGGGCCGCCTCGACCGCCTCGACGCGCCGGGCCACGTCCTCGGTCCGCGCCTCGACCCGCTGGAGGTCCTCGCGGACCTCGGCGAGGAGCTGCTCGGCCGTCCCCTCGTCGTCGAGGAACTCCTCCAGCGCGTCGACGTACGCGTCGAGCTCGCCGATGCGTGTCATGCAGTGGTCGAGCTTCGCCTCGACGGTCCCCGGCCTGTCGGGCGTCAGGTGGCGGCGAAGCGTCGCTACCGTCTGCGCCGAGGCCTCGTCGCGCCGGAGCTCCGCCGCGACCCGGTCCGCGACCGAGCCCGTCCCGGCGACGCCGTCCGGCTCGCCCTCGCCGGCGTTCCCGTCCGGCCGGTCGCCGCTGGCGCTCCCGTCCGACCGGTCGTCGCCGGGGGCCGCGTCCGGCCACTGCCCGTCGCTGGTGGTCCCGTCCTGCTGGTCGTCCCCGGTGGTAGCGCTCTCCGGGTGGTCGTCACCCGCGACAGTGCCGTCCGACTGGCCGTCGCCGGCGGTAGCGCCGTCCGGCTGGCCCTCGGTGACGGCCGCGGACGGCGCCGCGGGCTCGCCGGTCTCCCGGGCGGCGCTCCCGCCGCGGTAGAGGACGGACGCCTCGTCGTCCCCGTCCGTCGACCCGTCGGGTCCGTCCTCGTCTGTCGGCTCCGTCCGTCCGTCACCGCCCGTCGGTTCGGCCCGCTCGTCCCGCTCCGTTCGGTCGCGCTGTTCGCCCCGGTCGTTCGGATCGTCCTCGTTCATCGTAGTGTTCGAATCGCCCCAATCCCCGTCCCTCGGACTGTTCTGTCGGTCCGGGTCCGGGGAGTCGTCGGGGACGGATAGCTCGAGCCGCCCGTCGCCGACCGTCCGCCACTCGTCGGGTCCGACCGCGTCGAGGTCGCCCCGCCGCGCGACCTGTACCGTCGGCTCGTCGAGACACGCCGACAGTTCGGCCGCGTCGGCGTCGGTGACCCCGTAGAGTGTCGAGACCGTCTCGCCCGCGTCGACGACGTCCTCGTAGACTATCCGACCCTCACCCGCCACGGACCAGTGCTGGTACCCCTCGTCCGCGTGGAATCCCACGGCGGTCGCGTCCACGCCCTGTGGGAGCGACTCGGCGAGCCGGACGGCGACCGGACCGTCCCCGTACGCCGTCAGCCGGATCCTGACGGACGGATACTTGTACCCGTCCGCGTCGAGCCGCTTCGAGACCGCCAGAGAGAGGTCGTCTTGCATTCGTTACCGCCAGCTGGAACGTACGGTTCACTGTCTAATCAGTATGTGCCCTGTACACACCAGTCCCACGGAATGAGAATGCCGGATACGTCCACTTACGTGCGGGATTATTTCAATTGTTACCACGGAACAGCCGTCGGCGGGCCGCCGGGTCCGCTAGTCGGCGATCAGGTCCGCGCAGGCGTAGCCCGCCTCGATCCCGCCGTTGAGCGAGCGCTCGGGGTACTGCGCCCGGGAGGCCATCCCCGCGTAGTAGACCCCCTCGGCCACCTCATCGCCCAGGTCGTAGGGCACGACCATGTCGAGGTAGCCCCGCTCGTAGATGGGCGCCGTCCGGGGGTTCCGGGCGGTCTTGACCCAGTTGACGCTGTCGCGGTCGAAGTCCGGGAACAGACCCTCGATCCCCTCGGCCCAGTGGTCTTCGACCTCCTCGTCGGACATCTGCCAGAGGTCCTCGGCGGGGTCCTGGATGTAGCTCGCGGTGTAGTAGAGGTGTTCGCCGCCGTACCGTTCCGGCGGCACGAAGTTGGTGTGCTCGATGAACACGCCGAAGGGGGCGTCGTCCTTGATGTTCAGCCAGTAGGTGTCCGACAGCGACTCCGCCATGCTCCAGACCGAGCAGACCGTCCCCTGGAAATCGATCTCGCAGGGGTAGCCCGTCAACTCCTCCAGCACGTTCGGCATCGCCGCGACGACGGCGGCGTCCACGTCGTGGCTCTCCGTCCGGCCGTCCCGCTCGACGGTCAGCGAGTCGACGGCGCCGCCGGACGTGTCCAGCGCCGTCACGCGTGCGCCCGTGGTGACGTTCCCCTCGCCGACCGCCGCGAGCAGTTCGTCCAGCAGGACGCCGAACCCCCCTCTCAGGTAACCCAGCTGTTCGCCGCGCAGCGGGTCGCGCTCGCCGCGGAACTTCACCCGGCCGAGCAGCCACGCGGCCGACACGTCCTCCTTCCGGGAGCCGAACTTCGCGTCCAGCAGCGGCTCCCAGAACGACTCGTAGACGTGCCGGGTGGTGTGGTCGAGCAGGAACTCCTTGATCGGCACGTCCTCGAAGTCGGTGATGTCGTCGTAGGTGTCGAACTTCGGGACGCCGCCGCGCACGTCGATCTCCTTGACGAGCATCGCCAGCCGGAACTTGTCGTAGATGGAGAGGTGCGGGTAGGCGAGGATCTCCCAGGCCTTCTCCATCGGGTGGACGACGCCGTCGACGTAGTAGGAGTCGGTCTTGTAGCGCCACTCCAGGTCCTCGCCCAGGCCGAGTTCCTCGATCAGCTCGACGATGGTGCCCTCCGACGCCGAGAGGTGGTGGTAGAACTTCTCGATGGGGTCGCCGGCCGTCCCGTAGACGGCGGCCAGTCCGCCCACGTCGTCGCTCGCCTCGAACACCTGGACCTCGCGGCCGCGCTCCTGGAGGCGGTACGCGGCCGCGAGGCCGGCGATGCCGCCGCCGACGACTCCGATCATACCCACCGTTCCGCGGTGACCGGAAAAGCCCTTTCGCTCGGTCCCGTCCGCCGACCCGCTCGGACCCGAACGGGGGCGTCACCCGTCGGCCGACACCTGCGGCGCCTCCTCGGCCAGCCGGAACTCCAGCACGACGACGGTCCCGCGGGGGCCGCCGTCGCCCCCCGCGTCCGCGGAACCTCCGTCGGGGCCGTCTCCGTCGGTGGGTACCCCGTCGGAGGTGACTCCGTCCGTGGACTCCCTGTCGGAGGATCCCTCGTCCGCGGACCCTCCGTCCGTGCAACTCCCGTCGGGGGAGCCGACCCCCTCGCCGTCCTCGAACCAGACGTTGCCGTTGTACAGGTCCATCATCACCGAGACGAAGTAGAGGCCGAACCCGTGGGCGGTCTGGCTGGTCGCCATCTCCCGCTGGAAGACCTGCGTCCGCATCTCCTCGGAGAGGCCCGGCCCGTTGTCGGCGATCCGGACCTGGACCCACTCGCCCAGGGGGTCGGTGGTGACCCGCACCCGCGGCCGGGCGCTGTCGTTGTGTTCGACCGCGTTCGAGAGCGGGCCCTCGACGACATCTGCGACCAGTTCGTTGGCGGCGACGGTGAGGTCGTCGGCCACGTCGACTTCCACGGTCACGTCGTAGCGGTCGGAGAGCTCGCGGGCCTGCTCCCGGAGGACCGCCGAGAGGTCGACCCGTTCGAGCCGCTCGTCCTCGCTCGCGGTCACGGCGTCGTTGACCGCCCGGATCTTCTCGGTCATGTCCGTCAGGTCCGAACACCACGTCCGGATGGTCTCCAGTTTCTCGGCGTCGTCGGCGTTGACGCGCGACTGGAGGTGCGCGGCGTGGCCGTCGACGACCAGCATTGCGTTGCGGATGTTGTGCCGGAGGACGCCGTTGAAGAACTCGATCTGCTGGTTGCGCCGCTCGACGGCGGCCCGGCTGGCCCGCAGTTGCTCCTCGTGTTCGACGCGGGTCAGCGCCGTCTCGGTCGTCCGCGCGAGGATCTCGCCGAGCTGCTCGTCGGTCTCGGTGTACCCGTCGGCCTCCTCCGTGCCGATGACGAGGACGCCGTGGTCGCCGAGCGGCAGGAACAGCGCCGACGCCGACCCGAACGCGTAGGGGCCGACCACGAGGTCGCGCTCGCCCTCGAAGGTCCTGCGTTCTTCGTCCTCGTAGGTCGTCCAGAGCGGGCCGGAGTCCCGCGGGACCCGGATCGACTCGTCGGGATCGGCGCCGAGTTGCGTCGCCAGCCGGTCGGTGACCGCCTCGGAGACGAGCGCGTCCGCCCCCTCGTCGTACCGGAACAGGGCCGCGTAGGCCTGGCCGTGGACGTCGCCGGCGAACCGGACCGCGATGTCGGCGACCTCCGCCGCGGTCCGCGCGCCGATGAACTGCTGTGTGGCCGCCTGCATCGCCGTCAGCTGGTCGAGCCGCCGCTGCTGGTCGGTCACGTCCCGCAGGTGGACGAGTCGCCCCTTCGTCGCCCCGTACTGGTCGTCGACGGTCGTCACCCCGACCGAGAAGGTGGACACCTCCCTGTCGTCGCCGGGGGCGTCGACGGTGACCTGCGCGCCGTCGTCCAGCCGGGCCGCGAACCCGTCGGCGACCGCGTCGACGTGGCGCCCCGAGAGGTCACCGTCGACGAGCCGTCCCGCGGCCGGGTTGTGGTCTATCACCGCGCCCTCGTCGTCGAGCACGACCACCGGGTCGTCGAGTCTCTCGGCGAGCAGGTCCGTCGCGACCGGAGCGACCCCGACGAAGTTGTAGCGAAACAGCACCAGGCCCGCGACGACGCCGTGAACGGCGAACAGCACGGGCGCGACCGAGACGCCGGGATGGACCCCGCCCGCTACGGAGACCATGACCGCCCCCGCGGTCGGGAACAACCCCCCGAGGACGAGCGCACCCGTCTCCGCGCGGTAGACGTTCCGCGAGTCGAGCAGGAAGGCGATCAGGAGGACGTAGCCGGCCAGAACCAGGGCGTAGGCGACCAGCGAGTACAGCGCGAACGGGAGCGTCTCCGCCGTCGCCGGGGCGGTGATCCCGTTCTCCGTTACGGTCCGCACCGGCGCGAGGGGGGCGCCGTGGACCGGTGCCGTCAACTGGACGAGCGCGTACGCCGTCAGCGGGGTCCACAGCGCGACCAGCCGGCCGGGAGTGAGCCGCTCGCGGTGGCCGGTGTAGACGGCGGCGAAGACCAGCCACAGCATCGGGACCTGCGAGGAGACGGCGCCGGCGAGGGCGTGGGCGGCGCTCGCGGCGGCCGGGGACGGCGCCGTCAGGACCGCGACCTGCAACAGCGCCCACCCGCCGGCGGCGAGCGACAGCCAGCCGAACGCACGCGCCCCCGGCCGCTCGCGGTTCCGGTACGCGACCGCCGCGAGCGCGAGTTCGACGACGCCGCCGACCGCCGTCGCCCCGACCACCGGACCGAGCGCCTCACCAGCCATCTGACGGGTTCACGACCCCGTAGTTTCAATTTGTCCGTATTATGCGTTTTGGCGCAGTATCACGTGAGACAACGCCGGAGCCGGGGCGGGGTCGGGGCCGTCACCGGGGCAGGCCGTCGCCGGGGCAGAGCCGTCAACGTGGCAGGCCGTCACCGGCCGGGACGCACGCCGCGGGGTCGGGGCCCGCGGTCCGGTGACCTCCACGCCACCGTCCCGTCGTCCGCGCCCGCGACCGGCCCCACAGTCCGCTACCTTTTTGCCCGCAGTCGAGGAAATCGCTCGATATGGTGACGGTGCGGGCGCCGGCGACGAGCGCGAACCTGGGGAGTGGCTTCGACGTGTTCGGCGTGGCGCTGGACAGACCGGCGGACGTGGTCCGCGTCGAGCGGGCGTCCCGGACTACCATCGACGTGACGGGCGCCGGCAGCCAGTTCATCCCGGAGGACCCCGCGGACAATACCGTCGGCGCGGTCGCCGAGGCGCTGGACGCCCCCGCCCACATCGAGATCGACAAGGGCGTCCGCCCCGCCTCGGGCCTGGGCTCGTCGGCCGCCTCCGCCGCGGCCGCCGCGGTCGCGCTCAACCGCCTCTACGACCGCGGCCTCACCCGGAAGGAACTGGTCCCCATCGCCGCGGAGGGCGAGGCGGTCGTCTCCGGCGACGCCCACGACGACAACGTCGCCCCCGCGATCCTCGGCGGGTTCACCATCGCCACCCCCGACGGCATCGCGAAGGTTGACGCCGACATCTCGCTGGTGACCTGCCTCCCCGACATCGTCGTCTCGACCCGCGACGCCCGCGAGGTCGTCCCCGACGGTGCACGCGTGAGCGACATGGTCGAGACCGTCGGCAACGCCGCGACCCTGACGACCGGGATGCACCGCTCGGACCCCGAACTCGTCGGCCGCGGCATGGAGGACTCGGTCGTCACCCCCGCCCGCGCCGAACTCATCGACGGGTACAGCGAGGTCCGGCAGGCGGCCTTCGACGCCGGCGCCACCGGCGTCACCATCAGCGGCGCCGGCCCGAGCGTCATCGCCGCATGTTACGAGGGCGACCGACGGGCCATCGCCTCCGCCATGGTCGACGCCTTCGACGAGGAGGGCATCGAGGCCCGGGTCTACCAGACAGAGATCGGCGAGGGCGCGACCTTCCACTGAGCGAGCGCGCCGGCCCCGATTTCCCCGACTGCCCGGAGTCCGACAGAACCTTCAACCGAGCCGTCGACTTCGACGTGTGACGCCGCCCTCCACCCCGTTCATCGAGCAGTCGGGAACGTTAGACACTGACCAGATCTGGACCGAAGCGGGCCCGCTCGCGGGGCTGATCGGGCTGTTCGCCGGACTGGCGCTCGTCCCGTTTCTGGGCGTGTTCCTGTTCGGTGGCACCTCCGGTTTCGGCTTCGTCTTCGTCCTCGCGACGCAGTTCGTGCTCGCCGTCGGCACGGGAGTCGTGCTCATCTACGTCGTCGCCAGAGGTGTCCAGCTCGCCGACCAGTGATACGGATTATTGGGAGCCGTTCCCGGGTCGACCGCACGACTGCGTCCGGTCGATCCCGGAACGACTTGCATAATGCGTATGAGACCACCCAACGAACCGCCGTCGGTTCGCGACCGATCCGCCTGTTCTCCGCCGTCGTTGCCAAGCTTCTTGAGCCGAGGGCCCGCCCATACGTCTATACGTGTTTCCGCTCTCCCTCGACGGCCGACGAACCGAACGTGTAACCGAGTGTCCCGCGCCTCGCTCGGGTGGACGATGAACCCGAGCCGCGTCGACTCACTGGTCGACCTGACCTACGGCCTGCTGATCGCGCTGTCGGTCGGGCTCATCGTCGTCGCCGACAACGCCGTCGGGCTGGCCTTCGGATTTGGGGTCCTGCTCGCGTATCTCATCCACGTCGTCTGGAAGATGGCCCGCTTCGACCCCGACTGGATGACCACGGCGGTCAAGGAGACCGTCGAGGAGACGGTCGACGAAACGGTCGGCGAGACGGTCGACGAAACCGTCAGCGACGCCGTCGAGGCGAAGGTCGACGAGACGGTCAGCGAAACCGTCGAGGAGACCGTCGAGGAGAAGGTCGGCGAAACCGTCGAGAAGACCGTCGAGGAGTCCGTCGAAGAGACGGTCGGCGAAACCGTCGAGGAGAAAGTCGGCGAGACAGTCGAGAAGACCGTCGAGGAGACGGTCGAGGACACTGTCGAGGAGACGGTCGAGGACACTGTCGAGGAGACGGTCGAGGACACTGTCGAGGAGACGCTGGAAGAACAGCTGGAGGACGGCGAAACCGAGGCCGACGGGACCGAGACCGACGAAACCGGCGACGACGAGGAAACCGACGGCGAGGGGAACTGATGGTCGAGCTACTCCTCGTCGTCGGCGTGCTCGTCTCGATGTTCGTCGCCTACAACATCGGGGGGTCGACGACCGGGCCGGCGTTCGGGCCGGCCGTGGGCGCCGACGCAATCTCGAAGACGGCCGCCGCGGCGCTGATGGGCGTGTTCTTCTTCGTGGGTGCCTGGACGATCGGCCGCAACGTCGTGACGAAGCTCGGGACGGAGCTGGTCACCGACCCCGCCGTGTTCACGCTCGAATCGTCGATCGCGGTCCTGTTTTTCATCGGGATCGCGCTGCTGGTCGGGAACGTCTTCGGCGTCCCGGCCTCGACCTCGATGACCGCGGTCGGCGCGATCGCCGGGCTCGCGCTCGCCGGCGGCGTGCTCGACATGGCCGTCATGGGGGAGATCGTCACCTGGTGGATCGTCTCCCCGATCATCGGCTTCTGGGTGTCGCTGATCATCGGCCGGTACTTCTACGCCCGGCTCAACCGGCTGGTGGCGATGGAGCGCAGCGACGGCCCGCTGCTAGACGTTGAGCGCTCCGGGCTCGTCCCCTCGGTGAGCGCCCACCGGACGACGAACCGCCGCGAGCTGGTCGGGACGGTCACGGTCGTCGCGATCGGCTGTCTGATGGCCTTCAGCTCCGGCACGTCGAACATCGCCAACGCTGTCGCGCCGCTGGTCGGGAGCGGCGAACTGGAGATGGATCCCGCGATCGTGCTGGGTGGGATCGCCGTCACCATCGGCGCGTTCACTATCGCGCGGCGGACCCTGGAGACGATGGGCAGCGACATCACGGAGCTGCCGCTGACGGCCGCGATCGTCGTCGCGGCGGTCAGCTCCGCGCTGGTCGTCTTCCTCTCGGCGCTGGGTATCCCCGCCAGTTTCGTCATCATCGCGACGGTGAGCATCATCGGCCTCGGATGGGGCCGGGCGACCCGCCCGGTGACCGTCCCGGAGGCCGTCTCCGCGGAGGAGACGCCGCCGGTCACCGTCGACGCGCTGACCGCCGACGAACCCGGCGAGGAGTTGCCGCCCATCGGCGAGGAGGACACCGAGGACATCCCCGAGCCCGGCGACCTGTTCAACCCCGCGACGACCGCCCGCGTCGTCCTGATGCAGAACGTCGTGCCGGCCATCGCGACGCTGGGCGCGTACCTCACCTTCCGCTTCGTCCCGGTGTTCGGGTTCTGAGCGGCGGTTCGAGTGCGTGCCCGCGAGCGGGCTACCGCCCGAACCGCCGCTGGCGGTTCTGGTAATCGCGCAGTGCCCGCAGGTAGTCCCGGCGGCGGAAGTCCCGCCAGTTCACGTCGGTGAAGTACAGCTCGGAGTAGACCGACTGCCAGATCATGAAGTCCGACAGGCGCTCGGCGCCGGTCTTGATGACCAGGTCCGGCTGGACGGGGAAGACCAGCTCCCCCTCGATGGCGGCCTCGTCGATGTCCTCGGGTGCCAGCTCGCCGGCCTCGACCTCCTCGGCGAGCCCCTGGACGGCGGCGGCGAACTCGTGTTTGCCGCCGAGGCCGATGCCGACCTGGATCGGCGCGTCGGCCTGCTCGTCGTCTCCGGGGCCGCGGACGGCCAGTTCGCGGGGCGCGTCCACGTCGGCGAGCTCCCGGCGGATGGTGTCGACGACCTCGCTGTCGAGGACGCTGACGTAGACGACGACGCGCTCGGCGCCGAACGCGAAGGCCCACTCGAAGCAGTCCTCCAGCGTCTCGTAGGCGTCGGCCTCGAGCAGGTCCCGCTCGGTGACGATGACCGCGACCGTCTCCGGAAGGGCGGCGTCGCTGTAGCGGATGCGGAGGGCGAGATAGCGGTCGTACAGTCCCACACACCGGCTTTCCCCGGACGCGTCCTAAATCTCACGCTCGGCCGCCGCGGGGGAGAGCGCGGTCCCCGGCCGGGCGGCCCGCCGGGCGCGACCACCGCCGGGAGCGGGGAACGTGTCACGCGACCGCCAGCGGGCGAAGTGGTTCGGAAACGGTAAGTAGCTCACCGGGGATACCGGACATAGCGTGACACCGACAGTCCGACGTGCGGGCGCGTTCGCCCTCGTCGGGACGCTGGCGCTCGCAGTCCCGCCGATCGCGGGCCGGACGAGCGCGGCGCTCGCGACCGTCGCCGCGCCCGGCCCGTTCCTCCTCGTCGCCGCGCTGGCGCTGTACGTCGTCGACGAGGGACCGGTCTTCGAGCTGTTCGCCCGCCCGGGCGACCGCCGCGACGGCCGGCTGTACGGGCTCGCCGGCTTCGCGCTGGCCGCCGCGGCGCTGGCGCTGTTGTCCGTGCGGTTCACCCTGCCGATGCCCGTGTTCGTCGGCACCGTCTTCCTGCTCGCGTGGGGCAACCTCGGCGGCCACCTCGTCCGCTCGGTGCGCGACGAGCCGTTCGTCGCCACCGCCGGGTTCGTCCTCGCGGGCTTCCTCGCGGGGACCGTCGGCCAGTACGCCGCCGCCGTCCTGCTCGGCGCCCCGACCGAGTGGCCCCTCGTGGCCTTCCTCGCCGCCAGCGGCGCCCTGCTCGGGGCGCTCCTGCGCGCCGTCCTCTTCGAGCGCGACGACCCGCTGGTGATGGTCTCGATCGGCCTGCTGCTGTGGCTGTTCGCCGACCTGCCGCTGTCGATCGACCCCACGGGCGTCGCGATCGCACTCGCCGTGGCATTCCTGTTCGGCTACCTCGCCTACGCGCTGGAGACGGCGTCGCTCCCGGGGATGATCACCGGCGTCTTCCTCTGTCTGCAGACGATCGTCCTCGGTGACTTCGGCTGGTTCCTGCTGCTGGTCACCTTCTTCGGCGTCGGCGGCCTCTCGACGAAGTTCCGCTACGAGGAGAAGGAACGCCGGGGCATCGCCGAGGAGAACGAGGGCGCCCGCGGCAGCGGGAACGTCCTCGCCAACTCGCTCGTGGGACTCGCCGCCGTCCTCGGGTGGTCGGCGAGCCCGACCCTGACGGGGCTGGACCCGGAGCTGTTCCTGTTCGCGTTCGCCGGCTCCATCGCCGCCGCGATGAGCGACACCCTCTCCAGCGAGATCGGCGGCGTCTTCGACAACCCGCGGCTGATCACCACCTTCGAGCGCGTCGAACCCGGCACCGACGGCGCGGTCACCTGGCAGGGCGAGGTGGCCGGCCTCGCCGGCGCCTGCCTCATCGCGGCTATCGCGCTCGGGACGTTCGGCCGCATCGGCGTGGTCGGCGCCGGCATCGTCGTCTTCGGCGGCGTCGTCGGCATGACCGTCGACAGCCTGCTGGGCGCCACCGTCGAGGGCGTCTTCCTGGAGAACGAGGGCGTCAACTTCTTCGCGACGCTCGCGGCCGGGATCGCCGCGGCCGCCGTCGCCGCCGCCGCGCTCCCCATCCCTGTCGCATGAGCGACGACCCACGCGTCCGCGAGGGCCGGTCCGCGGACCTCCCCGCCCTCCGGGCCATCCAGGCGGCTGTCCTCGCCGAACCCTGGGAGGAACTGCTGGCCGTCGCCGCCGACGGACCGCCGGTATTGCTGGTCGCGATACCCCGAGACGCCGGGGCCGCGAGCGGCGGGACGGCCACGCCCGTCGGCTACGCGCTCGCGGTCACCGACGGCGACGACGACGCGGGCTACCTCGCCGAACTCGCGGTCGCCCCGGACCACCAGGGCGAGGGCTACGGGTCGGCGCTGCTGGACGCGCTCGTCGAGCGACTGCGCGCGTCGGAGGTGGAGCGGCTCCGCGTGACGGTCCGTGAAGTGGACGACGACGCCCGCGCGTTCTACCGCGAGCGTGGCTTCGAGCGCGTCGAGCGGCTGTCCGACCACTACGAACGGGGGGACGGGCTCCTGCTGGAGCGACCGATCGACGGCTGAGATTCGAGTTCCGCGGAAAAGCCGATGCCCGCGACGAGCCGGCGCTCAGACCTCGTCGGCGGTGAGCACCCGGACGTTGACCGGCTGTTTGACGAACTCGCCCTCACGGCGGGTGACGACGAGGTCGACACCGCGCTGGGCGGCAACGTCGAGGACGCGCTGGGAGAGTTCGCCGTCGAGGACGACCGACGCCGGGACCGTCTCGGCGCCCTCGACGAGGTCGAACGCCTCGTCGGCCTCGCCCTCGGCGATCGTGTCGTGGGCGGCGTCGAGGAGCCGCACGCGACCCGTTCCCTCGTCGACGACCGCCTCGACGTGGCTCGCGAGCGTGTCCGGCCGGGACTCGGCCGACGACTCCGCCCCGGGGGACGCCGTCTCGTCGGTCGTCCCGTCGGCCGCCCCGCTCGACGACGCCTCGGCGTCCGGCGCCTCGGTGTCCGCCGTCTCGGCGGACCGCTCCCCCGCGTCCGGCGTTTCGGGACCGTCGACCGGCTCGCTCGTTTCGGCTACGTCGTCGGAGGCGTCGTCGGCCGATCCGACCGCGGCGTCGGGACCGGACTTGTCGCTGGTCTCCGACCGGGCTCCCGCCTCGAGCGGCGGGACCGCCGCCTCGACGCCGGGGTCGTCCGGTTCGACGGGCGACTCGGGGTCGGCCGTCCCGGTGTCGCCGTCCGGCGGCGAGGGCTGGGCGGAGCCGTCGGTGGCGGCCAGCCCCGTCGTCTCGTCGGTGGTCCCGTCGACCATCTCGGCCGCGTCGTCGGTCGGGACCGCCTCGAAGGGCACCTTGTCGCGCAGCGCGTCCATGACCGCGCTGCGCGAGAGGTCCTCGACGGACTGGCCGGTCGGCGCGAGCGCGACGTAGTCGATGTCGCCGACCTGCGACAGCTCCTTCAGGATGAGGTCGCCCCCGCGGTCCCCGTCGAGGAACGCCGTCACGGTCCGCTCCTCGGTCAGTTCGGCGACGGCGTCGGGTACGTCGGTCCCCTCGACCGCGATGGCGTTCTTGATACCGTACTTGAGCAGCTGGAGCACGTCCGCGCGGCCCTCGACGACGATGACGGCGTCGCTGTCGGCGACCCGCGGGCCGGCGGGCATGCCGGCGAACTCGGTGGCGTCCTCGACGCGGACGCTCCGGCGGACCTCCTCGACGAGGTCCTCGCTGGACATCGTGGTCGCGTCGAACTCGGCGAGCAGCTCCTTGGCGCGCTCGACGACGCGGCGCCGTTTCGCGGAGCGCACGTCCTCGATGTCGCGTATCTCGACGTCGGCCGTCGACGGGCCGACGCGCTCGATGCTCTCCAGGGCGGCCGCGAGGATCGCCGTCTCGACGCGGTCGAGCCCGCTGGCGATCGTGATCTCGCCGAACGAACTCCCGCGCTCGGACTCGATCTCGACGTCGATGCGGCCGAGCTTGCCGGACTCCTGGAGGTCGCGGAGGTCGAGCTCGTCGCCGAGCAGGCCCTCGGTCTGCCCGAAGACCGCGCCGACCACGTCACTTCGCTCGACCACCCCGCCCGTCCTGATGTCCGCGTGGATCAGATACTTGGCTGAGTCGTACATCGGTGAACTGCCCCGGTCGGGGGCGTGGTGATGGTGGTGTGGATGATGGTGAACCGCCGTCCATGAACCCGCCCATGGAACAACCCGTAACTTGTCACTCGACGACTGTAATATCTGCCGATGCCCCCGAAATTTCCGCACCGCGGCGCGGCGGCTCGCCCGCCTCCGCGAAGTCGAAGAGAAATCTTCTTCGAACGTATCGTTCGTAGGCGATCGACGAAAGGTTAAGGGAGGAGTAGCCAAAGGGGCGTACATGAACGAGCGCACGCGGGTGGTCGGCTGGGCAGCGGTGGCGGTCGCGCTGGCGGCGCTGGCGGTCCCGTGGTTCATGTGGGGCGCCGACGGCGTCGTGGCGGGACTTCCGGTGTGGGTCGCCTACCACGTCGGCTGGCTCTGTCTGGTCGCGGTCGCCCTCTGGGTGTTCACGCGGCGGGCGTGGGGCCTCGGCGTCGAGGGGGTGGGTCGCGATGGCTGACACCGCCCTGCAGATCGGGATCATCGTGGCCTACATGCTCGTCGCGCTGGGGGTCGGCGTCGTCGCCTACCGCCTGACCGAGCGGACCGCCGAGGACTACTACCTCGCGAGCCGGACCCTCGGGACGGTCGTCCTCCTGTTCACGACGTTCGCGACGCTGCTCTCGGCCTTCACGTTCTTCGCCGGCCCGAACATCAGCTACGGCGCCGGCCCGGAGTGGATCCTCGTGATGGGCCTGATGGACGGCGTCATCTTCGCGATCCTGTGGTACGTCCTCGGGTACAAGCAGTGGCTCGTCGGGAAGGCCAACGGCTACGTCACCCTCGGCGAGATGCTGGGCGACCGCTTCGGGTCGCTCCGGCTCCGGCTGCTGGTCGCCGGCGTCAGCATCTTCTGGCTGTTCCCGTACGTGATGCTCCAGCAGCAGGGCGCCGGCACGGCCGTTGAGGCGCTGACCGGCGGCGCCGTCCCCTACTGGGCCGGCGCGGGCGCGATCACCCTCTTCATGATCGGCTACGTCGCCCTCTCGGGGATGCGCGGCGTCGCATGGACGGACACGCTTCAGGGCGGGTTCATGCTCCTGATGGTCTGGGCCGCGTTCGTCTGGGTCGCGAGCGCGGTCGGCGGCGTCGGCTCGGCGACCGCGACGCTGGGCGACGTGGAGGGGAACTTCCTCGCGCTCGGCGGCGGGACGTACACGCCCGAGTACATCCTCTCGACGGCCATCTCCATCGCCTTCGGCGTCACGATGTTCCCGCAGGTCAACCAGCGATTCTTCGTCGCCGAGTCGAAGGCCGTCATCAAGCGCACGCTCCCGCTGTGGCCCGTCCTCGTGGTGCTCCTGTTCGTCCCGGCGTTCATGCTGGGGTCGTGGGCCCGGGGCCTTGGCATCCAGGCCGGCGCCAACGAGAACGTCCTCCCGCTGCTGCTCGCGGAGTACACGCCCGCGTGGTTCGCGGCGCTCGTCATCGCGGGCGCGATGGCCGCGATGATGTCCTCCAGCGACTCGATGCTGCTATCGGGCTCCTCGTATTTCACCCGCGACATCTACCGCCCGCTCGTCGCCGAGGCCTCCGAGGCGCGCGAGGCGTTCCTGGGTCGGGTTGGCGTCGCCGTCTTCGCCACCCTCGCGTTCGTCGCGAGCCTGTTCCAGCCGGCGTCGCTGCTGCAGATCGGCGACACCGCGTTCGGTGGGTTCGCGCAACTGGCGCTGCCCGTGGGAGTGGCGCTGTACTGGGGACGGACGACCCGCTGGGGGATGTACGCCGGGATCGGAGGGAGCCAACTCGTCTACGTCGCCGGGGTCCTACTGCCGGCCGTCCCCGTCCACCTCCCGGTCGTCGGGACGGTTCGACTCGTCCCCGGCTCGTTGCTCGGCTGGAGCATCTCCGTCTGGTGTATGCTCCTCGGGCTCGTCCTGACGGTCGGCGTCTCCCTGGTGACGAGCGCGAGTCCCGACGCGGACGCGACCGTGTACGCCACCGGCGCGGACTGATCGACCGGGGGGGTAGCCCACCGGTCCGCCGAGTCTACGGACTTTATACGCCGCGGGAGCCACCTACCGGGTATGCAGACACACATCGTCCCGGTCGGGTTCGACTACGACCGGCTGATCGCGCCGCTGGTGCGCGACAGGCTCGACGTGGACCGCGTCGTCCTGCTGGAGGGCGCGGTCGGCAGCGAGGCCAACGTCGAGTACTCCCGCAATCTCGCCGCCAAGCTTGAGCAGGACTACCGCAACCTCCTGGGCGCCGAGACCGAGCGGTTCGTCGTCGAGGATGTCTACGACTACGACGAGGCCTTCGAGCAGGCCTTCGAACTCATCAACGCCGAACTCGACCGCGAGGACGACGCCGGCGTCTGGGTCAACATCTCCGCGATGCCCCGCACGGTCTCCTTTGCCTTCGCGACAGCCGCCCACTCCATCATGGTCGAGCGCGAGGAGGACCGCGGGCGCATCCACACCTACTACACCGTCCCCGAGAAGTACCTCGAAACCGAACTCGCCGAGGAACTCCGGCGGGGCATCGACCTGCTCTCGGACCTGGAGGGCGCGGTCGACGACCCAGACCTGGCCGACCGCGTCGACGAGCGCCTCGACGCGGCCGAGGAACTGCTCTCGGAGTTCGACGAGCGCGGCACCACCATCGGCGCCAAGGAGTTCGACGGCAAGCACATCCTCGAACTTCCAGTCGCGTCGTTCTCGAACGTCAAGCCCTTCGAGGAGCTGATCCTCTTCACGCTCGGCGAGCACGGCGAGTTCGAGTCCGTCTCCGAGCTGGCCCAGGAACTCGCCCGCGAACTCGGCGAGGAGTACACCGACAGTTTTCGATCCAAGGTCATCTACAACGTCGACCGGCTGGGCCCGGGCGGGAAAGGCTACATCGAACAGGAGGAACACGGCAAGTCCTACCGGACGCGGCTGTCGCGGATCGGCGAGCTGTGGGTCCGGGCGCACTCCGACGACTGAAGTGGACGTTTCCGAGCGAGATCCGCCGTCGCGACAAGGGTAAAGACCGCCGGGGACCGAGAGGAGTCCATGACGAGGATCGGACTCATCGGCGCCGGCGGGATCTCGGAGTTGCACCTGCCGGCCTACGAGGACCACCCCGAACAGGCGACGCTCGCGGGCGTCTGCGACGTGGACGCCGGGAAGGCCGAAGCGGTGGCCGACGACTTCGGCGTCGACTCCTGGACCGACCACGAGACCTTCCTGTCGGAGGCCGACATCGACGCGGTCGACATCGCGCTGCCCCACCACGTCCACTACCCGGTGGCGAAGGCCGCGCTGGAGGCCGGAAAGCACGTCCTGATCGAGAAGCCGCTGGTGCCTTCACTGAGCGACTGCGTCGAACTCGTCGAACTGGCCGACGAGCGCGACCTGACCCTGATGGTCGGGCAGATGCAGCGGTATCACCCGCCGTATCGCGCGCTGAAGGAGCGTGTCGACGCGGGCGAGTTGGGCGAGATCCGCCACGCCCGCTGTGACGCGCTGGTCAACCAGGCCGACCTGTTCCCGGAGGGTCACTGGCTCTACGACGGGGAGAAGGCCGGCGGCGGGGGCGTCATCGGCTACAGCGTCCACAAGCTCGACCTGCTGCGGTACTACCTCGGCGACGTGAAACGGGCCGCGGCGTGGACCCGAACAGTCGACGACGCGTTCGACGGCGCCGAGGACTACGCGACGGGGATGCTGGAGTTCGAATCGGGCGCCATCGCCGACTTCTCGGTCGCGCTCTCGGCGCCCGCGATGCCCTACACGGAGTCGTTCTGGCTGCTGGGCGACGACGGGACGGTCCACACGCTCCCGGACGGTCAGCAACAGGAGGGCTACGTCGGCTCGCCGACGCCGCGGATCAACACCCGGGACGACCCCGATTCGCGGAAGGACTTCGACGAGGTCGAGGGCGGCGGGACAGGCCTCCCCACCTCGGACGCGTTCGTCAACGAGATCCTCCACTTCGTCGACTGCGTCGAGCCGGGCGCGGAGCCGCTCACGAGCGGCCGGGACAACCTCGGGACGATGGCCGCGATCCGGGCGATCTACCGGAGCGCGGCGCGGGACGGCGAGCGCGTGGCGACCGACGAGGTGCTGGCCGACGCACGGGAGGCCGCGCGATGACGCTGGAGACTGCTGTCGCGGACGGTGCGGTATCGGTGTCCGTCGACGGGACGCTGATCGCCCGGTACGACGCGGAGCCGGCGGGGAGCAAACCGGGGTTCGACACCCTGGCGCTGCCGCCCGGCGCGGATACGAAGCCCGGCGAGAACCTCGTGGTGTCGTCGCCACACGACCACCCCTGGCACTTCGGCCTGTTCTTCTGCCAGAAGCTCGTCGACGGGGTCAACTGCTGGGAGTCCGAACCCAGCGCCGCCGCCGGGAACCCTCACGGCTACGCCGAAGCGGGCGACTACGAGGTACGTGAAGCGAGCGACGGTGGTGTCGAGTTCGGACAGGAGGCCACCTGGCGGACCGACGCCGGGGAGGAGTTGCTCGACGACGAGCGGACAATCCGGATCGGCGAGCCCGGCGACGAAGGGTACCTGCTGACGTGGGAGCAGGAACTGACCGCGCTGGAGCAACGGCGACATCTCTCCAGCGAGACGCTGCACGGCCACTACAGCGGCCTGAGCCTGCGGTTCGCGCGGAGCCTCCGCGAGGGTCGCGTCCTCTTGCCGGACGGGCAGGACCCGGGCGAAACGTCGCCGCCGCGGGCCGCGAGTGGCCCCGCCGCTCGGTGGTGCGATTACTCGGGACCGCTGGACGGGCGGCCCGGCGCGGCCGCAGTCGGCGACCCCTGGTCGGCCGGAATCGCGATGTTCGACCACCCCGACAACGGGGACGAGCCGGTCAACTGGTTCGTCATGGACGAGCCGTTCGGCTTCCTGGCGGCGAACCCGACCTGGGGGACCGTGGAGACACTGGAAGAGGGGGAGTCGCGGTCGTGGACCTGGGGGCTGTGGGTCCACTCCGGGATGCCCGACGAGGAGCGGGTCGAGCGGGCCTACGAGTCGTTCGTCGACTCCGTGTAGAAGGGGCAGTTCGTGGGAATCCGCTGGCTTTCGGCGGAGTCGCCGAACCCGGGGCGCTGATACTCACCGGGCGACGATGACCGGGACGGGCGACCCGCGGACCACTTTCTGGGTGACGTTCCCGACGACCAGCCGGTCGGACAGCGAACCGCTGTGGCTCCCGACGACGACGGCGTCGACGTCCTCGGCCCTGTCCAGGATCGCCCGGGCGGGATGCCCCAGTTCGATCTCGGTGGCGATTTCGGCGTCGTACTCGGCGGCGAGCTCCCGGGAGATGTCGAACACGTCCTCCGCGCGCTCCTCGGCGGCTTCTTCGACGTCCTCCTCGAGAGCGAGGGACGTGGCCTCCAGGCCCCACGGGGACGGTTTGCCCACGACGTGCAGGACGGTGATCTCCGCGTCGGGGTGGTTCTCGAGGGCGTATTCGAGCGCTCGCCGGGCCATCTCCGAGTCGTCCATCGGAACGAGTATTCGCGAGAGCATGGACTGACTACGCGGAGGGCGCGGATAAAATGGTAGCTCCCACGCCCCGGGAGACGCGACACGGCACCGCCCGTGAGCGTCCGAGACGACAGCGCCCGCCGCGGAAGCTGTTCGAGTGAGTACTTACGGCGTGATGACGGCGCGGCCGTCGATTTCGCCGTGTTCGAGCTTCTCGGCGACGGTGTTGATCTCGCCGAGGTCGTAGCGGCTGGTGTGCAGGTCGACTTCGTCACGCTCGACCAGTGCGACGAGTTCCTGCAGTTCGGTGTACTGACCGACGATGTTGCCCTGGTAGGCGAACTCGCCGTTGACGAGCGCCTGCGAGGGCTCGTGGATGTGGCCGCCGTAGCCGACGATCTGGTGGTCGCCGCCGGCGGTGACGATGTCGGGCGCGAGCGCGGTCGTCTCGTCGGCGCCGACGAAGTCGAGCACCTGCTCGGCGCCCGAGCCGTCGGTGAAGTCGTCGACCACTGCGGGCACGTCCTCGCGCTCGGGGTCGACGGTCAGGTGGGCGCCCAGGTCCTCGGCGAGGTCGCGGGCCGACTCCTTGAGGTCGACGGCGACGATGTCGGCGGCCGACATCGCGTCGAGACACTGGAGGCCGATGTGGCCGAGGCCGCCGACGCCGACCACGACCGCGGTATCGCCGGGGTTCAGGTCGGCGACGGCCCGCTTGGCCGCGTGGTAGGCGGTGATCCCGGCGTCGGCGTGGGGCGCGATGTCGGCGGGGTCGACGCCGTCGGGTAGCGGGACGACCGATCGCTCGCCGGTCTGGAGGTACTCGGCGAAGCCGCCGTCGACGGTGAGGCCGTTGAACGACTGGTTCTCGCAGTACATCGTCTCGCCCTCGCGGCAGGGCCGGCAGACCCCGCAGGTCTGGACCGGGTGGCAGATCACCTGGTCGCCGGGTTCGACCGTCCGCACGTCCTCCCCCACTTCGACGACCGTCCCGGCGTTCTCGTGACCGAGTGTCAGCGGGAGGTCCTGGTCGACGTAGTCGGTCCACATCCCCTCGATGATGTGGTTGTCCGTCTGGCACCAGCCGGCGCCCTCGACCTCGACGACCACGTCGTCGCCTGCCGACACCTCGGGCCGGTCGACCTCCTCGACGGTCAGCCCGTTCGCCATGTCCTCGGTGTACTCGTGGAGCCTGGCAGCGCGCATGGGCGACGGTACGGACGAGAGCCGGTTAAATCCGGGCCCAAAACTATAATGTTTTGTCATTATAAATACCGCTATGCCCACGCTCCACTGCGGCGACCGGTCGTTCGACTGCGACCGAGGCGAACTGCTCCGACACGAGTTCATCGAAGAGCGGACCGACCCGGCGTTCGGGCCCGGGCGCGAAGCGAGCGGGGGATACGGGGTGTCAGCGCTCGCGTTCGGGCCTCCGGAGAGCAATCGGTCGCGGCGCGACGGCAGCGAGTCGGTCGCGCCGTCGGACGACGGGGGGTGGGACAACCGGGGCGGCGACGACGGCGGGGAGCGCGACGAGCGGGGGAACGACGGTCCCCAGCGATGGACCCCCAGCCCGTCGGGGGACGACTGAGCCGGCGGGAACCACGGGCGGAGCGGCCGTGGCGATGACGTAAGAGTTATTTTCGAGCCTCGTCCACTCTCTACCGATGACAGGGCCGTTCGACGGAGCCGCCGCTCGCGTCGCGAACGAGCCCTGGCTGTCCGTAGCCGCCGTACGTGTAGGGGCTCCCTAGCCCCACACCACCCCCATTCTGACCCCGCGTTCGCACCGTTCGACGACCGGCCGACAGACAGACCGATGTACGACACCACGATACCGACCGACAGCACGCACCGCCCGACAGCCGCCGCGCTCGGACCCCGAGCACGAGGGACGCCCGGGAGTGAGCAGCGATGAGCGCCGACAGCGACGCCGGGGACGCCGACGCCTCGGAGTCCCGCGAGACCGGGGGGTCGCTCCCCGGCGAGTACGACCCCGAGGCGGTCGAGCCCGAGTGGCAGGACCGCTGGGTCGAGGCGGGTACCTACGAGTACGACGCCGAGCCGGGGGTCGACTCGAACCTCGTCTACTCCATCGACACGCCGCCGCCGACGGTCTCAGGGAGCCTGCACATGGGCCACCTCTACGCGCACACACTGCAGGACTTCGCCGCGCGGTACCACCGGATGGCCCGCGAACATACCTTCTTCCCGTTCGGCTACGACGACAACGGCATCGCCTCCGAGCGGCTCACCGAGAAGGAGCTGGGCATCCGCCACCAGGACTACACCCGCCGGGAGTTCCAGGAGAAATGCCGCGAGGTCTGCCAGGAGTACGAGGCGGAGTTCACCGAGCAGATGCAGTCGCTGGCGATGTCCATCGACTGGACGAAGACCTACAAGACCATCGAGCCGCGCGTCCAGCGCATCTCCCAGCTCTCCTTTATCGACCTCTACGAGCAGGGCCGCGAGTACCGCCAGCGCGCGCCGACCATCTGGTGTCCGGACTGCGAGACGGCCATCTCCCAGGTCGAACAGGAGGACGCCGACAAGCACACGAAGTTCAACGACATCCACTTCGATCTGGTCGAGACCGGGGAGGGGCCCGCCGACGAGGACGCCACGTTCACCATCTCGACGACGCGCCCCGAACTCCTGCCGGCCTGTGTCTCCGTGTTTGTCCACCCCGACGACGAGGACAACGCCCACCTCGTCGGCGGCACGGCGCGGGTCCCCATCTTCGGCCAGGAGGTCCCAATCATCGAGGACGACCGCGTCGACCTGGAGACCGGCAGCGGGATCGTCATGTGCTGTACGTTCGGGGACCAGACCGACATCGAGTGGTACCAGGCCCACGACCTCCCGCTGCGCATCGCCATCGACGAGTCGGGCACGATGACCGACCTCGCAGGCGACTACGAGGGGATGTCCACCGAGGAGGCCCGCGAGGCCATCATCGAGGACCTCGATGACGCCGGCGCGCTCGTCGAGAGCCGCGACCACGACCACACCGTCCAGGTCCACGAGCGCTGCGAGACGGAGGTCGAGTACCTCGTCACCGAGCAGTGGTACGTCGAGATGCTCGACCGGACCGACGAGTACCTGGCGGCCGGCGAGCAGATGGAGTGGTACCCCGAGAAGATGTTCACCCGGTACCAGCACTGGATCGAGGGCCTGGAGTGGGACTGGTGTATCTCCCGCCAGCGCGACTCCGGCATCCCGATCCCCGTCTGGTACTGCGACGACTGTGGCGAGACGGTCGTGGCCGAGAAGGCCGACCTCCCGGTCGACCCCCTCGCGGACGAGCCGCCGGTCGACGCCTGCCCCGAGTGCGGCGGGAGCGACTTCCGCCCCGAGGAGGACGTCTTCGACACCTGGGCCACCTCGTCGCTCACCCCGCTGATCAACGCGGGCTGGGACTGGGACGCCGAGAGCGAGGAGTTCACGATGGAGCGGCCGGAGCTGTACCAGTTCGACCTGCGGCCGCAGGGCCACGACATCATCTCCTTCTGGCTGTTCCACACCGTCGTCAAGTGCTACGAGCACACCGGCGAGGTCCCCTTCGAGAGCGTCATGATCAACGGGCACGTCCTCGACGAGAACCGCGAGAAGATGTCCTCCTCGAAGGGCAACGTCGTCCTGCCCGAGGAGGTGATGGATCAGTACCCCGTCGACGCTATCCGCTTCTGGTCGGCCAGCGCCTCCGTCGGCGACGACTTCCCGTACAAGGAAGGCGACCTCGAAGCCGGCGAGCGCCTGCTCCAGAAGCTCTGGAACGCCTCGCGGCTCATCGACCAGTTGACCCCGGAGCCCGACGCGGTCGAGGAACCGGCCGACGAGGACCTGGCGGCCGTCGACCGCTGGATGCTCGCCGAGCTGGACGACGCCGTCGCCTCGCTCACCGATCAGTTCGAGGACCACGAGTACTCGAAGGCCCGCAACGAACTGCGGTCCTTTTTCTGGAACAGCTTCTGCGACGACTACCTTGAGATCGCGAAACAGCGGCTGGACGACGCAGACGGTGGGGCCGACGCCCGCTCGACCGAGTACGCACTGCTGACGGCCCACCGCACGTTCCTGAAGCTGTTCGCCCCCTTCCTCCCGCACGTCACGGAGGAGATCTGGCACCGCCTCTACGCGGACGGTGATGCGGGGGCCGAGAGCGCTGAGGGCCTCGACTCCATCCACACGACGGACTGGCCGAAGACGCGTGGCTACGAGGCAGACCTGGCGGCCGGCGAGACGGCGATGGAGGTCATCGCCGCGCTGCGCCGCTACAAGACCGACAACGGGCTGGCGCTCAACGCCGACCTCGACCGCGTCCAGGTCTACGGCACCATTGCGGGCTTCGAGGACGCCGTCGCCGAGGCGATGCACGTCGCCGAGCTTGAGACGCTCGACGAGGCGCCCGAGGTCACCACCGAGGTTACCGGCGTCGACCTCGACTACTCGCTGGTCGGCCCCGAGTACGGCAGCGAGGTCGGCGACATCGACGCCGCCATCGAGGCCGGCGACTTCGAGGAGGTCGACGGCCGGTTGCACGTCGCCGGCGTCGAGTTAGATTCGGAGATGTACGAGATCGAGGAGGAACGGACGTATTCGGGCGACGGCGAGATGATCGAGACCGAGTCGGCGGTCCTGATCGTCGGCTGACCGGGGCCAGCTCCGTTTCCGTCCTTTCAGACAGTCTCAACCGGCAGATCCGTCTCCCGGAGCCGGTATCGAGGCGGGTCGAACTCGGTCGCGACCGCCCGCACGTCGACCCCCGACTCGACCACCCGCCCGAGCAACTCGGCGAACTCGGGGTCGACATCGCGGAACGGTGCCCACCGGACCACGTCCGGTCGCTGGACGACGAAGACCAGATGCGCCTCGGTCCCGTCCTCGACCAGCGATTCGAGACTGCGGAGGTGCCGACGCCCCCGCTCCGTGGGTCGGTCGGGGAACTTCGCGACGCCGTCCTCGACGTGCGTCGTCGACTTGACCTCGACGTAGGCGACGCGCTCGCCGTCCGTGGATTCGAGTCGGAAGTCGCCCCGGCCGTGGTCCGGCAGTTCGGGCTCGCGGACGACGGTCTCGGCCCAGTCGAACGCGGGGAGGTGGCCGTCGTGCAGCGCCGCGGCGAACAGGTCGTTGGCCAGCGCCGCGCGGAGGCTGACCCAGGTGTCGCCGACGCGGGCCGCGACGGCGTCGTAGTCGGTGGCCCGCTCGGGGTCGTCGACGGGCTCGCAGCGGATCTCGTGGCCGGGGACGAGGATGTCCCGAAGCTTCCCCGGGTCGCCGAGGTAGGCGTCGCCGACGCCGGTGACCTCGCCCTCGTCGCCGAAGTCGACGCGGACCACGAAGCGGTTGGCCCGCTCGACGAACTCCCCGGCCACTGGATCGCCGTCGCGCGTCAGGAGCGTGGCGGTCATCGCGGGCCGATAGCCGGGCGAGTGTCGTAGGCGTTCCGTTCGGTCGGCCGAGACGGACCGTTCGACCGGGACCGACCCCGACTCACTCCGGGACGACCGGCTCGCCGCCCTCGACGAACGGGACGCCGGCCATCGCGGGCCAGTACTCGAAGAGGTTGGCAGCGGCGTCCCGACGAACGTCCTCGATGTCCTCGCGGGCGAACCGCTCGATGCCGGCCATCCGGACGCGCTCGCCGGTGTTGATCCCGGCCGCGTGGGTCAACAATCCGTGCCAGAGGACGACGGTGCCAGCCGACCCCGCGATCTCGTAGGGGTCCCACTGGTCGTGCAGCCGGCGGTCGTAGTCCCACTCGCCGGGCTCGTCGCCCGTCGCGGGGAGCTGTGCGTTGTTCGGCGTCCCGCCGACCGACTCCAGCGCGTGGTCGGCGAAGTACGCGGCGGCCGCGCGGTGGGAACCCGGCCAGACGGTGAACCCGCCGCCGCGGGGTCCCACGTCGTCGAAGTAGACCGCCGCGCCGAGCTGGAAGGTCGTCACCTCGGGGTTCTCGTCGAACGCCGCGTAGCCGTCGAGGTGGCCCTCGACGGTCCTGGCAGGGGGGACCGGGTCCGCGGCGTCGCCGTCCGGGAACGCGAGTGCCACCTGCATCCCCGAGCTCGGGGGTGCGAGGACGCCCTCGCCGACGAGCGCCTCGGCGGCCGGGTAGAGCCGCTCGGCGACCGCCGTCAGCGGCGCCCCGTCGACACCCTCCAGGGCCACCTCGTACCCACGACCGAGCACCGCGTCGGGGTCGTCCGGGTCGGCGTCCATCGCGTCGACGACCGCCGCGCGAGCGTCGGCCACGACTTCGTCGGACAGCAGGTCGTCGCGCACGAGGAACCCGTCGCGCGCGAACGCCCTGCGCTCCGAATCGGTGAACGATACCATACCTCAGAGATGGGCGACCCGGAGGTATAGCTTCGGACCGCGGAAGCTCCTTCCCGGAGTTCCCGACAGAGATCGAGCCTCGGACGTCCAGTCGCCGGATCCCGCGGGCGGCCGGCGACCCGAACCGACCCGATCGATCGTCCGAATCGTAATTTTTGGCCGGTTCGAAACCCACAGGCGCCTACACTCGAAGGGCGAACCAACTGATGTCACTCGCGACCGCGGCCGGAGTCTGCCTGTCGCTCGCCGCCGTATCGACGCTCGTGACCGTCGCGCGCCACGGGCGACCGGGACCGAAGCGGACGCACTTCTTCGAGGACGACGACGGGGAGCGGGCGAACCCGTTCGCCGACCTCTCGGCCGGCACCGAGGCGGCCGCCGCGGCCTGTCGTGACTGCGGCGCGCCGCTTGCGTCCGAGACGTACCGGTACTGCGGCGGGTGCGAGACGGGCTCGCGTCCGCTCGCGGACGACTGAGAGGACAGGAAGGGGATGGAGCGCGGAAGGTGCGTGGAAGGAGAGGCCCCCGCCGCGGGACCCTCAGGCCCCGCCGCGCTTGACCTTCTCGACGCGGGTCGCCAGCGCGAGGAACGTCGCGACCAGCGTGAGGACGACCGCCCAGGCCGCGGCCAGGTCGTGTGCGAGGACCGCGTGGTCCGGGACGCCGGGCGCGACGAACGGCTCGGCGCGCAGCCACGTGTGGTGGGGCCCCTCCAGCACCGGCCAGAAGTAGTCGACCACGTCGTTGAACCCGTACCACGCGAGCGCGACGGCGACCGATCCCACCGTGAACCGGGCGTAGCGATGGATCAGGAACGCCTCGACGGCCATCGCGAGGTGGCTGAGGACGAGAAACCAGTAGAGCCAGGCGGCGATGCCGCCGGGCCCGTTGAGGACCAGCTGGACGAACGGCGTCCACAGGCCGAGCTTGATACAGCCGAAGAAGGCCAGCGCGTGCAGCGGCCCGGCGTCGACGTCGAGCTTCCACGCGGCGAGCGAGAGGCCGATGAACATGGTCGCGACCGGCGAGTCGGGGACGAGCGGGTACGCGAGCAGCGGGGCGGCGCCGAGCTGTCCCTCGACGAGCGGCGGCGCGAACTCGAGCGGTCGGCCGGCGTAGTACCAGAAGCCGAAGAGCGTGCCGACGAGGTTGACGAGGGCGATGGGCCACGCCAGCCGGAGCCCCAGGTCCTCCAGCCAGTCGGGCAGCGGCGCGACGTAAACGGGGAGCCCCTCGGACTCGGGGAGAGAGGCGTCGAAGTACCGGGCGACGGCCCGCTCGATCCGGCGTCCGGCGCGGGAGACGGCCGACATGCCCGACCCTGTGGACGCCGTGCGCAAAACGGTAGCGGTCGGGCGAACGCACACCCAGGCACGCCCGCTTCGACCTTGCGCGGTCGGGTTACCACCCCGAGGGCGACCGCTCGGCGGCGGCGGCCGCTCGGTCTCGCTCCTGATAGCTGGCCCAGTACGCTTATTCTAGCTGATCGCCTCCGGACGGTATGACCGACGACGACGGACCGATCACGATCCTCCACGTCGACGACGACCCGGACCTGGGCGAGCTCGTCGCGCTGTACCTGGAGCGAAACGACGACATCGCCTGTTCGGTCTCGACCGAGACGTCGCCGGTCGAGGCACTGGCCCGCATCAGGTCCGACGAGTCGTTCGACGTCGTCATCAGCGACTACAACATGCCGGAGATGAACGGCATCGAGTTCCTCGAGTCGCTCCGAGAGACGCACCCGGAACTCCCGGTCCTGCTGTTCTCGGGCGAGGAGACCAACGACATCGCCGCGGAGATCATCCGGGCCGGGGTCACCGACTACCTCAGGAAGGGGTTCGGGAGCGACCAGTACACGAAACTCGTCCGGCGAGTCGCGCGGGCGGTCGACTCCGACGGTCAGTTCGACCCGGAGGCGGAGACGGAGCTCGACGGCGTCGGCGTCGTCGGGACGGACGACCGCTTCGACACCGCCGACGACACGTACGCGTCGTACTACCAGTACAGCGCGGACGAGATCGTCGGGAAACACTGGACCGAACTCCACCCCGAACCGGAGGTCGACCACATCAGAGAGCACGTGTTGCCGGTGGTCGAGGACGGCGGGAAGTGGACCGGCCGGAGCGAGGGCCTCCGGTCGGACGGGAGCACCTTCGCCGAGTCCAAGATGGTCACCTCGCTCGACGACGGGCGACTGTTGATCGCCGTCTCCGAACTCGCCGAGCCCGGGGAGTCGACGACGGGCGAGTCGACAACTGAGGAGTCGACAACTGAGGAGTGACTCCGGCGGGCGACCGCCGACGCGACAGGAAAGATACTCGTTAAGTGATTCCGACGCCAAGTCGCGGTCATGACCGACGAAACGGACTTGGAGGAACTCCGCCGCGGGACCGACCTGGTCAAGCGCGGGTTCGCGAAGATGCAGAAGGGCGGCGTCATCATGGACGTCGTGAACCGCGAGCAGGCCCGCATCGCCGAGGACGTGGGCGCAGTCGCGGTGATGAACCTCGAAGCCGTCCCCGCCGACATCCGCAAGCGCGGCGGCGTCGCCCGCATGGCCGACCCCGCGTCGCTCGAGGAGATCATCGACGAGGTCTCCATCCCGGTGATGGGCAAGGCCCGCATCGGCCACACCAAGGAGGCCCAGATCCTCGAGGCGACCGGCGCCGACATGATCGACGAGAGCGAGGTCCTCACCCCGGCCGACGACCGCTACCACATCGACAAGCGCGACTTCACCTCGCCGTTCGTCTGCGGCGCGCGCAACCTCGGCGAGGCGCTCCGCCGTATCGACGAGGGCGCGGCGATGATCCGCACGAAGGGCGAGGCCGGCACCGGCGACGTGAACCAGGCCGTCCACCACCAGCGCAACATCAAATCGGCCATCCGCGAGCTGAAGGGGGCGAGTCACGAGGAGCGCGAAAAGTGGGCCCGCGAGAACGAGGCGCCCGCCGACCTGGTCCACGAGACCGCCGAGATGGGCCGACTCCCGGTCGTCAACTTCGCCGCCGGCGGCATCGCGACGCCGGCCGACGCCGCCCTGATGATGCACCACGGCTGCGACGGCATCTTCGTCGGCTCGGGCATCTTCGGCGCCGAGGACCCCGAGGCCATGGGCCGTGCCATCGTCGAGTCCGTCAACAACTGGGACGACCCCGAGAAACTCGCCGAGATCGCCTCCAACACCGGGGCGGGCATGAAGGGCGACGCCAACGTCGACCTGCCCGAGGAAGAGAAGATGCAGGACCGCGGCGTCTGAGCGGGGCCGTCGGCTCAGTTCTCGCTCCGTCTTCGAACCGGGGATCGCGGCGTCACCCGATCAGCCGTCGGACCCGTCCGCCGGGGCGGCGGACACGACACTCGACCGGCGGCGGAGGTGACCGAACGCGAGACCGACCGCGCCCGTGACGAGTATCGGCGTCCCGAGCGTCGCGACGAGCGCGATCAGCGTCCCGAAGAGTCCGTATCCGACGATGGTAACGAGATAGCCGGCGATCAGCAGGGGCGTGATCGGCGAGACGTTCGTCACCGGACCGGCGTACATCGGGATCGTCATCCCGAGCAGCGCCAGCGCCGGCGCGACTACCAGCGTCAGCCAGCCGACGAACGTCCCCGAGAACGCGTCGGTTCGCACCCTCGACACGGGGTCGACGGCAGCCTCCAGTCGGCGGACCGCGATGCCCGAGAGGAACGCCGCGACGGTCGCCGAGGCGACGAGCATCCCGGCCGAGACGAGAAACAGCCCGTACGGACTCACGAACGTGACGTACGCGGCCGTGTACGCCGTCGCGGTCAGCCCGTAGACGACACCGACCACGATCGGCCTGTCCCACCACGGCCCCGACCCCGACCGGCGGTTCATACGGCCCGGACGACGCCCACCCGTTTGTCGGTTCGCTGTCCGGACCGGTACTGCACGCCGTCGCCGACGTGAGCGGCGGCGTGATGAGAGACGGTGGGCGACACGGCGGTCGATGCTCCTGGATCGAGTCCCGACGGTGGCGGATCCCGCACCGTGCTCGGGGGGAAACAAACGCAACGCCCAATACCGTTCACTCACGATGGGCGGTGTATGCTACAGGCGACGCCGGTCGACGCCGCCCGGTCGTTCCTCACCGGCTTCGAGTCGCTCGGCGCCCGGCTCGGCGTCACCGTGCTAGTGCTCGTCGTCGTCGCGGGCTTCGGCTGGCTGGTGGCCCCGCGGCTCGTCGAGGGGGCACAGGACTCCGCGATCCAGTGGGCCGTCAGCGGCGCGGTGCTGCGCGCCGCCCAGCTGTGTTTGCTCGTCGGCAGCGGCCTCTCGCTCGTCTATCTCTGGGGGTACGGCCCCGCCCTCTCGTCGCTGGCCGACGAGGCGACCAACGACCAGGAGCTGCGCGTCCTCGGGCGGGCGATCGGCTCCGTGGCGGTGTTCTTCGCCGCGTACGCGGTCGCCCGGTACCTCTCGAACGCCGTCGCCAACCTCGGCAAACACGCGGAGTGGCTGACCGACCACCAGGAGGAGATCCTCCTGCGGACCGCCCAGCTGTTCCTGTTCGGCTTCGCCGGGATCGTCATCCTCGGGATCTGGGACACCAACCTCGGCGGCCTCCTCGTCGGCGCCGGCTTCCTCGGCATCGTCGTCGGGTTCGCCGCCCGCCAGACCCTCGGCTCGCTCATCGCCGGGTTCGTCCTCATGTTCTCCCGACCGTTCACGATCGGCGACTGGGTGGAGATCGGCGACCAGGAGGGTATCGTCACCGACATCACCATCTTCCACACCAGGCTGGAGAACTTCGACGGCGAGTTCGTCATCATCCCCAACGACCGCGTCTCCGACCGCCCGGTGACCAACCGCAGTCAGAAGGGCCTGCTGCGCATCCGCGTCGACGTGAGCATCGACTACGAGGCCGACCCCGAGCACGCCCGAACTGTCGCCGTCGAGGCCATCTCCGAGTGCAACGAGGTCGTCGACGCCCCGCCGCCGCAGGTGTTCCCCAAGGCGTTCGGTGACTCGGCGGTCGTCCTCGAGACCCGGTTCTGGATCGACCACCCCACGCCGCCGCGCAAGTGGAAGGCCGTCTCCGCCGTCGTCACCGCCGTGAAGTCGGCGTTCGAGGACGAGGGGATCAAGATCCCCTTCCCTCAGCGGGAACTGACCGGCCGCGCCGAGACGGGCGGCTTCCACGTCCGCGGTGAGGCCGGCCCCGCCGCCGACTCGGAGGACGCGCAGGCGGAAGCGCGCAGCAACGACTGACCGGCCGATAGACGGGAGAATCCGCGTGGCGACGTTCGATGTTCCCTGCCGCTACTCGACGCCGAAGTACCCCTCGACGACGAGCGCGAAGCCGACGATCCACACGCCGGCGAGTCCGGTGACCGCTGCGACGTGGAACGCCCAGGCGAGGCCGGTCGTGCCGACCAGCGGCGTCGCCATCGCCTCGCCGACCCAGGCGACCGGACCGACCGTCCCCGGACGGGTCAGCGCCACCAGGAACGCCGTCACGACCGCCGGTCCCGCCGCGCCGAGGAGCGCGAGCCCCAGCCGACGGCTCGCCCGCGCGACGCTGCGCGGCCGCGTGCCGTGCGTCACGAACGCGTCGGCGTCCGACCCGGAGTGTGCCATGATAGATGATGTCACACGCCACCCGTACTTAAGCGTACCGTCACACGGGTGCAAGTGACACGCGGTCGGGAACCGAACCGCCGGGTCGGAGCGCCCCGGAACGGACTGGGACAGCTCGGGTCGGATCGGACCGAGTCGGACCGGGTGGATCGGAACGAGCCGGGTCGGATCGGAACCCGGCCGGAAGAGAGAACAGTCAGTCGGCGGTACGTTCGAACTCGGCGTCGGTCTCCGCCTCGACCGCCTCGCGTTCGGCGCTCGGGAGCGCGTCCTTGAACCGCCGGAGGACGCGGCGAGCGTCGTTGACTTCGGCACCGCCGAGCGCGCGGACGAGCGCGAGCGCCCGCCGGGCGCGAGTCTTCCGCCAGGACTCCTCGCGGTGTTCGTAGGTCCGGATCGCCCGCAGGAAGTCGACCTTCCGGAACTCCGGCCAGTAGGGCGTACAGAAGTAGACCGCCGCCTCGTTGCCGTTCGCGTGCCACGGCAGGAAGTTCGACGTGCGCTCGTCGCCGCCGGTCCGGACGATGAGGTCCACGTCCCGCGTCGGTCCCTCGTAGAGCCGCCGTTCGACCGTCTCGACGTCGATATCGTCGGGCCCGAGGGCGCCGTCCTCGACCTCGCGGGTCACGTCCCGCGCGGCCGAGAGCAGTTCGGCACGGCCGCCGTAGGCCAGCGCGATGTTCAGCTGGAGGTTGTCGTACCCCGCAGTGCGGCGCTCGGCGTAGTCGACCGCGTCGCGCACCCGCTCCGGCAGTTTCCCCGTCTCGCCGATCGCCCGGATGCGGACCCCCGAGTCGTGGACGCGGTCCGCGTCCGCGAACTCCCGGAGCTTCTCGCAGAGGAGGTCGAACAGCGCCTCGGTCTCCTCCTCGGGGCGCTCGAAGTTCTCCGTCGAGAAGGCGTACAGCGTCAGCTCGTCGACGCCGACCTCCCGGCACCACTCCAGAACCTGCTCGGTCGTCTGCGCGCCGGCGCGGTGGCCGTCGGAGGCGTCGTCGCCCCGCTGGCGCGCGTAGCGCCGGTTGCCGTCCTGGATGACCGCGACGTGGCTCGGCGTCCCCGACAGCTCCAGTTCCAGCAGCCGCTCGTACGCGCCGCGCGCCCACTGCCGCACTCTGTCCATCTGGTTACGTTCTTTCAGCCCCGCGATATGAGTTTTGTGTTTGCCGGGCCACGGGCCGCTTCCCTCCGAAGCCGTTTTGACACCCTGCGGTGTATCCCGCAGTTGACAGACGATCCCCTCGCCGCCATGCTCGATCTCACTCCCGGCTCCGACGACTCGATGCCCCGCGCTGCCCGCGACGGCGCCGGCACGCTCGACGCGTCCAGCCCGCGTATCGTCAGCATCAGCGACATCCACGGCTACCTCGACGCCGCCCGCTCCGCGCTGGCGGCCGTCGGCGACCACCCCGACTTCGACCCGCTCGTCGAGACCGACGGCGACGGCCGGCTCCACTGGGTCGGCGGCGACGAGTCCGTCCTCGTGTTCAACGGCGACCTGGTCGACCGCGGCCCCGACAACGCCGCCGTCGTCGACCTCGTCGAACGCCTCGCCCGCGAGGCCCCGCCCGGCCACGTCCGCGTCACCCTCGGCAACCACGAGTGGGGCGTCCTCTTCCAGGACCTGGTGGGCTGGGACAGCTGGTTCTCCGGCCGGCGGACGGACGACGACCGCCGCCGGCTCTGCGAGGCCATCGCCGACGGCCACGTCGTCGCCGCCTACGACGGCCACGCGTTCACCTACGCCCACGCCGGCCGCGTCAGCGACTACGACGCCGCCCGGCTCAACGACCGCCTCGTCGAGGCCGCGACGGAACTCCGCGATGCCATCGGCACCGACGACGACGAAGCGACCCAGAAACGGCTCGTCGACGAGTACCGCGAAGTGCTCGGCATCGGCCGCGGCGGCGGCCGCGCCTTCGGCGCCGGCATCGCCTGGCTCGACTTCCAGTTCCTCAGCGAGTCCGCGCCGCCGCAGATCGTGGGCCACACCCGCCAGCAGCAGGCCGTCCAGAAGGGCAACGTCGTCTGCGAGAACGTGATCCGCGCGAATCTGGAGACCCCCGGCGGCGAGGGCGTGCTGGTCGAGACCGACGAGGAGGTGGTCGCGCTGGAACGGCGGGGCAACGGGAGCGTGCGGAAGCGCGAGCTGGAGATTCCGGACGGGGAGTGACTGCGGGTTTGGATTTCTGTAGGGTATTGCGGTGTCGTCCGAGCGAGAGAAGGGTTGTAGCGGGTAGTGTCCCACTCGAGTCGTCGTATCTGTGTATGGGCTACCGCTCTAGAGGACGTTCTCGAACGGTTTTGAGGCTGTCGTCGATGGAGATGTCACTACGCGGTCGACGGTCGATAAAACGGAAGAAATGACGCGAATTAGGCGTCGGGACCTTCCTGCTCGTTCAGCGTCGAGGAGGTGTCCCCCTCCTGAGCCTGGTAGACGACGCTGATCTCGTAGTCCGAGCTCACGTAGACATTTGCGCGGTCACCCGAGACGACTGCACTGTCGTCGCCGCTGGCAGTACCGTTCCAAGCGCCGCTGTCGACGTGGTGGATCTGCGAGCCCCCCTGATCGATGATCCAATCTTCGAGTGGTTCGCTCGGTCCACTGCCAACCGAGTCCATGAACGGAGCCCCCGGTGCGTAGTTTGCCCCACTCGAATTGAATCCACTCCCGCGGATGTAGATTTCTTCATTCGAGATCGAATCACCACCGTCGTGGGAGACGCTCAGGACACCCCAATTGCTCTGACCACTAGCAGTGTTCTCGTCAATCTGCTCGTACTCGAAGCCGATAGTCGAGGTCGGTGCGCCCTGCTGTGCCTGATTACCCAGCCCGAGGACGAACGACGCGATGACGGCCGCGAGGATGACCGTGATCGCCACCATCAGGATGACGCCGATGACCGGCGACACCGCGTCGTCGTCGTTGAGTAGCTGCTTCAGCTGCATGTGTGCAACTCGCAACTATCCGGATACCATATTAAAGACACCCTGTCGTTTCTGCTAATTGTGTATTCAGTCCCGAGTTTCGGGCTATTACACAGCAAGACAATCGCATCAAGATACCGTTGAACCGCCGCGAAAAAGTTTATACCTGGAAAAACAGATTTCGGCCCAGGGAGAATAGTGCAGTAGTCAATAATTCAACCAGATAGATTAATACGTTGACCTTCCGTCAGTGCCGCTCGCCAACCGTCGGCAAGCGCGGGCACTTCGGCGCCGCTCCAGTTCACATCAATCAGTTATCTGTTCGTGGAGTCGTGCGAGATCAGGTGCGAGACGAGTGGCGGTGATGTCGTCTACTGTGGGACTTGGCTGGGGCCACGACCGGACGGTACTGCCGCCGTCGCTGGCCGTATCTGGACTCGACAGTACGGGTTCGGACTGTGCGGAAATCCCGAAGAGGGAAAGTTGGAGTGGGACCGCCGAGCCGAGCGCGCCGGATTTTGCGCGGTATGGACCGCTGAGTCAGTTTCTTTCTCCATAGTTACTATTCCAATTTATCGAGGTGTCGGCGGCGCGATTCCATCCGGCGGAGGTGGTTGGGCCGGTCGTAGTGGGTCCGGATCACCTCGGCCGACGCGTTCACCCGCGCGCTTACCACCTCCGGCGGGATACCCTGGTCTCGCTGGTGCGTGATACTCCCCGACCGGATCGGATGGGGTGACCGAGCTGACGGACACTGCGACTCTTAGCCGTGTTCGAGCGCCTTGCACTCGTCCGGATCCCGGCCGTGCGGACAGTCTCCGAACCGGCAAGGCTGGGTCAAGATGTACATCCGAGTCCTAAGCGCGCCCTTCGTGACGCGGCTCCCCGTCTTCGGCGCCGGGAACAGCGGCTCCCTGCCGTGCTCGTCGGTGATGTCCTCCCGTCGAATGTCGATGTACTCCTGCAGTACCTCGCCCACCTCGTCGGGGAGGCTCACCGGGCGCTCACCGGCTTCCTGATTCTTCAGCGGCGTGTCTTCCTCCGGGCGGTGCCGAAAGAACACGAACGGCGCCTGGATATCCTCGTCGTCGTCGATGTCGAGCGGGACGAGATCGTCTTCAGTCAGGAAGCAGTCGCCCACGTCGAGCCCACGGAGTGCGCCGACGCGGGCCCCTGTGTACCACGCGAGCGCGAACATCGCGTGGTCCCGGCTGGCGTAGCGGTACCGGGACAGGTTCTCCAAGATCTCCTCCGCCCGGTCCGGCTGCAGCGTCGTGTCGTCGGACCGCTCGTCCTTGGAGACCTTCGGGACGTTCGCTTTCTGTGGTACCCCCTGGGGAACGCCCTCAATGCTGACGCAGAACTCCAAGAACAGCCGCGTCGTGTTCAGTTGGTTCTTGATCGTGTTGATCGTCAGGCCGTCGCTCCGGCGGTCGCTGTCGTACCGGAAAAAGTCGCGGCCAGTCAGGTTGTTGAGGTTCTGGATGTCGCCGCGGTCCTCGTCCTCGCACCACTCCACGAACTGTTTCACGCGGTAGTAGTACGACTGCACCGTCGCCTCGGACTTCTCCGTCCGCTGGCGGTCAAGCCACATCTCGAACGCCTCGCGGGGTTCGAGCGGCTCCAGATCGTCGCTCACGACGCGCTCACCTCCGCGCCGCAGTGGTAGCACTCGTCCGGCTCGTCGTCGTGAACGATGACGAACGCCTCGTCGCCGGTGACCGGGCACTCGCCGATCTTGATTGTCGGCCATTCGAGTTCCTTCAGCGCGCCGATGGGGAACTGCGGGCGTTCGCTCACGCCGGACCCTCCTTTCGGACGACATCCAGACAGTCCGGACACGCGACCACCGGGACGCCGTGCGGGTTCGCGTCGTCGTCCGCGGAGACACGGACGAGTTCGGAGTCGCAGTCCGGGCACTTTTCGAGGGTGACGCCCTGGCTCATGCGTCCGTCACCTCCGCGGCTTCGGTCCACGTGCGCCGGCGAGAGAGCGCCTGTTTGCCGTCGGCGGTGATCCGGTACTCGTTCGTCCGCTTGTCCCGCTCACCCTTCTCGACGTAGCCCCCTTCGACGAGCTGGTCGAGGTTCGGGTAGAGCTGGCCGTGGTTCACGTCCTCGTCGTAGTACTCCTGCAGCTTCGACTTGATAGCGAGTCCCTTCAGTCCGCCGTGGTGGTTCAGCACCCAGAGGATGTCCCGCTGGAACGCGCTCAGGCTCGCCAGCCGTGGGCGCTCCTGGACGACACCCCCGTCGGCCAGCACGATGGGCTGGTTGGCGCACCGGGTACAGACAGCCGCCGAGATCCGGGCGTCGAGTCCATCGGCCCCCGCGCCGCACAACGTACACTCGGCAACGTCAGAACTTTCGGTTGGCGATGCGTCTACTCTCGTGCGGGGATTGTTCCCCGTAGAGGTTTCGTGCATGGCGATCACACGAAGCCCCTTTTCGGGCGGTGTTCCAGCACCGCCCGCCTTCACTGACCGAGGAGAGTCTTCGCCAACCGAGTCAGGGCCTCGCATCAGCACAATTTCACCACTTATGCATAAATCCATCGCTAACCCATATTAGGTACACACTTGCAAACAATCTCAATAACCAGCAAACTTGGTTAATTAGCCTAGTTATGCACTAAATGAGACAATCCGGATCGTGGATGACTATCTGGGACGACCGAATCTTGGAGATCATCCAATCAGACGATGACGGCATCGGAAAGGTATCGAATCTCAAAAATCACGAGAATATCCAAGTAGGACAATCACAGGTGTCTCGTCGATGTTCTAAGCTTGCTGAAAACGGCCTACTCCGCAGAATCGGTAATGGAGTGTACGTAATTACCGATGAGGGGAAAGCCTATCTCGAAGGCAAGTACGATGCTGAAAACCACCGCTTTATCAACGGCGGCGGCTCGTCGGAAGACGATGGGGAAGCTGGCGCTACGGATGGTCCCGGAATCAACAGCTAACTCGAATCCCTCCAATCATGTCGCGCAAACCAGCAGACTGGATGGTCCCGCTTGATGAACGGATTTTAGAGATACTCCGTGCAGAGGGGTGGTCATCACCACCCTATATTGCTCGAAAGGTGTCACTATTTGCTTCAATCGGTCGCGTTGAAGAGAGGTGCCGATATTTAACCCGAGCAAAGATGATTGAACCGCTGACTCAAGAACGAGAGAACTACGATATTACAGGAATCGGACTTCGGTATCTCGAAGGACGTTTAGATGCCAGCAACCAACCTTTGCCAAGACCCTAAATGTCACCAGGAATCTAACCGGCTTTGGAGCATTTCATCTTTTTTCCAGCGTAGTATACTAATGATGATGAACCCAGTTGGATTGTTTTTTTGATTCCCTACGAAAAAGAATTTTTTATAATCGTCATCACGAAGTCGCAGCGCATCTATGACACCTTCTGGATTATCTGGATTCTTGTCCCAATAACGGAAAATTCCCCACTCGATGCAGTGCTGGTTATGGTTTCCCTTTGCATGACAGTCACTACAGGTATATTCTATGTAGAGCTTCTGAGGATAGCTTCCTTTAGATTTCAATTCGTGACCCTGCATATCTGTCTGAATGGGATCAGGGTCTTCCACGGGTTTGAGCGAGACATTATGGATTTCTTCCGGCTCTACTAACCCCATGCTCTTTTTTTCATCATTCAATTTATTCGGACACGTTTTCGGCATGTCTTTAGTTAATTGAATCTGGTCCTCACGAGATAGTCTATCCACCTCTTCAACTTTCTCATAGAGATCGTCCCAATCTTCCTTGGATCCTTGAATCTTCCAGCTCTCATCCCTCCAATCGTGACTTTTGTCCTGTTCAGCAGGAACCTTAATTACGTTCCACCGCTTGGCCTGGTTGGTGTATAGATGAGTCGGATAGATTCTGACAAATCCCTTAGAATCAGACCACCCACCGAGACAAACAGTGTGTCTGCCGTCACTGATTAATTCCGGCCCAGCCCTTCCCAAAACAACTAAGTCATCGATAGTTTCCTCTTTGGGTTCATCGGCTGCGTTGAATCGCCAGATGGCGTCGGAGTAGTCCGCTAAATCAAAGGAGTTGAAGCGGGAGACTCCGGTTGTCCATGACCCAAATCTCCCGCTTCATTGGGGAAGTTGTCCCGGTT